>JAMWZG010000017.1 GCA_024304855.1 Paracoccaceae bacterium
GTTGTGGATTTCTGGGCCGAGTGGTGTGGCCCCTGCAAGCAGATCGGCCCGGCTCTGGAAGAGCTGTCTGCTGAATTTGCCGGCCGCGTGAAAATCGCCAAGGTCGATGTAGACAGCAACCCCAATGCCGCAGCCGCCATGGGCGTGCGCGGTATCCCGGCGCTGTTCCTGTTCAAGGATGGACAGGTCGTGGCGAACCGCGCAGGTGCTGCACCCAAGGCCGCGCTGCAAAGCTGGATCGAAAGCGCGATCTGATCCATCGCTGGGCTGTTTATTGAAAAGGGCGCCCCGGTCGGCGCCCTTTTTCAGTCGCGGATTGTCAAAGCGGCCACCCGCCCCTGCGCAGGGATGCGCTGATCTGATCCTCCGCCTCTGGCCTGCCGGCGTTGATGGACATCCTCTGCCAGAACCACCACAGATAGGGGGCATAGTCCGGCGCAGGATCCTCTGCTCTGGCGAAGGCTGTCTCTATACCCAAGGTCGAGACGTTGAGGGCGAGGTGATGAAAATCAGATCGCGCAAACAGGATCATCGGCTTGTCAAAAAACATGGCGTTGAAGGCCACGGATGAATTCTGTGTCACCACATAGTCGCACGCCGAAAGCAACCGATCCATGCCCCCTGTCTTGATGCTCAGCCGGGGATGGGCGTCGGCCAGATCATAGATCGCTTGCCGTTCCGCGTCCGTATAGCTTTCCCTGGGGTGAAAGGTCGCAACGACACGTCGCTCGGGCTCTTGGGTCAAGGCTGCCTGAACCATCTCAACCGGGCTGGCGCTTTGAAAGGACCGCCGCTCGGTCAATCGGCCTTGAAGGGGCAGATAGACAAACCCTTCCCGCGTCGGCTCTGCCATGTCGGAGAACAGACGCTTGCGCCAGAACGACTTGAACTTTTGCGCTTCAACCGGATCAACACTCTCGGGGTCAAACACCGTCCTGGCGACATGCCAATCCCATCTTTCTGTCGTGGGTTCGATCTGCCAGAATGGATAGTGATAGACCCGCCGCATGGTCAAGGCACGCGCATGGGTTGGCTGATCCATGTGGAACATCGCGTAACCCGGCCTCAGCGCCGAGGCCAGACGCGCGGCGCTTGAATTGGCGCGAAACTCAACCTCGAAACCTGCGGATTTCAGCTGCTTCTCTACCTTGCCGATGAAGTTATGGGTTCCCGCCTCGGCGCTGGAGCGCAGACTGTCGTCGAGGTAAAATGTCACTGTCATCGCACTCGTCATAGGCGGCAAGCTAGGGTCGGGCAGGGACACTGGCAAGGGCCGCCCTTGTGCCGTGGCGCGCCAGGTTCCATATAGTCGGCAACACAAGGAGCAGACTTATGGCAGACAAAGACTTCCCCGGATGGCACGGCACGACGATCATCGGCGTCAAAAAGGGCGGGCAGGTGGTCATTGCCGGGGATGGTCAGGTCAGCCTTGGTCAGACCGTCATCAAGGGCACAGCGCGCAAGGTGCGCCGCTTGTCGCCCGGCGGTTTCGACGTTGTGGCCGGCTTTGCAGGATCGACAGCAGATGCCTTTACCCTGCTGGAAAGGCTGGAAGCGAAACTTGAGGCGACGCCCGGTCAATTGGCCCGCGCTTCGGTCGAGCTGGCAAAGGACTGGCGCACGGACAAGTATCTCCAAAAGCTCGAAGCCATGCTGATCGTCAGCGATGGGGCCGACATCTATGTGATCACCGGGGCAGGCGATGTGCTTGAGCCGGAACATGATGTGACGGCCATCGGTTCGGGCGGCAACTATGCCCTGGCCGCAGCGCGCGCCCTGATGGACACCGATCTGGATGCCGAAGCCATCGCCCGCAAGGCCATGGCAATCGCTGCCGATATTTGCGTCTATACCAACGGCAACCTGACGGTCGAGACGATCCGCAAGTAACGACTTTCCCCCGGAAGGACTACCATGACTGACCTGACCCCCCGCGAAATCGTGTCCGAGCTGGATCGCTTCATCATCGGCCAGAAGGATGCCAAGCGCGCCGTTGCCGTGGCTCTGCGCAATCGGTGGCGTCGCAAGCAACTGGGCGATGATCTGCGCGATGAGGTCTATCCCAAGAACATCCTGATGATCGGGCCAACAGGCGTCGGCAAGACCGAGATCAGCCGGAGACTGGCCAAGCTGGCCCGCGCACCCTTCCTCAAGGTCGAGGCGACAAAGTTCACCGAGGTGGGCTATGTCGGCCGCGATGTCGAACAGATCATCCGCGATCTGGTGGACATCGCCATCGTCATGACCCGAGAGCACATGCGCGAAGACGTGCGTGCCAAGGCACATCTTGCCGCCGAAGAGCGGGTCATCAGCGCCATCGCAGGCGAAGATGCCCGGGAAGGCACGCGTGAGATGTTTCGCAAGAAACTGAAAGCGGGCGAACTGGACGATACTCTGATCGAACTGGATGTGACCGACACGAGCAGCCCCTTTCCGATGATGGATATTCCGGGACAACCCGGAAACCAGATGGGCATGATGAACCTGGGGGATCTGTTCGGCAAAGCCTTTGGTCTACGCAAGCAGCGCAAGCGGCTGTCTGTGGCGGAGAGCTATGAGATTCTGATCGGCGAGGAGGCGGACAAACTTCTGGACGATGAGATCGTGAACCGTGCCGCGATTGACGCGGTCGAGCAGAATGGGATCGTCTTTCTGGACGAGATCGACAAGGTCTGCGCCCGGTCCGACGCCCGCGGTGCCGATGTCAGCCGCGAAGGTGTGCAGCGCGACCTTCTTCCCTTGATCGAAGGCACGACGGTCAGCACGAAATACGGCCCGGTCAAGACGGACCATGTGTTGTTCATCGCCTCGGGCGCGTTTCATATCGCAAAACCCTCGGACCTGCTGCCGGAGCTTCAGGGTCGTTTGCCGATCCGGGTCGAACTGCGCGCTTTGACCGAAGACGATTTCGTGCGGATCCTGACCGAGACAGAGAATGCGCTGACGCGGCAATACACGGCCCTTATGGCGACAGAGGAGGTCACGGTGACATTCACCGATGACGGCATCGCCGCGCTGGCCAAGATCGCGGCCGAGGTCAACCATACGGTCGAGAATATCGGCGCAAGGCGGCTTTACACCGTGATGGAGCGTGTCTTCGAAGAGCTGTCATTCACCGCACCCGACAAGGCCGGGCAAAGCATTACTGTTGATGCCGCCTTTGTGGACGCCAATCTGGGTGAGTTGATGCGGTCTGCCGACATCAGCCGGTATGTCCTGTGATCTTACCGATTGCGCCGCAGATAGACGTAATAGGCCCCGGCACCGCCATGCGATATATGCGCCTCGGTGATCTGCAAAACCGCCTGTGCAAGAGGTGGAGTCGAAAGCCATAGCGGCACCTGATGCTTGAGGATTCCACGCGGCACCGGGATCGGTCCACCCTCGTCGCGGTCACGTCCTTTGCCGGTGATCACCAGAACCAGCCGTTTTCCACCAGCCTGCGCGCGCAATATGAACGCCGTCAAAGCGGGATGGGCACGGTCGATCGTCATGCCATGCAGGTCGATCCGCCCCTCTGGCACGAGTTTGCCGCGTTTCATGCGGGCGAAGGCCTTGCTGTCCATACTGACCGGCGCATGGCGCAAACGATCTGACAGGGCCGGCTTGAGGTCAACCGCCGCCGTCGCTGGCTTTGCTGCCTGACCGATGGAAAAATCGGGCAAGCGCGGCTTTGGTGTCTTATGAGGTTTCGGTTTGGGTCGCGCGGGCGCGTCTTCTCCGCGCGGGGCATCGGGATGGAGACGCTCGGTCGTTGCGGCAATCTGCCGCCAAAGTTCGACCTCCTCCGGCCGCAGTCGCCGGCGTGTCATTCCAGGGTGTCCACCGTGGCAAGAGCATAGGCCCGCTGGATCGGCATCAGCACAACCATTCGCCCCGGGTCTTTGAGCTGACCCGCCGCACGTCCGGCCTCATCCCCTGTGCCGAAAAAAACGTCCGCGCGCTGGGCACCCTTGATGGCCGAGCCTGTATCCTGCGCGATCATCAGGCGGCGCATCGGGTTGGCACCGTCCTTTTCAATCCAGACAGGGGCGCCAAGTGGCGTAAAGGCCGGGTCCACCGCGATTGTGCGCAGATCCGTCACGGACCTGTTCATCGCCCCAAGCGGACCAAGTTCGGCGGGAACGTGGCTCACCTCGCGGAAGAAAACAAATGACGGATTATGCCGCAACAGATCCAGCCCCTCTGCCGGATTGCGCCTGACCCAGTTCTTGATCACCTCCGCAGATACCTGATGCGCCGGAAGGGTGCCTCGACGGATCAGTTCCGCCCCGATCGAGCGATACTCATGGCCGTTCGCACCGGCATAGCCCACACGAATACTGCGCCCATTCGGGAGCTTGATCCGGCCAGAACCTTGGATCTGAAGAAAGAACAGCTCTACAGGATCATCGACCCAGGCAATCTCAAGGCCACGACCCTGCAAGGCTCCGGTCGTTTCGATGTCAGAGCGCGACAACCAGACAGAGGTTCCGCGCGCCTCTGGTGGCATCCTGTAGACGGGAAAGCGATACCTGTCAGAGGGGCTCAGCGATCCACTCAGCTCCGGCTCGAAATAGCCGGTGAACAGACCGTCCCTGCCATCTTCGATCAGGACTGGCCGGAAGAACAGCTCGAAAAAAGCCGTCGCATTGCTGTGAAGCCGGGCTTCCGCCTGCGCTACTGCGCAAAGACTGGACCAGTCGGGATCTTTCATGTCCGCGCAGGTATTCAGGAAAACCCGTAGCGCTGCTGCATGATCATCGTCGGCCCAGCCATCGAGTTGGCTGAAATCAAGAATCCTGTAGGTTGGTTCGGCCTGTGCCGGAATTGCGGTCATGGCCAACCAACCCAGAGTCAGAGCTTTCAGCGCCCGGATCATTCGCCCGTTGCGACAAGCTGCCAGTTGGGATCATCCGTGCCCAGAACGCGAGCAAAGGTCCAGATGTCCTTCTGGCGTTTCACTTCATTCGGCTTGCCTTCGACAACCTCACCGGCGCTGTCGCGCACAACAGAGGTCAGCTCGCCAGTAAACTTGACCGAGATTTCGGCAAGATTGCTATCTTTGTCAAAGGTCGCATTGCTCAGGACCATCTCACGGATGCCAATGAACTCCGCCTCGATCTTCAGGCCCTTTTCCTCTCGCATCGCGACAACCTCGGCAAAGGTCTCATAAACGTCATCCGCAAGAAACGGCTTGATGCTATCCATGTCACCTCGCTCGAACCCCATGAGGATCATCTCATAGGCATAGCGCGCGCCTTGCAGAAACTCTGCCACACTGAACGCGGGCTCCACCCGCTTCATCGCGGCAAGTGTTTTGGCCGTCTCGCTGCTGGCTTCCACATTATCGGTGATGTCATGATCGGGTCCGCCCTCGATGACCTCGAACCCGCGGCGGCGGTCTGCCTGTGGCGCCTCACGCGGGGCCGCAGGTTTCTCGAACCCTTCCCGTGTGCCCAGAACACTTCTGAGGCGCAGGATCAGGAAAACAGCGATGCCGGCCAATACCAGAAGCTGAAGGATGGGCGAATTCATTTGAACCTCTCGTGGGGTCAGGGCATGGAAAGGGACGGTGACTGCTCTTATGTAGGTGAGGGGGTGGGCCAAGTCCACCTTGCCGAAGAATGAAAGGAGCGGCCCCATGTGGCTTTTCGCTGCATTTATCGCGATTCCAATGATCGAGATTGCCTTGTTCATCCAGGTCGGTGGTTGGATCGGGCTTTGGCCCACACTGGGGATCGTCATTCTGACGGCCATTCTCGGGACAATGCTGGTCAAGACCCAAGGTCGGCAGGCTCTGGCTGACTTGCAACGATCCTTCTCGGACATGAACGATCCGACCGAACCTCTGATGCACGGGGCCATGATCCTGATTGCAGGCGTTCTTCTGCTGACGCCGGGGTTTTTCACCGATGCTCTTGGCCTTGCCTTGCTGATCCCGAAGTTCCGTTCGGCCGTTTTCTCCTTCTTGCGGGCACGGGTGTCTGTGGCGCGGTTTCAGATGGGTCGCCAAGATCCTTTCAACGATAACAGACGCGATCCCTTCACACGCCCCCCACATGGCGCGCAGCGCCCGGACGTGATCGACGGCGAGTTTCACGAGATTGACCCGGACAAGCGCCCCACTCATCGTCCCTCTGGCTGGACGAGGCATTGAGGCTTTGGCAGCGGCCTGCTAGACACCTGCCAGTCAATTATTCACCCGGAGAGATCACATGGCCGAGAATGGCGCCGCCGACACTTCCGCCCAGCCCGCCGCGCAGGCGCAGGCCGCGCAAATGAAAATGAGCATCCTCAGCCAGTTCATCAAGGATATGTCCTTCGAGAACGTGCTGGCCCAGAAGGGCGTCAGCGGAGAAGTCCAGCCTGACGTCAAGGTTCAGGTCAATCTGGATGCCAAGAAGCGCACTGCTGAACATCAGTATGAGGTGACTCTCAAACTGGTCGTGGATAGTTCGGTCAAGGACAGCACCTCCAAACTGTTCCTGCTCGAACTGGAATATGCCGGGGTCTTCCACATCGAAGGTGTGCCGAACGAGCAGATGCATCCTTTCCTGCTGATCGAATGCCCGCGGATGCTGTTCCCCTTTGTGCGGCGCATCGTGTCGGATGTGACGCGCGACGGTGGTTTCCCGCCGCTGAACATGGACATCATTGATTTCGTGCAGCTTTACCGTGGTGAGCTGGCGCGGCGTCAGGCGGAACAGGCACCGACACCCAGCGCCTGATCATCCCTGTTTGAGCCAAAGTGCGCCGTCGCCCATCGTCTTGACAAAGGCGTCATGGGCGGCGGCTTCTTCTTGTGTCAGTCGCGATGGCAAGGCAGTTGGCCGCGGCTTGGGACGCCATGTCTCGGTCGAGGAGGTCGTGACAGAGGTTTGGGCTTCAGTCGCCAGACCAAAGTCAGGTTGCCGCCCGCCAATCAACTCCAGATATACTTCGGCCAGGATCTGGCTATCCAGAAGCGCGCCGTGCAGTGTCCGTTCCGTGTCGATCCCAAACCGGCGGCACAAAGCATCCAGAGATGCAGGCGAGCCGGGGAATTTCTTGCGCGCGATCATCAGGGTATCAATCGCCTGATCCATCGGTATCAGCGGCAGCTTGATCCAGCCCAGTTCCGCATTCAGGAATTTCATGTCGAAGGCGGCGTTATGGATCACCAGCTTCGCGTCTCCTATGAACTCCAGAAACTTGGGACCGATCTGCGCGAACAAAGGTTTATCCCGCAGGAAATCATCACCCAGACCATGCACTTCAAACGCGGCTTGCGGCATTGCCCGCTGCGGGTTGATATACTCATGAAAGGTGCGACCCGTCGGCATGTGATTGAAAAGCTCGACAGCACCGATTTCGACGATCCGATCCCCCTCTGATGGTTCAAATCCGGTGGTTTCGGTATCCAGAACGATCTCACGCATGGGGTATCCGCTTTCTGATGTCAGCCAGAACATCGCGCACCTGTTTGGCGGCGTGCTCCGGGGTATCTGTCACGATCACATAATCGGCACGCGCCCTTTTGTCAGCATCAGGCATCTGTTTGGACAGGATCGCTCTGAATTGTTCCTCGGTCATCGTGCCACGCGCCATAACGCGGGCCTTCTGCGTTTGCGCATCGACGGACACGCACACAGTAGCGTCCACCCGCGCCTCACCGCCCGTTTCAAACAGCAATGGGATGTCCAGAACGATTATGTCGCTCTTTGCCGCCGCGATGAACCGCGCGCGGTCATTGGCGACAAGCGGGTGGACGATCTCTTCAATGCGCCGCAAGGCCGATGGGTCGCGACCGATGATTGCCTTGAGGGCGTCGCGGGACACGACCCCATCCACCACAGCCTCGGGAAAGGCCTCTGCGACAGGTGCCACAGCAGCGCCCCCCTTGGCATAGAGCCGGTGAACGGCGGCGTCTGCATCCCAGACTTCACAGCCTTGCTGAGCAAAAAGTTTCGCCGTGGTGGACTTCCCCATCCCGATCGAGCCTGTCAATCCGATCAGAAATGTCATTTCAGAACGGCAGCCCGTGTCGCCGCATCCACGACAGGACGCTGCCCGAACCACCGCTCAAAGCCAGGAACAGCCTGATGCAACAGCATTCCCAAACCATCGACCGTGACGCAGCCCATATCATGCGCAACACGCAGAAGCCGCGTTTGCAGTGGCGCATAGACAAGATCAGTCACCAAGGCTCCTTTCTGCAAACCATCCAGCGGCACGCGCAACTCAGGCTTGCCGACCATGCCAAGTGACGTAGTGTTCACAACGGTCGCGGCATCCTCAAGCATGTTGCCCGCCTGCACCCAATCGACAACGCGCAGACGGTGGCCAAAATCGTGTTGCAGGCTTTCGGCACGGATACGGGTCCGGTTCGAAATCATGATCTCGGGCACACCAACGTCCAAGAGCGAGGCAATAACAGCCCTCGCGGCGCCACCCGCGCCCAGAACCGCGGCAGGCCCGGCTGCGGGGTTCCAGTGTGGAGCATTCTGACGAAGGTTCTCGATGAAACCATACCCATCCGTATTGTCCGCGTGAATCTTGCCATCCTTGCGGAAAATCAATGTATTCGCCGCGCCAATCAGCGTTGCACGGTCCGTGACCAGATCTGCTATGTCAAGAACGGCAACCTTATGCGGCACGGTCACGTTCACACCCACGAAACCGGCCTTCGGCAAGGCGCGAAGGACATCGGACAGATTCTCGGCCGCGACATCCATGGGAATATAGAACCCTGGGATGCCAAAGGTTTTCAACCAATGCCCATGCAGAACAGGCGATTTTGAATGCGCAACAGGAGAGCCGATGACACCGGCCAAGGGAATCCTGGGTAAAGGCGTCGTATCCAAAGTCATGTCTCAATATCTCCCCTCAATGAAAGATAGGACAGAAGGTCCAGCAGCGGGAGTCCCAGAACGGTGAAGTAATCCCCTTCAACGCGAGTGAAAAGCCGCACGCCTTCTTTCTCGAGTTTATAGGCACCGACCGCTTCGGCAATGTCTGGCCAGTTGCGGTCAAGATAGCCGTCAAGCCATGTGTCACTGAACTCTCTCACCATCAGCCTGACCTGTCCGACATGCCGCCAGATCGGCTTTCCGCCTTCACAGATCACAACCGCTGAAAGAAGGCTGTGCCTCTTGCCTCGCAACTCAAGGAGCTGGGTCCGCGCCTCCTCACGCGATGCCGGTTTGGAGAGGATCTTGCCAGCCAGATCAAGAACCTGATCGCACCCGATGACCAGGGCCTCGGGATGCTTCTCACTGACGCGAAGCGCCTTCATTTCCGCCAGCGCATCGGCCAGATCTCTGGGGCTTGCCCCCTCTGACAATAGCGCCTCGCGGACCATGTCTTCGTCGATCCTTGGCTTCACGACCTCAAAGGCAAGCCCTGCCTGCGACATCAGCTGAGCCCGGACCAGGGAACCGGATGCAAGTATCAAGGTTTCAGGCATGTGGATAAACCAGTGGAGGGGGTTAAGGATTTGTTAGGGAAGATTACTGTGGAATTTTACACTTCGATGCAAGGCGCTGAACTTCGTTGACGCCCACGCCCCGGCCACGCCTCTTCTCCACATGTTGACGGGAGGAATGCCGCATTGTGGACAGGTGGATCTGTCCGCTTGAGATTCAAAATTCTATCCACAAGGATATTTCTTACCAATACCTACATAAGATATTGTTTTTATTTACTTAAATTTCGAAAATCGCGTCGCGCCCCAAGGTTTTCCCGATCTTTTACACAGTCGCGTCAAGGTCTGAACAACTCCCGTGTAACCCGGTAATCCCCAGAGAGTGCTCGACCCTACATAATCATCATCCTTTTCTCTTATATATTTATTTTTTAAGAGGGTGTCTGAGTTCACGAGGATCACATGACGGATTTACTGGCGCTGGCCTACCCATGGATCAAGGCGATCCACATCATGGCAGTCATCACCTGGATGGCCGGTATTTTCTATCTGCCGCGTCTGTTCGTCTATCACGCCGAACAATCCCAGCCGGGTGACAGCCGGGATCAGGTTTTTACGGTGATGGAATTCAAACTCTATCGTTACATCATGAATCCCTCCATCATTGCGGTCTGGATCTTCGGACTGCTTCTTGTGGTGACGCCCGGTATCGTGGATTGGTCCGCAATCTGGCCCTGGGCCAAGGCGGCCTCGGTGATTGCGATGACGTGGTTTCACATGTGGCTGGGCAAACGCCGCAAGGAATTCGCTGCGGGGGCCAATACCAGATCCGGCCGCAGTTACCGCATGATGAACGAAGTGCCGACCATTCTGATGTTCGTGATCGTGATCGCGGTTGTCGTCAAATTCTGATGCGAATTGACTTGGCGTCTGCTTTTACCTAAACAGCACCTCACGCCACCCGTCCGGGTGGATGTTTCCACATCAGACAAGACCTTGTGCCGCGGTTGCGCCCGGTCTTCAGGATATTTCCCATGAACGACGATCTTGCAGAACCCATCGAGCGCCTCAACCTTGCCGAGTTGAAAGCCAAAAGCCCGAAAGACCTTCTGGCGATGGCCGAGGATCTTGAGATCGAGAACGCCTCGACCATGCGGAAAGGCGACATGATGTTCGCCATCCTCAAGGAAATGGCGGAAGAAGGATGGGAGATCGGCGGCGACGGTGTTCTTGAAGTGCTCCAGGATGGGTTCGGTTTCCTGCGCTCGCCCGAGGCTAACTATCTTCCCGGCCCCGATGACATCTACGTCTCGCCTGAGATGATACGCCAGTATGCGCTGCGGACTGGGGATTCGATTGAGGGGGTCATGAAAGCGCCGGAAGAGGCAGAGCGGTATTTCGCTTTGACCAGCGTGAACACGATCAACTTCGAAGATCCCGAAAAGGCGCGTCACAAGATCGCGTTTGAGAACCTGACTCCGCTCTACCCTGATGAGCGTCTGAAAATGGAGATCGAAGATCCGACGATCAAGGATCGCTCCGCCCGGATCATCGACCTTGTCGCCCCGATCGGAAAGGGTCAGCGCTCGCTGATCGTGGCACCCCCGCGCACAGGTAAAACAGTTCTGTTGCAGAATATCGCGCACTCGATCGAACGGAATCACCCTGAGTGTTACCTGATCGTGCTGCTGATCGACGAACGGCCGGAAGAAGTGACCGACATGCAGCGGTCCGTGAAGGGCGAAGTGATTTCCTCGACCTTCGATGAGCCTGCAACCCGACATGTCGCAGTGTCCGAAATGGTCATCGAAAAAGCCAAACGTCTGGTCGAGCATAAGCGCGATGTGGTGATCCTTCTGGACAGCATCACGCGCCTGGGCCGTGCCTTCAACACCGTTGTTCCCTCGTCCGGCAAGGTTCTGACAGGTGGTGTGGACGCCAATGCCCTCCAGCGCCCCAAGCGCTTCTTCGGCGCGGCTCGCAATGTCGAGGAGGGGGGGTCGCTGACCATCATCGCGACCGCTCTGGTCGATACGGGCAGCCGGATGGACGAGGTTATCTTTGAGGAATTCAAAGGCACCGGTAACTCTGAAATCGTGCTGGATCGCAAGGTTGCGGACAAGCGTGTGTTCCCGGCGATGGACATCCTCAAGTCCGGCACGCGTAAGGAAGACCTGCTTGTTGATGCGAAAGATCTTCACAAGACCTTCGTTCTGCGGCGTATCCTCAACCCGATGGGCACGACGGACGCTATCGAGTTCCTGATCTCGAAACTGAAGCAAACCAAGACGAATGGCGAGTTCTTCGATTCGATGAATTCGTAACTTTATGTTTTAAAACAAAAGGTTACACCTTCATGGATACGATTTATGCGCTTGCGACCGCGCAGGGTCGCGCGGGCGTGGCTGTTGTGCGCATATCTGGCCCGCAAGCGCATGAGGCTTGTATTAACCTGTGCGGGGATCTTCCTGAACCACGTCGGACGGCGCTGCGCGTCTTGACAGGTGCCGATGGCGTCAAACTTGATGAGGCTCTGGTTCTGGTCTTTCCTCACGGTGTCAGTTTTTCGGGCGAGGCCGTTGTGGAGCTGCACCTCCATGGCAGCACAGCCGTCATTGCTGCTGTTCTGCGTGAGCTTTCTGCCTTACCCGGACTTCGTGCGGCGGAAGCAGGAGAGTTTACGCGCCGGGCTCTTGAGAATGGTCGTCTGGATCTGGCGCAGGTTGAAGGTCTGGCAGACCTGATTGACGCAGAAACCGAAGCGCAGAGGCGACAGGCCTTGCGTGTCCTCTCGGGTGATCTTGGTCGCTTGGCCGAGGGGTGGCGGCGGGATCTGATCCGCGCCGCAGCGCTTCTTGAGGCGACCATTGATTTTGCGGATGAAGACGTTCCGGTGGACGTTACACCCGAGGTATCGGATCTCCTCCACTCGGTTCAGGCTGATCTGCGCCGGCAAAGCGCAGGTGTGGCGACAGCCGAGCGTGTTCGCACAGGATTCGAGGTTGCCATTGTCGGTGCACCAAATGTGGGGAAATCCACGCTTCTCAACGCGCTTGCCGGGCGTGAGGCGGCGATTACGTCGGAATACGCTGGCACGACCCGTGACGTGATTGAAGTGCGGATGGATCTTGGCGGCATTCCTGTCACCTTGCTGGATACTGCGGGATTGCGGGAAACGTCAGATGTGGTCGAGGGAATAGGGATAACGCGCGCCCGAGAGCGCGCGGCACTGGCCGATCTGCGTGTGTTTCTGATTGATGGCGAGGATCAACCTGACCTTTCCCCGGAACCAGAGGATATTGTTGTCAGGGCGAAAGCAGACTTGCTCCAGGACAAGGCTGGCGCTGTGTCCGGGATCAGTGGCGAAGGGATCGAATCTCTGGTAGGAGAGATCACATCGCGGTTGTCGGGTCGCCTATCCGGCTTGGGTATCGCGACGCGGGAACGGCACAGGGTTGCCATGCTGCGAGCGGTGTCGGCCTTGGATGATGCGGCAAGGCATCTTTTGCTGGGGCCAGTTGCCTATGAACTAACTGCGGAAGAGTTGCGGCAAGCGATTCGAGCATTGGAATCACTTGTTGGGCGTGTGGATGTCGAGAATTTGCTGGATGAAATCTTTTCCAGCTTCTGCGTCGGAAAATAGGAATGTTTCACGTGAAACAATCAGAGTTTGATGTCGTCGTTGTCGGTGGTGGTCACGCCGGGGCAGAGGCTGCTCATGCCGCCGCGCGTATGGGTGCCCGCACGGCTTTGATAACGCTGACCTTTGCCGGCATCGGAGTGATGTCCTGCAATCCTGCGATTGGCGGTCTCGGCAAGGGCCATCTCGTGAGAGAGATTGACGCCATGGACGGCGTGATGGCGAGGGTGGCAGATCAGGCTGGTATCCAGTTTCGACTTCTGAACCGTCGGAAAGGTCCGGCTGTTCAGGGACCGCGAGCGCAAGCTGACCGGAAGATCTATCGCTCAGCCATGCAGACTGCGCTTTCTGCCGTTGAATTGCTGACGATCATAGAAGGCGAGGTCGTTGATTTCTTGATGCGCGGTGATCAGGTATCCGGCGTCCGGCTTGCCGATGGCAGCGAGATAGGTGCCACTGCTGTGGTGCTGACCACGGGCACGTTCTTACGAGGGGTCATCCATATCGGTGATGTCTCGCGTCCCGGTGGCAGGATGGGCGACAAGCCCTCCATTCCCCTGGCAGAGAAGATCGACAGCTTTGGCCTACCGCTCGGCCGCCTCAAGACTGGCACGCCACCGCGCCTGGATGGTCGCACGATCAACTGGGACATCTTGGAAGAGCAGCCCGGCGATGATGATCCCGTTCTTTTCTCCTTCATGTCGAAGGGGCTTTCTTTGCGCCAGGTTCCCTGTGGGATCACGCATACGAACGAGCGGACACATGAGATCATCCAGCAGAATTTAACTCGTTCCGCGATGTATGGAGGGTTTATTGAGGGCGTCGGTCCACGCTACTGCCCGTCGATCGAGGATAAAGTCGTGCGTTTTGCCGATAAGTCGTCGCATCAGGTGTTTCTTGAACCTGAGGGGCTGGACGTTCACACCGTCTATCCAAATGGCATATCGACATCGTTGCCGGAGGATGTTCAGCATCAGTATGTCCAATCCATGCTTGGGTTGGAGAAGGCCGTCATCCTCCAACCGGGCTACGCAATTGAGTATGATTACGTAGATCCCCGCGTCCTTGATGCACGCCTGGCGGTCAAGACTGTCCCTGGCCTGTTCCTGGCTGGCCAGATCAACGGGACGACAGGCTATGAAGAAGCCGCGGCACAGGGTTTGGTCGCCGGGTTGAATGCCGCGGCGGCGGCCATGGAGCGTGACTCTGTTCTGTTCAGTCGGTCTGATAGCTATATCGGGGTGATGATCGACGATTTGGTAACGCGTGGAGTGAGGGAACCCTATCGGATGTTCACGTCCCGTGCGGAGTTTCGGTTGTCTCTTCGTGCTGATAACGCGGATCAACGGCTGACACCCAAAGCGCTTGCCCTCGGTTGTGTGGGGCCTGAAAGAGCGACGGCCTTTGGCAAGAAGATGGATGATCTTGCACACGGCCGCGCTTTGCTGGATGCGAGCAGCCATACGCCCAAAGCTCTGATTTCCTTGGGTCTTTCGGTAAGCCAGGACGGTTCGCGGCGAAGTGCTTTTCAACTCTTGTCTTTCCCGGATGTGACTTTCGATCATTTGCTTGAGTTGGACCCGGGGTTGGATGTGATCGAACCGGCAGCGCGGGAGCAGTTGGCCAAGGACGCGCTCTATGCGAATTACATTGATCGGCAGCAGCGGGACATTGATGTGATGCGTCGCGATGAAATGCAGGAGATTCCTCCTGAGTTGGATTTCATGGCCATCGACGGATTGTCCAACGAATTGAAGGCCAAGCTCGCGCGGACGAAACCGGCCAATTTGCATCAAGCTGCCAAGATAGACGGGATGACACCGGCTGCTTTGACCCTTCTGCTTGCCAAGCTGCGCCAAGCCAAAAGGGAGCGGTCGGCGTGACCAAACCCTCTGCTGAGCAGTTGAATGTTTCACGTGAAACATTCGCGCGGCTGGAAACCTATGTGGGGCTTCTTGAAAAATGGACGCCCAAGATCAACTTGATTTCGAAAGCCACCGTTCCTCTCATCTGGTCGCGACATGTGCTCGATTCGATGCAGGTCTATCGCAACGCTCCGGCGGGATTCGACCACTGGGTTGATCTGGGTAGTGGTGGGGGTCTGCCCGGTCTGATTGTTGCGATCTTGGCGGCTGAGAATCCCGCGCAGAAAATGGTCACGCTTGTTGAAAGTGACGGGCGCAAGGCAGCCTTTTTGCGGACAGCCCTTCGTGAAACTGCCGTTCCGGGACGCGTCCTGTGTGAGAGAATCGAGTCATTGGAGCCACAGCGCGCGGATGTGCTGTCCGCGCGGGCTCTCGCTGACCTTAAATCCCTGCTGGGATATGCGTCCCGCCACCTCTCTGCCGATGGGGTTGCTCTGTTTTCCAAAGGCGTGACCTGGGAAAAGGAGGTCGAGATGGCGCAGAGCGAGTGGTCTTTCGATCTGGAGGTCACTAAAAGTGAAACGGAAGAAGGTTCTGTCATTCTGAGAATCGGAGGAATTTCGCGTGTCTGATCCTTTGCGTCCCCACGGTCCCAGAATCATCGCGATCGCCAATCAAAAGGGTGGTGTGGGCAAGACAACCACGACCATCAACCTGGGGGCCGCGTTATCTCGTCTCGGATGCAAAGTGCTGATCGTTGACCTGGACCCGCAAGGAAATGCATCGACAGGTCTGGGTATTGCGACCGATGACCGCGAATATACAACTTACGAATTGTTGTTGGATGACGTATCCTTGTCCGAGGTGATCAAGCCGACCGAGACTCCTGGGCTTTTCATCGTTCCCGCGACCGTCGATCTGAGTTCTGCCGACGTTGAGTTGGTATCCAACGAGAAGAGAAGTTTTCTCCTCCACGATGCTCTGCGCCAGTTTGCGATGGATGACCTTGGCTACGACTACATATTGATTGATTGTCCACCGTCTCTCAACCTGTTGACAGTCAACGCGATGGTGGCGGCTCATTCCATTCTTGTGCCGTTGCAGTCGGAATTCTTCGCCCTTGAAGGTCTGTCGCAGTTGATGCTCACCATCCGCGAGGTCCGACAGGCTGCGAATGCCGCCTTAAGGATCGAAGGCGTTGTGTTGACGATGTATGACATGCGCAACAACCTGTCGCAGCAGGTTGAGGCGGACGCGCGAGAAAACCTTGGCGAATTGGTCTTTCGCACCGTGATTCCCCGAAATGTCCGTCTGTCTGAGGCACCCTCCTTTGCGAAGTCTGTGCTGGATTATGACCCGGAATCAAAGGGCGCGCGGGCCTATATCGCGCTTGCAGAAGAATTGTTGAAGAACCATGGCCGCATGGCCGTAGCAGAAGGGATCGCGACATGAGTGAGAACAAGCCAAAAACCCGAGGATTGGGTCGTGGCCTGTCGGCATTGATGGCGGATGTTTCTGCTCAAGATGAGCGGATTGCAGAGTCCGGACAACCGCGACGCCCTGATCTGCTTGTGCCCATTGAAAAAGTCTTTCCAAACCCTCAACAGCCACGTCGCAGTTTTGGTGCCGAGCAGCTTGAAGATCTGGCAGCCTCGATCCGGGAGAAGGGCGTCATCCAACCCCTGATCGTGCGCAAAAGAGCAAATGCTGAAGGCACGTTCGAAATCGTGGCCGGCGAGCGTCGTTGGCGCGCCGCGCAAATGGCGCAACTTCATGAGCTACCCGTCTTGGTGCGGACCTTCGATGATACCGAAGTGCTTGAGATTGCTATCATCGAGAACATCCAGCGTGCTGATCTGAACCCTGTCGAAGAGGCTGCTGGATACAAGCAGTTGATGGAAAAGTTTGGACACACACAAGATAAGCTATCCGAAGTGCTTGGTAAGAGTAGAAGCTACATCGCCAACCTCGTGCGATTGCTGCAACTGCCCGAAGAGGTTCAGGCCTATCTCCGCGATGGCAAACTGTCCGCAGGGCACGCGCGTGCATTGATCACCGCAGATGATCCTGTGGGCTTGGCCCGCAAGGTCATACAGCTTGGCCTGTCAGTGCGTGAGACCGAACGTCTGGCGAAAAAGGCTGCATCAGACACGACTGACCAAGGTGAGGCGCAGCCCAAAGTCCGTAAATCAGGAGAGAAAGACGCGGATACGCGGGCTCTTGAAGGGGATCTGTCCGCCAATCTTGGCATGAAGGTAACGATCCAGCACGACAAAGGTCAGGAATCCGGGCTCATCTCGATACGCTATACCTCGCTCGACGAATTGGACGATCTCTGCCAGAAACTTGGATCTTGAGGTTGTCTAATCTGCAAGCAGTTCTGCCAGAACAGCATTGAGCACCATGCGCCCTTCGCGTGTGACGCGAAGGTTCTGCGAATTGGTTTCAATCATGCCGAGATCACACAGTTCATTGATCTTGGCGCGTGGGAGCTCGTGCCCCGCAAGTGCAGCATATCGTAACGGATCAACACCTTCGATCAGGCGCAGGCCCATCATTAGAAACTCGCTCGCCTGCTCCTCGCCGGTGAGGGCGGATCTTTCCTTCTCGGCCAGACCGTGATCGACACTGTCCAACCATTTACCCGGATTGCTCCATGCCTCTTTGGCATATCGCGACCCGTTGAGCGTCAAGCGTCCATGCGCGCCCGGTCCGACACCAATATAGTCCCCATACCGCCAATAGACCCTGTTATGCCGCGATTCAGCACCAGGTCGGGCATGATTGGACACTTCATAGGTCAGAAGACCCGCGTCCTCACACACATCCTGCGTCAGATGATACATGTCAGCCGACACATCATCCGCCGGCAGGCCCTTCAGCTTGCCGCGTGCATAGCGATCCCCAAAGGCTGTGCCATCCTCAATCGTCAGCTGATACAGGGACAGATGATCAATTGCCATGCTAAGCGCTTGTTTTAATTCTACTTTCCAAGACTCAAGAGTTTGATTCTGCCGCGCATAGATCAGGTCGAAACTGACCCTCTCGAACTGGTTCCGCGCGACATCAAAGGCTGCCATTGCTTCCTGTGTCGAATGGATGCGCCCAAGTCTTTGCAGATCCTCGTCGTTCAGGGCCTGAATGCCCATGGAGATACGGTTGACGCCAGCATCTGCATAGCCTTTGAACCGTCCCGCCTCGACAGAGCCGGGATTGGCCTCAAGCGTCACCTCAAGATCATTGGCTTGCGGCCAATGAAGCCTGATGCGATCCAGCACTGCATGAACGACATCAGGGTTCATCAGGCTTGGCGTTCCGCCGCCAAAGAAAACCGACGTCAGAACACGCCCCTGTGTCAGCGCCGCATAGCGATCAATTTCGGCCAGATAGGCCCGCATCCATCGCGATTGATCAATCTCGCGCGCCACATGGCTGTTGAAGTCGCAATAGGGGCATTTGGCCTGACAGAAAGGCCAATGGATGTAGATGGCGAAGCCGCCCTGTTGCCAATCCTCAGGCAAAGCAGCCTGCAACCAGTTTCTTGAACGCGTCTGCCCTGTGGCTGATGCGGTTCTTTTCCCAGCGATCCATCTCGCCGAAGGTGGTGGAATAGCCATCGGGTTGGAAAATCGGATCATAGCCGTGGCCCTGATCGCCACGCATCGGCCAGACGACCTGACCAGGCATCACACCCTCAAACACTTCGTCATGTCCGTCGGGCCAAGCAAGGACCAGCGTGCAACAAAAGCGTGCCGTTCTGGGATAGGGTGCCTTGATTGCCTCCAGCTCCCGATGCGCGCGGGTCATCGCCATGACGAAGTCCCGACCCTGCGGTGTCTCTGCCCAATCAGCCGTATAAACTCCGGGCGCGCCATCCAATGCGTCAATTGCAATCCCGGAATCATCGGCCAAGGCTGGAAGGCCGGTGGCCTGCGCGGCGGCATGGGCCTTGATCCGGGCGTTACCGATGAAATTATCCTCAGTCTCGGCCGGCTCAGACAGGTTCAACTCCGCTGCTCCCACGACATCCACGCCAAAGGGCTTGAGAAGATCCGCGATCTCCTCGAGTTTGCCCTTGTTGTGGGTCGCAACCAGCAGGCGGGTGTCGGAAAACTTACGCATCGACCGCTGCACGCTGTGCTGCAACCAGATCCTTGACGCCAAGTTCCGCCAGATCCAGCAATTCGTTCATTTGCGCACGGGAATAGGTCGCTCCCTCTGCGGACATTTGAACCTCGATTAACCGGCCGCTGGCCAGCATGATGAAGTTGCCATCAACGCCCGCTTCGCTGTCTTCCGGGTAGTCCAGATCAAGCACTGGCTGCCCGGCATAGATCCCGCAGGATACGGCCGCGACAGGCTCGATCAACGGATCGCTGATCACGGCACCCGATTTCATCAACTTGTCCACGGCCAGACGCAATGCAACCCAGCCCCCTGTGATCGAGGCGCAGCGTGTGCCGCCATCGGCCTGAATCACATCACAATCCACGGTGATCTGGCGCTCACCCAATGCCACGCGATCCACACCTGCGCGCAGAGAGCGTCCGATGAGCCGCTGAATCTCGACCGTGCGGCCGCCCTGCTTGCCTGTCGTGGACTCGCGGCGCATCCGGCTGGTCGTCGAACGGGGCAACATGCCATACTCGGCCGTCACCCAGCCAAGTCCCGTGCCCTTGATGAACGGCGGGACGCGATCCTCGATCGTGGCTGTGCACAGAACATGGGTATCCCCCATGCGGATCATGCAGGAGCCTTCCGCATGTTTCGTCACGCCGGTTTCAATTGAAATCGGCCGCATTTCACTTAGTTTTCTGCCAGAGGGGCGCATATCGGAACCTTTCCTGAGTTGACCGAGGGGATACAGCCCGCAGCGCCTGAAACGCAAGCATGATTGACCTTTGAACTCCATGCACTTTAATGGCGATCCATCAGGGAAGCCCGACATGAAAGAAGGAACATCCATCCTCGACGAGATGAACGACCGTTCGCGCGAAGTCTTTCGCCGCGTCGTCGAAGGCTATCTGGAAAGTGGTGATCCGGTCGGAAGTCGCACCCTGACCCGCAGCATGAGTGAGAAGGTCAGCGCTGCCACCATCCGCAATGTGATGCAGGATCTTGAGTATCTGGGCCTATTGGGTAGCCCTCATGTCAGTGCAGGGCGTATCCCGACACAGCGCGGTCTGCGCATGTTTGTCGATGGGCTGCTGGAAGTGGGCGATCTGAACGCACAGGACCGTCAGAAGATCGACGAGACGATGGGCAGCAACACATCCGATGTCGGCGGGATGCTGGACCGTATCAGCACGGCCTTGTCCGGCGTGACCCGCGGCGCCTCATTGGTGCTTGCCCCAAAGCATGAAGCTCCGATCAAACATGTCGAATTCGTCAGCCTTGGGCATGACCGTGCGCTTGTGGTGTTGGTCTTTGCGGATGGCCATGTCGAAAATCGCATCTTTACGCCACCCGCCGGTCAAACCCCGTCATCCATGCGGGAAGCCGCGAATTTCCTGAACGCTCTGATCGAGGGCAAGACGCTGTCTGACCTCCAGACCGCGATCCGCCGTGAAATAGAATCCCGCCGTCAGGAGATTGATGGCCTGGCACATGCCCTTGTCGAAAGTGGCCTTGCTGTCTGGGCGGGAGAGGGCGAGGCGCCCGAGCGTCTGATCGTCAGGGGGCGTGCCAACCTGCTGCATGTTGCCGGCGGCGATGAGGAACTGGACCGGATACGCACCCTTTTTGACGATCTTGAGCGCAAGAAGGACATTGCAGAGTTTCTTGACCTGACCCAGCATGGCGAGGGTGTTCGCATTTTTATTGGCTCAGAGAACAAACTTTTCTCACTTTCGGGTTCCTCTTTGGTGGTCAGTCCATATATGAACGCTGATCGTAAGATCATCGGCGCGGTCGGGGTTATCGGACCCACGCGCTTGAACTATGGACGGATTGTGCCGATCGTGGACTACACGGCACAACTGGTCGGCAGAATGATTTCCGACCGGAGCTAGAGGTGAGTGATGGCAGAGCCGAAGAAAGACGATTTCCTTGACGACATCGAAGCCGCAGAGGCCGAGGAATATGCCGAGGATTCGATGGAATATAGTGATGAGGCCGTCGAACTGGATAGCCTGCGCGCGGAACGCGATGAGCTGAAAGACCGGTTCATGCGCGCCCTGGCCGATGCCGAAAATGCGCGGAAGCGGTCCGAGAAGGATCGTCGTGAAGCCGAGCAATATGGCGGGTCCAAGCTGGCGCGCGACCTGCTGCCCGTGCATGACAACCTCAAGCGGGCGCTTGAGGTGGCAACAGACGAGCAGCGTGCCTCCTTCGGGCCGCTTCTCGAAGGGGTGGAGCTGACGCTGCGCGAGCTTTTGAGTGTGTTCGGCAAGCACGGGATCACCGTGATCACACCGCAAGTCGGCGACAAGTTCGATCCCCAGTTGCATCAGGCAATGTTTGAGGCACCTGTTCCCGGCACCAAAGCTGGCGACATCATCCAGGTGTCCGGGGATGGCTTCATGCTCTACGACCGCCTTCTGCGCCCGGCGCAAGTTGGCGTGTCCTCAATGCCTGCAAGCTGATCCACAGGATTTACGATTGAAAGAGGCGTCGCGTTCAGTTTTGCGACGCCTCTTTCAGTTCATAGATCAACTGCAACGCCTCGCGCGGGCTCAACTCATCGGGATGGATCGCGTTCAGCTTTTCTTCCACCCGGGACGTTTTCGGCGTGGGCGGCGGCGGAGGGGCAGCCATTGAAAACAGGGGCAGATCGTCAATGATCGCCTTCTGCTTGCCGGCCCCCTCACGTTCACCTTTTTCCAAGGCGTTCAGAACGACCCGCGCACGGCTGACAACGGACTCCGGCAGGCCTGCCAGTTTTGCCACCTGCACACCGTATGAACGATCCGCTGCTCCCTTGCGAACCTCGTGCAGGAAGATCACGTCTCCATCGAATTCCTTGACAGAGACCGTGGCGTTATCGACCCGTTCCAGCTTGCCGGCGAGCGCGGTCAATTCATGATAATGCGTGGCAAAAAGCGACCGAGAACGGTTTGCATCGTGCAGATGTTCCAGCGTGGCCCACGCAATCGAAAGCCCGTCATAGGTTGCCGTTCCGCGTCCGATTTCGTCCAGAATCACCAGCGCATGATCATCGGCCTGATTCAGGATGGCTGCCGTCTCGACCATCTCGACCATGAAGGTGGAGCGTCCGCGCGCCAGATCATCCGACGCGCCGACCCGGCTGAACAATTGACTGACCAATCCGATCTGCGCCTTTGCCGCAGGCACATAACTCCCCATCTGTGCCAGAAGCGCGATCAACGCCACCTGCCGCAGAAAGGTGGATTTACCCGCCATGTTCGGCCCGGTGAGCAGCCAGATGTCCGCACCATCCCCAAGATTACAGTCATTTGCCACAAACGGCGCGCCACCCTGTTTGCGCAGGGCTTGCTCCACAACAGGGTGCCGCCCGCCTTCGATCAGCAGGCGACGCGAGTTCTCGATCTGAGGGCGGGTCCAATTCTCGCCGCGCGCCAGATCGGCAAGCGCGCTGGCCAGATCCAGTTCCGACAGCACGCGGGACGTGGCGCCTATCCTTGCCGCACTGTCCAAGATGGCCTGTCTCAGCACGGAATAGAGCCGCTTTTCAATCTCGAGCGCATGACCGCCAGCGTTCAGAATGCGCGTTTCCATCTCTGTCAGGTCCGGCGTGGTAAAGCGCAACTGGTTGGCGGTTGTCTGCCTGTGGCGGAACAGGTCCGACAGCGGCTCCGACAGCATCCGCTCGGCATGTGTTGCAGTCACTTCGATGAAATAGCCAAGGACGTTGTTGTGCTTGATCTTCAAGGACGGGATGCCGGTTTGCGTCGCGTAATCTGTCTGCATCCGGGCAATCACCGAACGCCCTTCATCACGCAGGGCGCGCATCTCATCCAGTTCGGTATCGTAGCCAGCCGCGATGAAGCCGCCATCCCTCACCAAAAGCGGGGGCTCGGCGACCATTGCCTGCCCAAGCAGATCCAGCAACTCCGCATGTCCCCGCAGGTCCGCATAAGATCCACGCAACAGACCGGGCAAGTCACACCCTTCAAGATATTGCGCAATATGCTCCGCTTGCTCCAGGCCGTCACGGATAGCGGCCAGATCACGCGGGCCGCCCCGATCCAGCGCCAACCGCGACAGGGCACGATCAAGATCCGGCACCTTGCGCAGCGTCTCTCGCAAATCAGTGCAGAGGCGACCGTTCTCAAAGGCGAAACTGACTGCATCAAGCCTGTCCTGCACGGTCCTGAGGTCTCGTGACGGGCTGGACAAGCGCCGCTCCAAAAGGCGCGCCCCGCCAGATGTCACCGTCCGGTCTATCGCGGACAAAAGCGATCCAGAGCGTCCACCTGACAAGGCATGTGTCAGTTCCAGATTGCGCCGCGTCGCCGCGTCGATCTGCATGACACCGGCCTCGGCCTCGTGCACAGGCGGTCGAAGCAGCGGCAGCTTACCCTTCTGCGTGATGTCCAGATATTCGACCACCGCGCCAAGCGCCGAGATTTCAGCTCGGCTGAAATTCCCGAAAGCGTCGAGAGAGGCGACTCCATATAGCGTGCAAAGCCGCTTCTCCGCAGCAGTGCTGTCAAAAGCGGCACGCCCCAAAGCGGTCAGCGATGCACCCGATTCAGACACGACTTCTGCCAGATCAGCCTCGGATGCCTCGGAAACGACCACCTCTGATGGCATCAAACGTGCAAGTTCAGGCCCAAGGCGCACGGCGGACAAGGGCATCACGTGACACTCGCCTGTCGATATGTCCACCCAAGCCAGAGCAGCCTCGTCGCGCACGATCGAATAGGCACAAAGATAGTTGTTCCGCCGCGCCTCAAGAAGCGATTCCTCGGTCAGGGTGCCGGGCGTCACCAAACGCACAACATCGCGCTTCACAACGGATTTCGCACCACGCTTCTTGGCTTCCGCCGGGTCTTCCAGTTGTTCACAGACCGCAACACGAAAACCCTTGCGGATCAGGGTCAACAGATAACCTTCGGCCGAGTGGACCGGCACGCCGCACATGGGAATGTCCTGCCCCTCATGTTGACCGCGCTTTGTCAGGGCAATGTCGAGGGCCTGGGATGCGGCCACTGCATCGTCAAAGAACATCTCGTAAAAGTCACCCATCCGATAGAACAGCAGGGCACCGGGATACTGAGCCTTGATCCCAAGATACTGAGCCATCATCGGCGTTGCGGCGGCGTAATCGGATGTCACGGAAGCTCCCTCGGTTGTCCGGCAGACCTTACAAATCCCGCCCTCACGACGAAAGCCGAAAACGCAAAAGCGTTGAGACGCGAGGGCTGGCAGGATATGACGCTTGGACCCCCAAGCTGAACAGGCCGAGTATGACAAAGACCAGACTGACCCGCGAAGAGGCCTTGGCCTTTCACATGGAACCGACCCCCGGCAAGTTCGAGGTGACGGCCACCGTTCCCATGGCGACGCAGCGCGACCTGTCTCTGGCCTATTCCCCAGGGGTCGCGGTCCCATGCGAGGAAATCGCCGCCTCGCCCGAAACGGCCTATGACTATACGAACAAGGGCAACCTTGTCGCCGTGATCTCGAACGGGACGGCCGTTCTGGGTCTGGGCAATCTGGGGGCACTGGCGTCCAAGCCGGTGATGGAAGGCAAGGCGGTTCTGTTCAAGCGGTTTGCCGATGTGAACAGTATCGACATCGAGCTTGATACCGAAGATCCCGAAGCCTTCATCAACGCCGTTCGCCTCATGGGGCCGACCTTTGGCGGGATCAACCTGGAGGACATCAAGGCGCCAGAGTGTTTCATCATCGAACAACGTCTGAAAGAGGTGATGGACATCCCTGTTTTTCACGACGATCAGCATGGAACTGCCGTGATCTGCGCGGCAGGCCTCATCAATGCGCTGCATCTGTCTGGCAAGAAGATCGAGGATGTGCGTATCGTCCTCAACGGGGCAGGCGCAGCGGGCATCGCTTGTCTTGAACTGCTCAAGTCCATGGGCGCCAAGCATGACAACTGCATCATGTGCGACACCAAAGGCGTCATCTATCAGGGTCGCACCGAGGGGATGAATCAGTGGAAGTCTGCCCATGCCGCCCGCACGGATCTGCGCACACTGGAAGAGGCGATGAAGGGCGCGGATGTGTTCTTGGGCGTTTCGGCGAAAGGTGCAGTCACGCAGGCCATGGTCGAGGCGATGGCCCCCGATCCCGTCATTTTCGCCATGGCCAACCCCGACCCCGAGATCACGCCCGAGGAAGCCCACGCCGTGCGACCCGATGCAATCGTCGCGACGGGACGTTCGGATTACCCCAATCAGGTGAACAACGTCCTTGGTTTTCCCTATCTCTTCCGTGGGGCGCTGGACATCCACGCCCGTGCGATCAATGACGCAATGAAGATTGCCTGCGCCGAAGCATTGGCTGCCTTGGCGCGCGAGGATGTGCCGGACGAGGTCGCCATGGCCTATGGCAAGAACCTCAGCTTTGGGCGCGACTACATCATTCCCACCCCTTTCGATCCGCGTCTCATCTATCGCATTCCGCCGGCTGTCGCGCGTGCGGGGATGAAAACGGGGGCGGCGCGCAGGCCCATCATTGATATGGACGCCTATGAAGTCAGCCTCAAAGGGCGGATGGACCCGACAGCAAACATCCTGCGCGGCATTCATGCCCGCGCGCGCGCCACGCAAGCGCGGATGATCTTCGCGGAAGGCGACGATCCGCGCGTTCTGCGTGCGGCCGTCACCTATCAGCGATCTGGGTTGGGCAAGGCTCTGATCGTGGGGCGCGACTATGACGTGAAGGCCAAACTCGAAGCTGCAGGCATGTCGGATGCAGTGGCCGAGCTTGAGGTCGTCAATGCCGCGAACACCCCGCATCTCGAGGTTTACAAGGAGTTTCTCTATCAGCGACTCCAGCGAAAAGGCTATGATAGACACGATATTCACCGCCTTGCCGCGCGTGACCGGCATGTGTTCTCTGCGCTGATGCTGGCGCATGGGCATGGTGATGGTCTGGTGACGGGGGCCACGCGCAAAGCGGCGCATGTGATGGAGTTGATCAATCACGTCTTTGATGCCGATGCAGCGCATGGTGCGGCGGGTGTGACGGCTCTGCTGCACAAGGGCCGGATTGTTCTGATCGCCGACACTTTGGTGCATGAATGGCCGGATGAGAATGATCTGGCCACGATTGCCGAACGTGCCGCCGATGTCGCGCGTGATCTGGGGCTGGACCCGCGGGTCGCCTTCGTCAGCTTTTCGACCTTCGGCTATCCTCGGTCGGAGCGGGCGGAAAAAATGCATCGTGCGCCGCAGGTTCTTGAAAAGCGTGGTGTCGATTTCGAGTTCGAGGGCGAAATGACCGTGGATGTTGCCCTGAATCCGCGTGCCCAAAGTGCCTATCCGTTCCAACGGTTGTCCGGGCCTGCCAATATCCTCGTGGTCCCGGCGCGCCACTCTGCGTCAATTTCGGTCAAGTTGATGCAGGAAATGGCCGGGGCGACGGTCATCGGGCCGATCCTGTCAGGCGTGGATGCCTCGATTCAGATCTGTTCGACCAGCTCCACGGCGAATGACATCCTGAACATGGCGATGCTGGCGGCTTGCAAGGCGCGCTGACAGTCGGGTGGAAGGGGGCGATATGGCGATCTACAACCTTGGTTCGATCAATGTGGATCTTCTCTACTCTCTCCCTCATTTGCCGCAACCAGGTGAAACGCTGGCGGCGACAAAGTCGCAAAA
>JAMWZG010000170.1:0-4389 GCA_024304855.1 Paracoccaceae bacterium
CCTCGGCCAAGCTGACGGGGCTGGTGCTCCTGATCGTGCCCGCCGTGATCGTGCCGATCCTCGTGCTGGGCCGGCGTCTGCGCGTGCTCAGTCGCGAGAACCAGGACTGGATCGCCGCCAGTTCCGGCAATGCCTCCGAGGCGCTCCTGAGCGTGCAGACCGTGCAGGCCTTCACCAACGAGGGCGCCGCGCGTCAGACCTTTGGCGACGTGACCGAGCTGAGCTATGAGGCGGCGCGCAAACGGGTGAATACCCGCGCGGTGATGACCGTGATCGTGATCTTTCTGGTTTTTACCGGCATTGTCGGTGTCCTCTGGATGGGGGCGCTGTCGGTGCGGGCGGGCACGATGACGCCCGGCGCGCTGATCCAGTTCGTGATCTACGCCGTGATGGTCGCGGGGGCCGTGGCTGCGCTGTCGGAAATCTGGGGCGAATTGCAGCGCGCAGCCGGCGCGACCGAGCGTCTGGCCGAACTCTTGAAGGCCGATGATCCGGTCAAGGATCCCGTCAGCCCCGTCGCCGTGCCCAGCCCGGTGCGGGGGCGGATCACCTATGACGCGGTCAGTTTCCGCTATCCTGCACGGCCCGACATTCCGGCGCTGGATCACGTCGATCTGGTGATCGAACCCGGTGAAACCGTGGCGCTGGTCGGCCCCTCCGGGGCGGGCAAGACCACCATCATCCAGACCCTGCTGCGCTTCTATGATCCGACTGCGGGCCGCATCCTTCTGGACGGTGTGCCGCTCGATACGATGCGGCGCGAGGATTTCCGGCATCACATGGCGCTGGTGCCGCAAGATCCGGTGATCTTTGCCACCACCGCGCGTGAGAACATCCGCTTCGGCCGCCCCGGCGCCACGGATGCCGAGGTCGAGGCGGCGGCGAAGGCTGCGGCGGCGCATGACTTCATCACGGCGCTGCCCGATGGCTATGAGGCGCAGGTCGGCGAGCGGGGCGTCATGCTGTCCGGCGGGCAGAAGCAGCGCATCGCGATTGCCCGCGCCATCCTGCGCGACGCGCCGGTGCTGCTGCTGGACGAGGCGACCTCGGCCCTGGACGCCGAGAGCGAGCGGGCCGTGCAGCAGGCCGTGGACGCGCTGTCCGAGGGGCGCACCACGATCATCGTGGCGCATCGTCTGGCGACGGTGAAGAAGGCCGACCGCATCATCGTGCTGGACGCGGGTCGTATCGTGGCGCAGGGCACCCATGACGCGCTGGTGGCGGAAGGCGGGCTATACGCGCGGCTGGCCCGGCTGCAATTCACCGACGGGGCTTATGCCGCGTGAATTATCGCTTGCCTGACCTTGCCGCCTGACGGACACTCGGCCCGCGATGTGTGCCCGGTATTTGGCGGGTCAGGGTCAAGGTCAGTGGAAGGACAGAACAATGGGACTTTTCAATTTCTGGAAGAAATCCGGCAAGAAGGTCGCGGGCGGCGGGGAGGCTGCGCCGAGTGCCGAGGCGCTGAAGAAAGAGGTGGCCGATCTGGGTCTGGATACCAAGGGCGCCGAGATCACGGTCTCGGGCGACAAGGTCACGGTCAAGGGCGGCACCCTGTCGGCGGAGGAGCGGGAGAAGGTGATCCTCGCGGTCGGTAACGTCGAGGGGGTCGCGGAGGTCGAGGCGGATGAGGTGGAGGCGGCTGTCTTTCATACGGTGGAGAAGGGGGACACCCTGTCGGCCATCGCGAAGAAGACGCTGGGCAATGCCAACCGCTACCCTGAGATCTTTGAGGCTAACAAGCCGATGCTGAGCCATCCGGACAAGATCTATCCCGGGCAAGTCCTGCGGATACCGGGGGGCACCTCGGCCTGAGAACGGGCCGGAAATGAACCGGGGCCGCCTTGGGGCGGCCCTGATCTTTTGGGGCTGTCCCACCGTGGGACAATTTTCAGATCAAACGTTTTCAATGGCTTGGCGGCTCGCGTTAGGGAAATCTTAACGGATGGAGACCCGAGCAGAGAGGCGGGAGGCCACCGCGCAGAGCGGATTAGCGTCATGGCCAGACCTGTCCTTGGGATGCTGTTCGCATTGATCTTGGGCCACGCCTGCGCTGAGGGTGCGTGACCGGACTTTGCCCCATGACGCAGAGCGTTGCGGGCGTTTGTGAGCGGCTGTGCCTGGCCTTGAGGCGGGGCGGGCGGGATCGAGCCGGATGTGGCGGTGTCCGCGCGGAGCCTGACAATGCCGGTTTCGGGTGATGGGGTTGGGAGGCGCGGTCCTTTCGTCCTCGGGTGTGATGCGGCGGGGGCTGCCGATGGGCGCGTTCTTGGGGCGGTTTGGCGGGTGCAGAGTGAAAGGGTCGCGGTTGCGTTCGAGGCTGGACCTACGGTGGAGAGGTCGCGGGTCTGTCCGTGACACGGAGGGCGTGCCGCCGGGCGCGGGGCGGAAAGGCTGCGGACGAGGCGGGTTCCCGTGCAAAGATGGATGGGGCCAGACCTGAGGCATCGGGTTTGCAGCGCGCGCCCGCCTGTCGTGAGGGGCCAGAGGCGGCGCAGAGAGAAGGGGACATGGCATGGCCAGACTTGTCTTTGGAATGAATCAGTCGCTGGATGGCTATGTCGATCACATGGCATTCGCGCCAAGCCCGGCGCTGTTCCGGCATTTCGTGACCGAGGCCGAGGGGCAGACCGGCAGCATCTATGGGCGCGGGATCTATGAGATCATGCGCTATTGGGAGCAGGACCGGCCGGAATGGGGCGTGGATGAGCAGGCCTTTGCGGCGGCGTGGCGGCGGCAGCGGAAATGGGTCGCCTCGCGCGGCGGGGTCGCGCTTGGCCCTGATGCGGAACCTGTGACCGGCGATCTGGAGACGGCGATCCGGGCGATCAAGGAGGGGCAGGAGGGGGAGATCGAGGTGGCCGGCCCGGTCTTTGCGCAGAGCCTGACGGCGCTGGGCCTGATTGATGAGTATCGCATCTATCTGCATCCGATGGTGCTGGGCCGGGGCCAGCCCTATTTCGCGGGGCCGCGCCCGCCGCTGCGCCTGTTGAGCAGCGCGCGGATGGCCGGGGATGTGCTGCGGCTGTGCTATGTGCCTGTCTGAGTAAGGGCGGTGCAGGGGGGGCGGTGTGGACAGCTGCGCGGCGTGGATCAGCGGTCCGACAGGCGGCTGTCGCGGACCAGCGCATCGAAGGCGCGCGAGACATCGCCAAGACGGACAGTGCCGGAATTGGACCTTGCGTGCAGCATCGAGAGCAGTTCGTGCTTGATGGCGCGCGGTCCGTGATCCTGTTGAGGCTGGATCTGGCGGGACTGCGACGCGGTCATCTGGCGGGCCGTCGGGGCGGTTTGACTGGCCCTTGCGGCGTAATTGCCGATGGCCTGCCGATAGGCCTGTGTGCGTTGCGCTTCGGTCACGGTCACTTTGGCAGTCATGGCAGCACCCGTCGTGGATCTGATGTGGTTGCGGTCTTTGCGAACCTGCATCCAGTGATACACAGTTTTGCCATATTCCCCCGCAGCTTGCCCCAATCCGGCCCTTTTTGCCGGGGATGGTGTGTCAAGCGGGGGCAATACCGGGCAAGCCGGTCGGATTGATCCTGCGCGCGAAACAACACGGCGAGGGCAGGATCCGCAGCCCGGCCGAATCGGGGGGCGGCCGTCATGCCGTCTTGGGTCGTGGCGGGTCGGGGGTCCGGGCTGTGATGCGGTGCCGCCATGGCGCGTTCTGCGGCGCGAGAGGGTGACGCGGGCCGGGCTAACGTCACGCCACCCTGGATGCTGCACCCTTGTAACCTGACGCAAACCCTTTCACATTATGATCCGAGGAAGAGGTGCGGGTCGCCATGCGGCCCAAGTGGGGAGGACCGTGATGGGTTTTGCATCTGTAGCCGATACGATTGCGCTGGAGCGGGAGATGTCCTGGGCGGACCGGGATGTGCCCAAGACGCTCTATCAGATGTTGACGCAGACGCGGGACAAGGTGCCTGCGGGCAAGGCGGTGACGTTCCAGTTGCTGAGCGGACCGACCGACAAGGCCGAGACGCTGACCTGGACGCAGCTGCATGAGAAGACCTGTCAGGTGGCGAACCTGTTCCGGTCGCTGGGCATCGGCGAGGGGGATGTGGTGGCCTGCATCCTGCCCAATTGCAACGAGACGGCGCTGACCATTCTGGGGGGGGCGATTGCGGGGATCATCAACCCGATCAACCCGCTGCTGGAGCCTGAGCAGATCGCGTCCATCCTGCGCGAGACGAAGGCGAAGGTGGTCGTCACGCTGAAGGCGTTCCCCAAGACCGATGTGGCGCAGAAGACCGCCGAGGCGGTGCGCCATGCGCCCGGCGTGCGCACGGTGCTGGAGGTGGATCTGAACCGCTATCTGACGCCGCCGAAATCGTGGATCGTGCCGCTGGTGCGGCCCAAGAACCCCGGCAACCATCATGCCGA
>JAMWZG010000170.1:4399-6733 GCA_024304855.1 Paracoccaceae bacterium
TGAAATCGGGCGCACATGTCGTGTTTCCGACGCCGGCCGGCTATCGCGGCGAGGGGGTGTTCGACAATTTCTGGAAGCTGATCGAGCGCTGGAAGATCACCTTCATCATCACCGTGCCCACGGCCATTTCGGCGCTGATGCAGCGCCCGGTGAATGCGGATGTGTCGAGTGTGAAGACCTCGTTTTCCGGGTCTGCGCCGCTGCCGCTGGAGCTGTTCAAGCGGTTCGAGGCGGCGACGGGGGTGAAGATCGTCGAAGGCTACGGTCTGACCGAGGCGACCTGTCTGGTGTCGGTCAACCCGGTGGATGGCGAGAAGAAGGTGGGGTCGGTCGGTATCCGCTTTCCCTATACGGATGTGAAGATCCTGAAGACCGTGGGCGGCGATGTGGTGGATTGCGCCGTCGATGAGGTGGGCGAGATCTGCATTGCCAGCCCCGGTGTCTGGGCGGGCAATACCTATACCGAGGAGGACAAGAACCGCGATCTGTATCACTATGGCAAATATCTGCGGACCGGCGATCTGGGCCGGATTGATGCGGATGGCTATATGTGGATCACCGGGCGCGCGAAGGATCTGATCATCCGGGGCGGGCACAATATCGACCCGGCCGAGATCGAGGAGGCCTTGCTGGCGCATAAGGATGTGGCCTTTGCGGGCGCGATCGGGCAGCCGGATGCCCATGCGGGCGAGCTGCCCTGCGCCTATGTCGAGCTGGTGGCGGGGGCCACGGTGACGGGAGCGGAGCTGGTGGAGCATTGCCGGGTGCATGTGCATGAGCGCGCGGCGCAGCCCAAACATGTCGAGGTTCTGGCGGAATTGCCGAAGACGGCGGTGGGCAAGGTCTTCAAGCCCGATCTGCGCAAGCGGGCGATCACGCGGGTCTATAATGCCGCGCTGGAGGAGGCGAAGCTGAACGCGCAGGTCATCGAGGTTGTGGATGACAAGAAGCGCGGGCTGGTGGCGCGGGTGCGGCGCACCGGCGTGGTGCATGACGAGGAAGTGGGGCATGTCCTTGGCGCCTTCACGCGACCCTGGGAATGGGCCGCGTGATGAGCCCCCGGCCTGATGCATCGGGCCGGACCTCGTGATCCTGCTGGTCATCTCGGTCGTGGCGCTGGCGCTGCTGGGGGCGACGGTGCTGATCCATTACGAGGTGTTGCGGATCACCGGCAAGCTGCTGCCGGACCTGCCCATCCGGGCGCGGCAGCGGGTGCTGGTGGTGATCGTGGCCTGCCTGATCGGCCATATCCTTGAGGTCGGGCTTTATGCGGCGGCCTATGCCGCGCTGCTGCATTTCCCTGCCTACGGCAGTATCGAGGGGCTGTTTGCAGGGACCGTCACGGATTATTTCTACTTCTCGCTGACCAGCTACACCACCTTGGGCATTGGCGAGGTGCATCCCGTGGGGCCCATCCGCATGATCGTGGGGCTGGAGGCGCTGAACGGGTTCCTGCTGATCACATGGTCGGCGTCATTCACCTATCTGATGATGCAACGCTATTGGCATCCCGAGAAGGACCGTTGAGGGATCACGCAACTGCGTTCCGGCAAGGGGTGCACTTTGTCGCAGCTTGGCCTAGGTTGCGGCGGAACCCTTTAGCCAAGCGAGAGTGACAGATGAGCTATACCCCTCCGAAAGTGTGGACATGGACGCCCGGCAATGGCGGGCAGTTTGCCAATATCAACAAGCCGACCGCCGGGGCGACCCATGACAAGGACTTGCCTGTGGGCAAGCATCCGTTCCAGCTTTATTCGCTGGCGACCCCCAACGGGGTGAAGGTCACGGTGATGTTCGAGGAATTGCTGGCCGCCGGCCACAAGGGCGCCGAATATGATGCCTGGTTGATCCGCATCAACGAGGGCGATCAGTTCGGCAGCGGGTTCGTCAGCGTGAACCCCAATTCCAAGATCCCCGCGCTGATGGATCATAGCGGCGACACACCGCAGCGAGTGTTCGAATCCGGGGCGATCCTTCTCTATCTGGCGGAAAAATTCGGGGCCTTCCTGCCTTCGGATCACGCGGCACGGACCGAGTGCCTGTCGTGGCTGTTCTGGCAGATGGGCAGCGCGCCCTATCTGGGCGGGGGCTTTGGCCATTTCTACGCCTATGCGCCGGAAAAGATCGAATATTGCATCGACCGCTTTTCGATGGAGGCCAAGCGCCAGCTTGACGTGCTGGACAAGCATCTGGCGGAGCACGCCTTCATGGCCGGTGATGAGTATACGATTGCCGATATGGCGATCTGGGCCTGGTATGGGCAGTTGGTGCTGGGGCGGCTTTACAATGCGGCGGAGTTTCTGGACGTGGCCTCGTATCGACATGTGGTGGCCT
>JAMWZG010000171.1 GCA_024304855.1 Paracoccaceae bacterium
GTCTTGCGCTGGGTTTCCTTTTCCTGACGGCGGCGCAGGCGTTCCTCGGCGCGCAGCACCAGGAAATCAAGGATCGCACCCGCCGATTTCGTATCCGCCGCCAGCCAGTTGTCGAAATGGTCGCGCACGGCGTTTTCCACCAGACGCGCGGCCTCCATCGTGGCAAGGCGGTCCTTGGTCTGGCCCACGAACTCGGGCTCGCTGATGAAGCAACTGACCAGCGCGCAGCCGCCCGCCACCAGATCTTCGCGGGTGATTTCCTTGGACTTGCGGTTGTTCACCAGATCGCCATAGGCGCGGATGCCCTTCAGGATCGCAGCCCAGAAGCCCGCCTCATGGGTGCCGCCCTCGGGCGTGGGGACCGTGTTGCAATAGGACTGGATGAACCCGTCGCGCGACGGGGTCCAGTTGATCGCCCATTCCACCTTGCCGGGAACATTGAACTTCTCGCCGAATTCGACCGTGCCGGCAAAGGGCCGGTCGGCATAGGTCGAGGCCCCGCCCAGCGTCTCGTTCAGATAATCCGACAGACCGCCTGGGAAATGAAAGACGGCATCCTGCGGGGTTTCGCCGTCGTTGATCGCGGATTTCCAGCGGATCTCCACGCCCGAGAACAGATAGGCCTTGGACCGGATGGATTTGAACAACCGCGCCGGTTTGAAGCGGTGATGGCCGAAAATCTGCTCGTCGGCATGAAAGGTCACGGTTGTGCCGCGCCGGTTGGGGGCAGCGCCGATCTTCTGGATCGGCCCCTGCGGAATCCCGCGCGAAAAGCGCTGCTCGTAAAGCTCCTTGTTGCGCGCGACCTGCACAACCATCAGGTCCGACAGCGCGTTCACGACCGACGCGCCCACCCCGTGCAGACCGCCGGATGTCTGATAGGCCTTGCCCGAAAACTTGCCGCCCGCGTGCAGCGTGCACAGGATCACCTCCAGCGCGCTTTTGTCGGGAAACTTGGGATGCGGATCAATCGGAATCCCGCGCCCGTTGTCACGGATTGTGACGCTGTAATCCTCATGCAGCTCGACCTCGATCCGGTTGGCATGGCCCGCCACCGCCTCGTCCATCGAGTTGTCCAGAACTTCGGCCACCAGATGATGCAGCGCCCGCTCATCCGTGCCGCCGATATACATGCCGGGGCGTTTGCGAACAGGTTCCAGCCCTTCAAGGACTTCGATCGAGGAGGCGTTGTAATCGTCGGGGGCGGTTCCGGTCAAAAGGTCGTTGGCCATGCTGCTGCTTCTTTTTCTGGGTTGGGCGGCAGTATGTCAGAAGGCAGCGTCAGGGGAAAGCGGTCTTGGCCCCTGCGGGGCGGTAAGGCGGCGCCTCGTGGCGTCTTTCGGCATGTGTATTTGCAGAACGATGAAAGGGCGGGCGCGGCCTGTTTCTTCTTGCTGCAAATATCCAGAGGGCAGGTGTGGCCTCAGCCCAGCCAGTCGCGGATCAGGGCGGCGACCTTATCCGGTTTCTGGTGGCAGATCCAGTGATCGGCCCCGGTGATGCGGTGGATGGTCAGATCGGGGGCAAGGTCTTCCAGCCCGTCAAGGCAATCCGTCAGAAGGGCGGTGTCGCCCGTGCCCCAGATCAGCAGATGGGGCTGCTGGACGCGCAGGGCGTCACGCGGGAGCGCGGGCAGGTCGGTGATCGGCTGGCCGGGGGCCGCCACTTGCAAGGGCGAGGCGCGATACCAGTTGACCATCCCGCGCATCCGCCCCGGTCGGGCCCATTCGGTCTTGTAATCCTCCAGCCGGTCGGGGGTCATCCATGACAGATCCATCTTGGCCGAGAACAGATCCATCAGCCGGGCAAAGCCGTTTGCGGCCAGGCGATCCTCGGACCCGTCGCGGCGCAGCCAGAGGATATATTGCGAGGCCTCCGATTGCGCGCCGCCCTTGGCCATTTCGCGTTGAAAGGGGATCGGATGCACGCCGTTCAGGATGATCAGTCGCTCCACCCGTTCAGGGTCGCGCGCGGCCAGCACATAGGCGACCGAGGCGCCCCAGTCATGGCCCAGCACCGTGACCGGCCCGCCGCCCAGATGATCGATCAGCGCCACCATGTCGCCCACCAGCTTGCCAGTCGCGTAATCCGCCACAGCGGGGGGCGCCGAGCTTTGGCCATAGCCGCGCTGATCGGGCGCGATGCAGCGAAAGCGGTCCGACAGGCGCGTTGCCAGTTCCGCCCATGCGCCGGAGTATTCGGGAAAGCCGTGCAGCATCAACAGGATCGGCGCGCCCTCGGGCCCCCAGGCGCGATAGTGGAAAGGCTGTCCGTTCAGGCTGACATGGCGGCTTTGCATCTGGCGTCCCTGTCTGTTGCGGGGCCGCGCGCGGGCACGGCCCCTGTCATGGTCATTCAGGCTGTAAGGTCTCGAACCGCAGGCCAGCCGCCGTGCGGGGGGCAAAGCCGCGCCAGTAGGTATGTTCGGGCTTTTCCGTTCCATCCTCGTTCAGCGCGGCCACGCCGTCGGCGGCATTGGGCAGCAGGTCAAGGAAGGCGGCCTTGTCCGCATCACCTTTCAGGTGCAGGTCCATGAAGGCGGTTGCGAAATGCTGGGCGATGTTGTTCATCCGCAGCGTATCCCAGACCGGGTCGGCGTAATGGTCGAAGGGGATGAAATCCAGCCCCTCGACCGCCTGCCAGCTTTCCACCGGCGCAGGCATGGGGGCGGCGGCATTGTGGTTGGCATTGTCGAAGGTCAGCAGATGGCGCGTCGTGCCGGTGGCCTGTTCAAAGATCTGGCGCATCGCAGGGTAGATCGACACGTCATCGACGGAGCCTGCCATGATCATCGTGGGCTTGCGCAGACCAGCCAGTCCCGCCTCGTCCCAGAAGCCGTGCTGGCGGCCCCAGGGTCCGATGGCGATCACGGCCTTCACGCGGTCATCGACAATGGCCTCGTGACTGTCGGAACCTGCCAGATTCGCGGCCAGAAGGCCCTTGGGCGTGCCCCAGGGCAGCTCGACCGCGGCCTGCGTCACGCCCGCCCCGCCAAAGATCAGCGCGCCATAGCCGCCCATGGAATAGCCGATCACGCCGGTGTTGGAGGCGTCGATGATCGCCGCAAGGTCGGGCGAGGTGTCGCCCAGTTGCGCCATCTGGTCCAGGACGAACCATTGATCGCGCGGACGGTTGAGCAAGGTAGAGCCGAAGGCCGCCTGATCGGAATAGGTGCTGTCGCGATGGTCGATCGAGGCCACGACATAGCCTTTGGAGGCGAGGTTTTCCCCCAGATGCGACATCAGGAAACGGTTGCCGGGATAGCCGTGGCTGATGAGGATCAGCGGGTATGTGGCCCCCGTCGCAGGTGCCGCATCGCGCGCGGCGCGGCCCGACAGCGTGGTGGCGGTGCGCCCGTCACGGATCACCGTGTCGTAGGTCGTGCCGGGCTCCGTGCCCGTGGCCGCAGGATACCAGACTTCCACCGTCAGTTCGCGGTCATAGCGCGGCGTGGCGGCGTCGGTGACATTCAGGATGTCGATCTGGTCCACATGGGTGAAGGTCAGCGTGCGCACACCGATCACCTGATCGCCAAAGGCGGCCAGGGCGGGGGCATCGGGGCGGGTCTGGTCGATCGGGTTTGGGCGTGTCATCTGGGCGGATACTGCACCTGTCACAAGCGGGCTGGCAAGCAGCCCCAGCGCAAGCGCTGCGGTTTTGAGCGGGGTCATCGGTCTCTCCTCCTTGGGTGAGTGTATTGGAGCCTGCGGCGGGCCATCGCGCAACCGTTGCTTTGCTTTCGTTGCGTCATCCCGGCGGGCTGCGGCTTTTGGTCCTGCCTTTGCCGCGCGGAATTCAGCCAAGCCGCGTGGCGGGCGCGTTGCGCGGGCCGAGGGGCTGTCGTAAGACTGGGCCATGACACCCAGACGCCTGATCCCTGCTGTTGCCGCCGTCTTGCTGGCCGCGCCCATGGCGCAGGCCCATCCCCATGTCTTTGTCGAAACCGGCCTGACGCTGGTGGCCGATGCGGCGGGCCGCCTGGTCGGGGTCGAGGTCAGCTGGACCTATGACGATTTCTATTCGCTGCTGCTGCTGGAGGATATGGGGCTGGACCCCGATGGTGACGGCGCGCTGGAGGCGGCGGAACTGGCCAGGCTGGACGGGTTCGATCTGCAATGGATCGAGGGGTTCGTGGGCGACCTTTACCTGAGCGTCGATGACGCGCCCGTGACCCTTGGCCGGCCCGAGGGGCGGGGAACCGAGGTGGTCGCGGGGCGGATCGTGTCGCGGCATTTCCGGGCCTTTGCGCCGCAGGCCGCCGAAGTGACGGTGAAAGCCTATGATCCGACCTTCTATACCGCCTATGACCTGAATGGCGGCGTGACCGTGCCCGAGGGTTGCGATCTGACCGTGCAGCCCGCCGATCTGGACCGCGCCTATACGATGGTCGAGGAGGCGCTCTACAAGAACCCCGCGATGGCGGATGACGAATACCCCGAAGTGGGCGAAGCCTTTGCCGATACGGTCAAGGTGACATGCAAGGGCTGATGCGCGCGCCTGTGGCCTTGGCGGTGCTGGGCCTGCTGGGCGCTCTGGCGGTCTGGCTGTGGGGGTTCGGGGGGATTGTCGCGCTGGAACGGTGGGCGGCAGCGGGTCAGCAGGATGCGCAGAATGCCATGGCCGGCCTGTTGCGGCGGCTGAAGGCGGGTGACGGCACCGCCCTGGCCGGGCTGATGGGGTTCTGCTTTGCCTACGGGTTCTTCCACGCGGCAGGGCCGGGGCATGGCAAGGTGCTGATCGGCGGCTATGGGCTGGGGCGGCGCGTGCCCTTGGCGCGGCTTGCGGGGCTGGCTGTGGCGTCGAGCCTGGCACAGGCGGCGACGGCGGTGGCGCTGGTCTATGGTGGGGTGTTCCTGCTGGACTGGTCGCGTGAGCGGATGGTGGACACGGCCGAGGCCTGGCTTGCGCCGCTGAGCTATGTGCTGATCGGCATGGTGGGTCTGTGGCTGCTGCTGCGCGGGGCGCGCAAGCTCTGGGGCCAGAGGGGCAGGGTCACGGCGGGGGGCGAGGGGCATGGCGAAGGCCACACTCATGCCCATGTTCACCACGACCACGACCACACCCATGCCCATGTTCACGACCACGATCACGGCACCTGTGCCAGTTGCGGCCATAAACACGGCCCAAGTCTTGAGGAGGCGGCCGAGGTGCGCTCTGTGCGCGATGCGCTGGTGCTGATCGGGGCGGTGGCGGTCAGGCCCTGCACGGGGGCGCTGTTCCTGCTGATCCTGACATGGCGCATGGGGATTGATGCTGCCGGAATAGCCGGGGCTTTCGTGATGGGGCTGGGCACTGCCAGCGTCACGCTGCTGGTTGCGGTGCTGTCCGTGACGGCGCGGGAATCCGCGCTTGCGCAACTGGCCGGCGGGCCCGCCACGGCGCGCGCCCTGTCGCTGATCGAGATCGCGGCAGGCGCGCTGGTCGTTCTGGTGGCAGCGCAGCTTTTTGCCAGCGCCGTCTGATCCTCATCCGCCCTGACGGGCCGTCTGTCGGATCACTTCACGATCTTCTCGTCCTTGACGAACATGTTCGCCCAGGCGCGGTCGATCAAGGCGGGGCTCATCTGGTTCGGTATCCCCTCGAACCGGCAGATCGAGATCATCTGGTCGATCAGGAAAACCGGCTGATAATTCGCATAGACATTGTTGATCGTCGGATATTTCACCTTGAGCAGATGCACCAAGGTCGCCTCGTCCAGCGGCATTCCCTTCTTGCGGGCGACCAGCGCGAAGATCTTGAGGAAGTTTTCCTGACTGGGGCCGTCGATCTTGATCTTGTAGAAGATCCGGCGCAGGGCGGCCTGGTCGAAAATCTCGTTCGGGTGGAAGTTGGTCGAAAAGATCACCAGCGTGTCGAAGGGCACTTCGAACTTTTCGCCCGATTGCAGGGCGAGGATGTCCTTGCTTTCCTCGAGCGGCACGATCCAGCGGTTGACCAGCGCCTGTGGCGGTTCGGCCTGACGGCCAAGGTCATCGACAATGAAGATGCCCCCCGTCGCCTTGAGCTGCAAGGGCGCCTGATAGGTGCGCGCGGTCGGGTTATAAACCAGATCCAGCATCGAAAGGCTCAATTCGCCCCCGGTGATCACGGTCGGCCTCTCGCAGCGGACATAGCGCGTGTCAAAGGTGCGGCGGCGGCGCAGGGAATTGGGATCATCCACCTCGACCTCGGCCGAGGAATGCACGATCGGATCATAGACGGTGATCACCTGACCCGCATATTCGATGGCGCGCGGCACATAGATCTTGTCGCCCATCGCATCCCTGATCCCGTTCGAGATCGAGGATTTGCCGTTGCCCGGCGGGCCATACATCAGGATCGAGCGGCCGGAACTGACGGCGGGGCCAAGGTTGGACAAAAGATCCTCGGGCAGGATCAGATGGCCCATGGCGGTGGTCAGTTGCGCGCGCGTGATCTGGATGTCGCGGATCGACTGGCGCTTGATCTGCTCGCGGTAGACCGACAGCGGCACCGGCATCGCGCCGAAATATTCCGATTGCGACAGCGCATCCAGCGCGCGCGCCTTGCCCGCATCGGTCAGTTGATAGGCCATTTCACTGCCGGAATTGGCGTTCAGCGTGCCTGTCGCCTCCAGCAGGCGCTGCTCGCGGGACATGTCGATCAGCTCTTGCGTGACCTGACGCGGCAGGCAGATCGCCTCGGCCACATCCGTCACGGTGTTCACATTCTTGCGGAACATCGTCTTGAGAAGGATGTCGCGCATCATCAC
>JAMWZG010000172.1:0-2531 GCA_024304855.1 Paracoccaceae bacterium
AGGCTTGGCATAGAACAGCACCAGCCCCACCAGACCCAGCCAGAAGGCCGGGATCGCATAGCCCGCCAGACCGATCACGCGGATGACCTGATCCACCCAGGTGCCCTGCCGCGCCGCGGCCCAGACGCCCATCGGCACGCCCAGCGCCACACCGATGATGATGCCCAGCGTCGCCATCTCCAGCGTGGCCGGGAACACCCGCGCCAGATCCTCCGCCACCGCGCGCCCGGTGGAAACGGATTGCCCCAGATCGCCCTGCACCACATCGCCGACGTAGCGGGCGAACTGCACGATCCAGGGATCATCCAGCCCCATGGCCTGACGCGCCGCCTCATAGGTCTCGATGCTGGCGCGGTCGCCCACCACGGCCAGCACAGGGTCGATCGGCACCACGCGCCCGATGACGAAGGTGATCGCCAGCAGCCCCAGAAAGGTGACGGCCAAGGTCAGCACGAACCGCAGCGCGGGCCACAGGCGCTGCACCGTCCGGCGGGCCGGAGTCTGGATCATGGTCTGGGTCATTGTCCCTCTCGTTTAGGGAAAGCGTAACAAATTATTTTTGACGCATCAAAATTTTTTTACTAGCCTTCGAGTCGGAGGCCCGGATGACCCAAGCAGCCCGACAAAGTGACCCGCAAAGCCCGGCCGCCTTTGGCGGTCGCATCCGCGATCTGCGGCGCAAAGCCGGGATGACCCTTCAGGCCTTGGCGGATCAGGCGGGCATTTCGGTCGGCTTCCTGTCACAGGTCGAGCGTGACAAGGCGACACCCAGCCTTGGCACGCTGGCCAGTCTGGCGGGCGCGCTGGACGTGGATATCGACGTTTTCATTGCCACGCCCAAACCCGCCGACAGCGTCACGCGCGCGGGCGAGCGGCCGCGCTTCTCGCTGACCGACGCATCGCTCTCCTATGAGCGGATCAACACGACCCTGCCCGGCGGCACGCTCTCCTCGCTGATCGTGCATATCCCGGTGGGCTATGCCTCCGAGGTGACGGCCCATGTGGGTGAGGAATTGATCATCGTGCTGGACGGCACCCTGAAACAGACGCTGGGCGAGGCGAGCTTCATCCTCAACCCCGGCGACAGCCTGCATTTCATGGGCGACACGCCCCATTCCTTCGCCAATATCGGGGAAGGTCCGGCCAGACTTCTGTGGACCGGCACCTCGCCCCGCCTGATCGGACGATCCCCCGAACGCCCGTAGCGGGGACAAGCTGCGGCATATCAACAGGAGAAGGCCCATGACCTTTACCCCCCGCCACCTTGCAGCCACGCTGGCCGTCAGCCTGCTGGCACTGTCCACGGCCCCCGCGATGGCCGAAACACCTGCCGACGCGCTGGTGATCGCGCAGAATATCGACGACATCGTGACCATCGACCCGGCCACCGCCTATGAGTTCAGCTCGGGCGAATATGTCACCAACGCCTATGATCAACTGGTCCAGTATGACGCGACCGATACCACGACGCTGGCCCCCGGTCTGGCGACAAGCTGGGAGATCGACGCCGCCGCCAAGACCGCCGTGTTCACCCTGCGCGAGGGTGTGACCTTTCATTCCGGCAACCCGCTGACGGGCGCCGATGTGGTGGGAAGCTGGAAACGGGTGCTGGTGCTGAACAAGGCGCCGGCCTTCATCCTGGCGAACCTGGGCTGGACCGCCGAAAATATCGAGGAGATGGTGACGGCCGACGGCAACACCGTCACCGTGCGCTGGACCGGCGATTTCGCGCCGTCCTTCGTGCTGAACGTGCTGGCCTCGCGCCCGGCGACAGTGGTGGATTACACGACCGCCATGGCCAATGAGGTGGATGGCGACATGGGCCACGCCTGGATGAACCAGAACAGCGCAGGCACCGGCCCGTTCAAACTGGCCCGTTTCGCCCCCGGCGAGGTGCTGATGCTGGAAGCAAACCCTGCCTATTGGGGCGGTGCGCCCGCGATGCAGCGCGTCCTGATCCGCCATGTGCCCGAAGCCGCGACACAGCGCCTTTTGCTGGAATCTGGCGATGTGGACATGGCCAAGAACCTCTCTCCCGATCAGGTTGCGGGCCTGTCCGGCAATGATGCGATCAAGGTCGAGACCTACCCGCAGACCGCCGTGCACTGGTTCAGCTTCAACCAGAAGACCGAGGCGCTGACGAACCCCGCCCTGTGGGAGGCCGCCCGCTATCTGGTCGATTATCAAGGCATGGCCGACAGCTTCCTCAAAGGTCAGATGGAGGTGCATCAGGCCTTCTGGCCCGAAGGTTTCCCCGGCGCGCTGACCGATACGCCCTTCAGCTATGACCCTGACAAGGCCAAGGAGATTTTGGCCGCGGGCGGCGTGGAGCTGCCCCTGACCATCGAGCTTGATGTGATCAATGCGGCCCCCTTCACCGACATCGCGGCCAGCCTGCAACAGACCTTTGCCCCTGCCGGTATCAACTTCGAGATCCTGCCCGGCACCGGCGCGCAGGTGATCACCAAGTATCGCGCGCGGACGCATCAGGGGATGCTGCTCTATTGGGGCCCCGATTTCATGGACCCGCA
>JAMWZG010000172.1:2541-6500 GCA_024304855.1 Paracoccaceae bacterium
GCCGAACAGGACACCGAGACCCGCAACCAGATGTATCTGGATCTGCAACAGCAGATGCAGGCCGAGGCGCCCTTCGTCATCATGTTCCAGGCGATCAAGCAGGTCGCCATGGCCGATGCCGTGGATGGCTATGTGAACGGCGCCAGCTCGGATTACGTCTACTACCGTCTGGTGGAAAAGAACTGATCCACCATCCGCGTGGGCGGCTGCGACCGCCCACGCCCTCTCTTTTCAGGACCGTCAGGAAGACCCATGACCGATGCCACCTTTTCCGCCCTCCACCGGGCCGCTGACGCCGCCTGTGGCGCGCGGCTTTTCACCGTCACCGTTCTGGACCGCCGCGCAGGTCTGGCGCGGCGGGCCTATACCTCGCATCCGGCGGATTACCCCGCGACAGGCACCAAACCGATGCGCGATGACGCCTGGTCGGATCTGGTGATCGGGCAGGGCAGAAGTTTTGTCGCCAACAGCACCCCGGAATTCGCGATCTATTTCAGCGATCACGCCCTGATCAACGCCCTTGGCTGTGAAGCGGCGATGAACATCCCCGTGGCCGATGACAGCGGTGTTGTGGTCGGCACGGTCAATGTCCTTGACGCGGCGGGCCATTTCACGCCCGAGCGGATCAGCACGCTGGAATGGCTGGTGGAAAGCCACCGCCCCGCGCTGCTGGCGGCCTTTGCCACCGTCCCGATGGAGAATCCCGCATGACCGACCTTGCCACCCTGCGCCTTGCGCGTTTGCGCGCCCGCATGGCCGAGACCGGCACCGGGTTGATAGCACTTGCCCCCGGCGCGCATATGCGCTGGCTGCTGGGCTTTGCCCCGCATCCCGACGAACGCGCCTGCCTGCTGCTGATCGGCCCGGACAGGGCCGGGTTCCTGATGCCCGCCCTGAACGCGGGCGATGCGCGGCAGCACACCGACCTGCCCTTCTGGGAATGGGCTGACGCCACCGGCCCGGATGATGCGCTGGCTGCGGCCCTGGCCGAGGTTGCCGCCTCGCCCGACCGCGTGTCGGTGGACGAGGCGATGCGCGCCGATCACGCGCTCTTGCTGCTGGATGCCCTGCCCAACCGCGCGCGCGGCTTTGCCACCGAGACGGTCGGCGCGCTGCGGATGGTGAAGGACGCGGATGAACTGGCCGCGCTGGAGGAGAACGCCCGCATCGCCGATTCCGCACAAACCGCCCTGCGCGCCGCGCTGCGCGAGGGCATGACCGAGCGCGAGATCGCAGCCGCCGCCCGCGCCGCTTTCTCCAAAGGTGGGGCCACGCCGGAATTCGCCATCGTTGGCATCGGCGTGAACGGCTCATTTCCGCATCACCATACCGGCGATACCGTTCTGCGGCCCGGCCAGCCCATCGTCTGCGACATCGGCGGATCGAAGGACGGCTATTATTCGGACATCACCCGCATGGCCTGTCTGGGTGAACCGCCCGCCGATTATGCCGAGGTTCATGCCGTCGTGAATGCCGCGGTCGAAGCGGCGCTGGCGGTCATCCGCCCCGGCGTGCCGGCGCAGGAGGTGGACCGTGCCGCCCGCGAGGTGATCACAGCCGCCGGATATGGCGCGTATTTCACCCATCGCACCGGGCATGGTCTGGGCTCGCAGATCCACGAGCCGCCCTATGTCACCGGCACCAATCCGCAACTGCTGGAAGAAGGCATGGTCTTTACGGTCGAGCCCGGCATCTATCTGCCCGGTCGCTTCGGTATCCGGCTGGAAGAGGTGGCGGTCGTGACCGCGACGGGGTGCCGCATCCTTTCGACCCTGTCGCGCGCGCTGCATATCGCCTGATCCGCACCGCGCCCCGGACCTGAACCCTGTTCACAAAGCCGTAGGCCGGGTTCCCTTGCGCGCCGCTTGCCCCATAATCGGGATATGCGGCGCGTCGCCGGGTCCGCGCCAGTCACATCCGACCCGCAGAGATGGCCGGATCGCCGCAAGGCGACGGTGTTTCAGACAGGAGAGTTCGGAATGCCGCACAAGGAAACCCTGACACCCGCCCTGCCCCGGCTCAGCCGCCGCACCGTTCTGGCGGCAGCGACCGCAACGGCCGGGGCCTTTCTGGCAACTGGCGCATCCGGCCTGCTGATGCCCGCCCGCGCGCAGGCTCTGGCCCCCACACCCACGATGCGCGGCGGGGCGAACAACTATCTGCCCGGCGCACCGATCGTCGAGCGGATTGGCGGCGGCGGTTTCTGGATGACCGGCACCGTGCGCCGCGCGGGCGATGGGGCACCGCTGGAGGGGATCCGCATCCAGATCTGGGCCCACACGACCGAAGGGCACGAACGCGACCCCCACAGCCACGGCGCCACGCTGACACAGGCCGACGGCACCTTCCGGCTGGAAATGCCGCAGATCGTGCCAGCCTTCGGGCAGCCGCATGGCCATCTTGCCTATGACGACAGCGCGTTCCAGACCGTTTTCCTGCGCCCCGTCATGCGCAGCCCCAGCGACACCAGCCTGAACGCCGATTTCGTGCTGCAACCCGCCTGACCTTGCCCGACCCTGTGCCCCGCCTTCGCGCCATCGTGATCTGGGCCGCCGTGCTGGGCGCCCTGACCCTGCCGCTGCTCATCGCGGCCACCAGCCCGTTGCTGGCCTGGCGGGATGGGGTCTATATCCTTGCGGGCTTCGCCGGGATCGTGGCGCTGACCCTGCTGGTGCTGCAACCGCTGCTGGCGGGTGGGTCGCTGCCCGGTGTGCCGCTGCGGCGGGGCCGTCACCTGCACCTCTGGACAGGGATTGCGCTGGTTCTGGCTGTGATCCTGCATGTGGCGGGGCTTTGGCTGACCAGTCCCCCGGATGTCATCGACGCGCTTCTTTTCGTCTCGCCCACGCCGTTCTCCGCCTGGGGCGTGGTGGCCATGTGGGCGATCTTCGGTGCCGCCCTTCTGGCGCTGCTGCGTCGTCCGCTGCGGATCGGGGTCAGGACATGGCGTCTGGGCCACTCCGCCCTGGCGCTGATCGTCGTGCTGGGCAGCGCGGTCCACGCGGTTTTGATCCACGGCACGATGGGCACCGTCTCCAAGACCTTGCTGTGCGGTCTTGCGGTGGGGGCGACGCTCAAAACCCTCAAAGACCTGCGCACATGGGCGCTGCTCAAACGCAGGCGCGGCTGAGCAGCCCTTCGCAAGGAACCTCCATCCAGAGTTTTCCGGATAAAACTGAAACATCCGGGGAACCTGATGCGCCCGACAAAGTTGTATCTGCAAGGGAACGCGACAAGCGTGCGCCGGGCAAAGGCAACCTAACGCCTGCGGCTCCGGTCAGAACAACCCCAACCCTCGGACGGGCGGCAGTGCCGCCTGCGATCCGGGAGGCAGTGAAACAATCGCCAATCGGTTGAATGGGATGCCGGCACTCTGTCGCCATATCGTTTGACCGACAATTCTCCGCACCCGTCCCGGGTGCTGACTGAGGAGGTCATTCATGACACCGAAACTTATTGCGTCCACCATCATTCCGCTGCTGCTTGCCACCACCGCAGGTGCGCAATCCGACACCGCCGCCCCCGCGATGATGGGAAGCAACTGGAGCGAAGCCACGTCCGAGGCATTCTTTGCCGACGACGGCGCGATGTCCCTGCGGTCCGAGGCCGATATCCAGACCAGCTGGGCCGCCCTGTCCGCAGAAGAACAGGCCACGGTCCGCGCCGATTGCCTGGCCGTGAGCGACGACACCGCGTCGAACTCCGGCGGCGCGATGGCGACCGGCACTGGACAGACCAACAGCAGCACCTTTGGCACCGCCACCACGGGCACGGATGCGCCAGCGACGACAGGGGGCACGACGGATCTGAACTCCGGCGCGTCGGCCACCGGCACCGTCGCGTCGGACCCGAGCACTTTCGGCTCGGCTGAAACCGGCACCGATTCCTCCGGCGCGGCCGCCTCGGCTGCGGCAGATAGCAGCGCGACCGGCACCACCGAAAGCGGCACCGGCCAGACG
>JAMWZG010000172.1:6510-6728 GCA_024304855.1 Paracoccaceae bacterium
CGGGTTTGATCAGGTGACGCAGGAATCCTGGACCAAGCTGTGCGGCATCGTCAGCGACCTCTGATACGGGATCGCCCGATGCTGGCAGCACAAGCTGGCAAGACAACAAGGGGCGCGGTTTTCCGCGCCCCTTGTTTGATGGTGCAGCCTTGGTAAGGCCACAAGCGAGAGATCCCCGAGACAGCGCATGTCTGCCCCCTGCCTCTGCGGACCGAGAG
>JAMWZG010000173.1 GCA_024304855.1 Paracoccaceae bacterium
CTGGGGGACGGAAGGTCGCAGGTTCGAGTCCTGCTAGCCCGACCAAAAATTCGACGGTTCCGCAATCGCTCGTGTGCTGCAAGGCTCCGGGCGATTTGCATATCAGGCACCAGCATCCCCGACAGGAAGGGCGTGACATGACCGGAGTGATCCCCAGCCAGCAGATCGAGGCGATGATTGCCGCGGGCCAGATCACCGCCAGCCCTGCGCCCCTGCCCGACCAGATCCAGCCGGCGAGCCTTGATCTGCGGCTGGGCACGGTGGCCTACCGGGTGCGCGCCTCGTTTCTGGCGGGGCATGGGCGCAGCGTGGCGGACCGGCTGGCCGAGTTCGAGATGCACCGCGTGGATCTGACAGGGGGCGCGGTTCTGGAGAAAGGCTGCGTCTATGTCGTGCCGCTGATGGAGAGCCTGGCGCTGCCGGGGGATATTCAGGCGGTGGCCAATGCGAAATCCTCGACCGGCCGGCTTGATCTGCTCACGCGCACGATCACCGATGGCGGGGCCGAGTTCGACCGTATCCCGCAGGGCTATCACGGGCCGCTCTATGCGGAAATCTGCCCCCGCTCCTTCTCGGTTCTGGTGCGTCCGGGGATGCGGCTGAACCAGATCCGCTTCCGGCAGGGACAATCGGTGCTGAGCGATGCCGAGCTGACGGCGCTGCACCAGAGCTCTCCGCTGGTGAATGGCCCGGCGGTGATCAGCGAAGGCCTGGGCTTTTCCGTCGATCTGCGCCCCACCAAGGGCCATCTGGTCGGCTACCGCGCCAAGCCCCATACGGGTGTGATCGACCTGGACCGGATCGGCCATTACGACCCGGCCGATTACTGGGAGGATGTGCGCACGAATGACGGGCAGATCATCCTTGATCCGGGGGCCTTCTATATCCTTGTCAGCCGCGAGGCCGTCAGCATCCCGCCCGCCTATGCCGCTGAAATGGCGCCCTATCTGGCGATGGTGGGGGAATTCCGTGTCCATTACGCGGGCTTTTTCGACCCCGGCTTCGGCCATGACGCGGCGGGCGGCGCCGGATCGCGGGGCGTTCTGGAAGTGCGCTGCCACGAGGCGCCCTTCGTGCTGGAACATGGGCAGATCGTGGGGCGTCTGGTCTATGAGCGCATGAGCGCGGAACCGGCGCAGCTTTACGGGCGCGGCATTGCTTCGAACTATCAGGGTCAGGGGCTGAAGCTGAGCAAGCATTTCCGCATGGGCTGAGCCCTGTGCCAGGCCCATCGCGCCACCGCGACGGCCGCTTCATCTTGCCTCAAATACTCATCTTCTGCGGGTGCCGTCGGGACCGGGCCTGCGGGTCACATCTTGCCCATGCGCCGGGCGGCGCGGGCGGCTTGACGCGCCTTGCGCACGGCCTGCTTGCCTTGGGTCGCGTCCATCGGCGCGCCAGAGGAACCGGCCCCCTTGCCGCCTGACATCTTGCGCATCCCGGCGTTGATCCCGCCATTCACCGCCTTGCGCAGGAAGATCTTGAGGATCATGTTGATCAACTGATTGGCATTCATGCTGCACTCCTCAACCGTTGTGGCCCGTTCGGGCCTTTGCACATGCACATAACACGACATTAAGGAAATTTCAGGGTGGTGCGGCCCGAAATCCCGGATCAATCCTCGAACAGCTCGCTCTGGCCGGCGGTGGCGTCATCCTCATCCTCCTCGCCCTCGCCCATCTGGGGCATGGCAGAGGGGGGAAGGCGGTTGTCGAGCAGGCCTGCGGCGCGCAGTTCCTTCAATCCCGGCAGGTCGCGCGCGCTTTCCAGACCGAAGTGATCCAGAAACGCCTCTGTCACAACAAAAGTGACGGGGCGGCCGGGTGTCATCTTGCGCCGTCCGAAACGTATCCATTCCATTTCCAGCAGTTGATCCACCGTGCCCCGGCTGACCGAGACGCCGCGAATCTCCTCGATCTCGGCGCGTGTCACCGGCTGGTGATAGGCGATGATGGCCAGGGTTTCGATCGCGGCGCGGCTGAGCTTGCGCGTCTCGACCGTTTCCTTCTGCATCAGAAAGCCCAGATCGGGGGCGGTGCGCATCGCCCAGGCGTCACCGACGCGGACCAGATGCACGCCGCGCCCGGCATAGCGTTTGCGCAGATGCACCAGCGCCTCGGCCGGGTCGCAGCCATGGGGCATCCGCGCCTCAAGCTCGCGCACGGTCACGGGTTCGGCGGTGGCGAACAGGATTGCTTCGACCATGCGTTCCTGCTCGCCCATCGGGGGCGCGTCGAAGAGGCTTTGTTCCTGTTCGTCCCGCGCATCGCTGCGGGGCGGATCGTCATCCTCGGGCGGATCAAGCGGGTCAAGCGGATCAAGCGGGTCAGACATCGCGACCCTCGCGGCGGCGCAGCTGGATCGGGGCGAAGGTGTCGGACTGGCGCAGTTCGGCGCGGCCTTCCTTGACCAGTTCCAGCGAGGCGGCAAAGGTGGCCGCCGTGGCCGAGCGGCGGCGGACCGGGTCCACTTCCCAGCCTTCGGGCAGGTAGCTGGCGATGTCGGTCCAGTCACCGGCGAAGCCGATCAGGCCGCGCATCCGCGACAGCGCCTGTTCCATGGTAAAGACCGAGTCGCGGTCCATCACGAAGGGGCGGAAATCGTCGCGGGTGCGGATGCGGGCATAGCCCTGCATCAGGTCCAGCAGCGTGGCCGAATAGCGCACCGTGCGGATACGCATCACGTCCTCGGGCACGCCACGGGCAAAGAAGTCGCGCCCCTTTTGGTCGCGCGCCATCAGGCGGGCCGCCACGTCGCGCATCGCCGCCAGCCGTTCGAGTTGAAAGGCCAGATGGGCGGCCAGTTCCTCGCCGCTTGGGCCTTCCTCGGTGGGATCGGGGGGCAGCAGCAGGCGGGATTTCAGGAAGGCCAGCCAGGCGGCCATGACCAGGTAATCGGCGGCCAGTTCCAGCCGCAGCGCCTTGGCGCGTTCGACAAAGGCCAGGTATTGCTGGGCCAGATGCAGCACGCTGATCTTGCGCAGATCGACCTTCTGGGTGCGCGACAGGGTCAGGAGGAGGTCGAGCGGGCCTTCGAACCCATCGACATCGACAATCAGCGCCTCGGCCGCCAGCCGGTCGGCGACGCTGCCTGTCGTCCCGGTGGGACCGTCACGATGTCCCAGATCCTCGAAGATATTCTCAACCATACCGGCGCCCGTTCAGAAGCGCCTCAAGCTGCGCGTCCAGCGCGGATATGTCAACGGGGTTTGGTGTATGGCGCGCGGCCAGCGCCCGTTCGGCGCGGGTCTGGGCGGCGGGGGTCATCTGGCCTGCGGCCTCGGCCACGGCGCGGCGTTCGGCCAGCGTGCCGTTGCAGAGCAGGATCACGTCGCAGCCTGCCGCGAGGGCATCGCGGCTGATCCGGGCCAGATCGCCCTTGAGCGCCTTCATCGAGATGTCATCGGTCATGATCAGCCCGTCATAGCCGATCTGGTCGCGCATGATCTGCATGACCTTTAGCGAGAGGGTGGCCGGGGCATCGTCGAGCGCGGTGTAGACCAGATGGGCGGTCATCGCCATGGGCAGGTCATTCAGCGCCTGGAAGGGGGCGAAATCGGTGGCGCGCAGATCCTCGAGGGGGGCTGTGACGCGGGGCAGGTCAAGGTGGCTGTCTGCCGTGGCGCGGCCATGGCCGGGGATGTGTTTGAGCACCGGCAATACGCCACCGTCCAGAAGACCATCCGCTACCGCACGGGCCATGGCTGTGACCTGCGCGGCGCTGGTGCCATAGCAGCGGTTGCGCAGGAAAGGATGGGTGATGTCAGAGGCGATGTCGGCCAGAGGGGCGCAGTTGCTGTCGATACCAAGGGCGCGCAGTTCGGCGGCGATGAGGCGAAAGCGCAGATACATGGCCTGTGCGGCGTCATCGCCGGCGGCCGTCACATGATCGAGCGCGGGCGGCCATTCGCGCCATTGCGGCGCGCGCAGTCGTTGGACGCGGCCGCCTTCCTGGTCGATGGTGATCACGGCATCATGGCCCACGGCCTCGCGCAGTTCGGCGCAGAGCGCGCGGACCTGATCGGGCGTGTCGATGTTGCGCGCGAACAGGATGAAGCCGAAGGGGTTGGCGTCGCGGAAGAAGGCCTTTTCATCGGCGCTCAGGCGCTGTCCTTCGGCGTCGAGGATGGTGGCTCCGAAGCGGGTCACTTGGCGCTGACCGGGATGCATTCGGCGCGTTCTGCCACAAGGGCCGAGCAGAAGCGGCGCGAGTCGTTGATGTCGGCAAAACCCATGGCGCGCAGGCGGTAGAAGTTGCGCCCGCCGCTTTCGGCCAGCTGGATCACGCGGGATTTGCCCGCCAGATAATCCCCGAACCGCGCGGCGAGACGGTCCCATTCCTGCTTGGCAACGTCAGGGCTGTCATAGGCGCCAAGCTGCACCAGGCGGGTGCCGGCGGGGATGGTGTCGGGGTCCACATCCTGCACCGGATGGGTGGTGGCGGCGAGGGCCACGGGCCCGAGGGCGGCGGTCACATTGGCGGCGGCGACCTGCACCACGGATGCGGGGCGGATCTGCGGGCGCAGGGACTGACCGATGCCGCCTTCGACGATGTCCACGGGAATATCGGGTGCGGCTGTGGCGGCGGGTTCTTCGCCGGCCAGCACCTGCGCGAGGATCTGATCGACCATGCTGGACATCGAGTCCGGCTCGCTGCGGATCATCGCGACATTCTCGATCTGCGCCATGTCATTGCCGAAGCGGCCATCCGGACCAAGACCGGCGGTCATGACCGAGAGGGCGGGATTGACCCCTTCCGCGACGGCGGGCGTGGCCGCGGGTGCGGGCGGGGCCATGGGCAGGATCTGCGCCACGGCCATCAGCTCGGCGGTGGCCACGTCCTCCTCCAGCAGATCGACGGGGCGCGGGGCCAGAACCAGACGGTCCGGTGGCGGTGCGGCGATGCCGGTGGCGGCCACTTCGTTGACCGCCAGACCCAGATGGTCGGCGGTGCTGCCGCCCGGCGCTTCGGGCTGCATCCGCATCGGGCCTTCGGTGGCGCGCACCACGGGGATGCCGTTCACATCGCGCATCAAGAGTTTGTAGCCCCAGACCGTGACGCCCACGATCAGGGCCAGAGACAGCCCTGCCCCCACCCAATTGGTCAGGGTGCCGATGGATCTGCGCGCACCGGGCGCGTGATCGCGCCCTTCTGCAAGAAAATCTGCCATGTCCGCCTTTCCGCCACAGGGGATGCTTTGCCCCCTGCGGTTCGCTGCTCTGCCTTGGCCATGGACCCTGCGTGCGCTTTAGTCCTGCCGGTTTGCCGACAAAGGCCCCCCGGTCAGCGCATCTCGTCCACAGCTTCGACGCCCAGAATACCAAGACCGGCGGAAATGACAACGGCCACGGCCCGGGCCAGCGCGATTTTCGCCTGCGATGTGGCCGCGTCACCCTCCTGGATGAAACGCAGCGACGGCTCGTCATTGCCCCGGTTCCAGAGCGAGTGGAAATCGCTGGCCAGTTCATAGAGGTAGAAGGCCACGCGATGCGGTTCATTGGTGCGCGCGGCAATCTCGACCAGACGCGGCCATTCGGCCAGTTTGCGCGCCACGGTCAGTTCCGCGTCGTGGGAGAGCCCGGAGAGATCGGCAGCTTGCAGGCGGCTGTCCGACACGTCGATCCCGGCCTCTGCTGCCTTGCGCAGCACCGAGGCCACGCGGGCATGGGCATATTGCACATAGAAGACGGGGTTGTCCTTGGACTGTTCCAGCACCTTGTCAAAGTCGAAATCCAAGGGCGCGTCATTCTTGCGCGTCAGCATGTGAAAGCGGGTGACGCCGGGGCCGACCTGTTCGACCACATCGCGCAGGGTCACGAAATTGCCCGCGCGCTTGGACATCTTGAACGGCTCGCCGTTCTTCCACAGTTTCACCAACTGGCAGAGCTTGATGTCGAGCGGCACGCGGCCATCGGAGAGGGCCGACACAGCCGCCTTCATCCGCTTGACATAGCCGCCGTGATCGGCGCCGAACACGTCGATCAGCATGTCGAAACCGCGTTCGACCTTGTCATAGTGATAGGCGATGTCGGGGGCGAAATAGGTCCAGCCGCCATCGGATTTCTTGACCGGGCGATCCACATCATCGCCATGGGCGGTCGAGCGGAAAAGGGTCTGTTCGCGCGGCTCCCAATCCTCGGGGGTTTTGCCCTTGGGCGGTTCCAGCACGCCTTCATAGATCAGGCCCTTGTCATCGAGCGCCTTCAGCGCCGCCTCGATCAGGCCGGTGCCGTAGAGGGATTTTTCGCTGAAGAACACGTCCATCTCGACGCCGAGCGACGCCAGATCCTCGCGGATCAGGTGCATCATGGCATCGGTTGCGAAATCGCGCAGGTCTTCCAGCCATTCGGATTCGGGCTTGCCCACCAGATCGTCGCCGTAAGCCTGCGCCAGCGCCTCGCCCACCGGGATCAGGTAATCGCCGGGATAGGTGCCATCGACAAAGGCCACCTCCTGCCCCCGCGCCTCGAGGTAGCGCAGATAGACGGAACGGGCCAGCACATCGACCTGCGCACCGCCGTCATTGATGTAATATTCGCGCGTCACGTCATAGCCGGCATAAGCCAGAAGGCTGGCCAGCGCATCGCCGAAGACCGCGCCGCGCGTATGGCCCACATGCAGCGGGCCGGTGGGATTGGCGCTGACATATTCGACGTTCACCCGCTTGCCCTGCCCCATGGTCGAGCGGCCGAAATCGGCGCCTTCCGTCAGGG
>JAMWZG010000174.1:0-1503 GCA_024304855.1 Paracoccaceae bacterium
GCCGGGTTTCGTGGATGCGATGACCGGGCTGCTCTTGGTGCTGATGTTCGTGCTGACCATCTTCATGGTGGTGCAATTCGTGCTGCGCGAAACCATCAGCGGGCAAGAGAGCGAGCTTGACGCGCTGGGCTCGGAAGTGGCGGCACTGGCGCAGGCCCTGGGTCTGGAACAGCGCCGCAGCGCCGATCTGACCACCCGTCTGGGAGAGCTGGACGCGACCCTTGGCACGGCGCAGGACCAGATCGCCCAGCAGGAGGCGCTGATCCTCTCGCTGCGCGGTGAAAGGGACGCGGGGCTGGCCGCACTCGACGCGGCCCAGACACGCATCACCGCCTTCGAGGCGCAGGTGGCCGCGCTTCTGTCGGAACGCGACACCGCCCTTGGCACCGTCGCCACGCTCGAGGCTGAGCAGGGCCGCCTTCTGTCCGAGCAGGAGGCGCTGAACCTCGCCCTTGCCCAGGCGCGCAACGAGATTGACGCCAGCACCGAAGCGGCCCGCCTTGCCGCCGCCCGGCGCGAGGCGCTGGAAGCCCTGATTGCCGATCTGCGCAGCGAGGCCGACACGCTCAGCGGGCAGGTCAGCGACTTGCAGACCCAACTCTCCGAGGAGGAGGCCGCCCGTCTGGCCGATGCCGCCGCGGCCGAAGCCCTGCGCGCACGCTTGCAGAATGCCGATACCGAACTGACCGCGATGACCCTCGCACTGGAAGAGCAACGCGCCCGCGCCGAGGAAACCCTGACCCTTCTGGCCGCAGCCGAGGCCGCGCGCGAGGATCTGCAAGCCCAGCTTGGCACCACCATGACCGAGGCCGAGCGTGACGCCGCCCTTCTGGCACAGGCGCAGCGCCGTCTGGCCGAGGCGCAGGAGACATCCACCGCAGCGCAGCAGGCACAGGCCCTTCTCAATCAACAAGTTGCCGCCCTGCGCAACCAGTTGGGCCAGTTGCAGGCCATCCTCGACGACAGCAAGGCCCGCGAGGCCGCCGCCTCGATCCAGGTGCAATCCCTTGGCTCAGACCTCAACGCCGCCCTTGCCCGCGCCGCCGCCGAGGAACGTCGCAGGCGGCAGCTTGAGGAGGCCGAGCGTCAGCGGCTGGAGGCCGAGGCGCAGGATTTGCAAAAATACCGCTCGGAATTCTTTGGCCGCCTGCGCGATCTTCTGGGCACCCAGCCCGGTGTGCAGGTCGTGGGCGACCGTTTCGTGTTCGCCTCCGAAGTGCTGTTCCCGCCGGGCAGCGCCACCCTCTCGGATGCCGGGCAGGGCGAGGTGGCCAAGGTCGCGGCGATCCTGCAAACCGTGGCCGATGACATCCCCGACGGGATCGACTGGGTGATCCAGGTGAATGGCCATACTGACAACGTGCCCTTGTCGGGGCAGGGCGAGTTTGCCGATAACTGGGAACTGTCGCAGGCCCGCGCCCTGTCGGTCGTGCGCTTCATGTCCGGCAGTCTGGGCATTCCGCCCGACCGGCTCAGCGCCAATGGCTTTGGCGAATACAACCC
>JAMWZG010000174.1:1513-6707 GCA_024304855.1 Paracoccaceae bacterium
ATACAACCCCGTCAACACCGCCGATACCGAAGAGGCCCGCGCCCAGAACCGCCGGATCGAGCTGAAATTCACCGAAAAATGACCTCTATGCATGTCCTGCGGGGAATGATCACTCGATCTGCATGGTGATCATCTGCGTGTCGATCATCTGCCCGTCGCGCGACAGGGTAATCAGCGCGCGATAGGTGCCGGCCGGCCATCCGCCCGCGCGCATCCGCCGCCCGGCGGCGCGGAGAAACTGCGCCTGATCCTTGTCCAGCCGGTCGCTGTGATCGGTGATCGGCCCCTCGGGGCCGGACAGGGTGATCCGCATCTGATCCCCGACCCGCCCGCCAAAGGCATGACCCCAGACGACAAGGGCCGGGGCATCCCGCAGGATCACCTCTGCCGCCGTGCCCGCCTTCACCGCTGCGAAATCCGGCACGGCACTTGCGAAACCCGCCCCCAGCAGCCCGCCGGGCGCATAGGGGATGGGGGTGTCCCATAAGGTGACGGGATCGGGCGCGCCGCAGGTGATCTGCCCGTCGGGATCGAACGGGTCCACCGCCTGCCCGTTGCGGCGCAGCGACAGATGGACATGCGGAAACTCGGTATTTCCCGACAGCCCCACCAAGCCCAACCTGTCCCCCGCAGCGACCGCCTGACCCTCGCGCACGATGACAGAGCCTTGTTTCAAATGGCAATATTGCGTCTGCCAGCCATCCTCATGCTGGATCACGACGCCATTACCGCAATCGCGCCCCTCGATCCCGGCGGCCGTTTCGGGTGTCAGGCCTGTGTCGAGCATCCCGTCGCGCAGCGCGGTGACGGTGCCGGGGGCCGCCGCCAGAACCGCCACCCCGGCCTGCATCGCGGCCAGCGTCGGCAGGGCGAAATCGGTGCCGGTATGACCGTCGTAACTCAGCCCGTTGCAGGTGAAATCCGTCACCGCCGCGCCGGGGGCGTGATCGACATATTGCTGGATGAAGCAATCCTCCCCCAACCGGCACGCAATGGGCTGCGCCAAAAGAAAAACCTCCGCACTGACAGGCAGCGCGGAGGTTCCGAGGATCAGCAGCCAGGCTGCCCGCATCAGTCGGCGGTGAGCAACGGCGGTTTCTTGGCCGACAGGCGCGCCTGTTCCGGCCCGACCACCTGCAAGTCGATCTCGCCATTCTTCAACGCGACACGCACCAGCCCGCCCTTGGTCAGCTTGCCGAACAAAAGCTCCTCGGCCAGCGGCTTCTTGATATGCTCCTGAATGACACGGCCCAAGGGACGCGCGCCCATCTTCTCGTCATAGCCCTTGTCAGCCAGCCATTCAGCGGCCGGTTTGGTCAGTTCGATATGGACATTGCGATCCATCAGCTGCGCTTCCAGTTGCAGCACGAACTTCTCGACGACCTGCATGATCCATCACCTGCAACAGGATGTTGAACACGTCCGGATGCGCCTTCTCGATTTCGTCCAGCAGCAGCACGCAATGCGGATGCTGATCGACACCATCCGTCAGCAAGCCACCCTGATCGAACCCGACATAGCCGGGAGGGGCGCCAATCAGGCGCGACACCGCGTGTTTCTCCATATATTCGGACATGTCGAACCGCAGCAGCTCCACGCCCAGCGTATCCGCCAGCTGTTTCGCCACCTCGGTCTTGCCCACACCCGTGGGGCCCGCGAACAGGTAGTTGCCGATGGGCTTTTCAGGCTCGCGCAGACCGGCGCGCGCCAGTTTGATCGCACTCGACAGCGCGACGATGGCCGCGTCCTGCCCAAAGACCACGCGCTTGAGGGTCTTTTCCAGATCCTTGAGCACCTCGGCATCGTCCTTGGACACGTTCTTCGGCGGGATGCGGGCGATTTTCGCTACGACAGCCTCGATCTCCTTGGCGCCGATGGTCTTGCGGCGCTTGGATTCCGCCACCAGATGCTGCGCGGCCCCCGCCTCGTCGATCACGTCGATCGCCTTGTCGGGCAGCTTGCGGTCATTGATATAGCGCGCGCTCAACTCCACCGCCGATTTGATCGCATCGGCCGTATAGCGGACCGAGTGATGCTCCTCGAAATAGGGCTTCAACCCTTGCAGGATCTTGACCGTGTCATCCACGGTCGGCTCGTTCACGTCGATCTTCTGGAAGCGCCGCGACAGCGCGCGGTCCTTCTCGAAATGCTGGCGGAATTCCTTGTAGGTGGTCGATCCCATGCAGCGCAGCTTGCCCCCCTGCAACGCCGGTTTCAGCAGGTTGGACGCATCCATCGCCCCGCCCGAGGTGGCGCCCGCGCCGATCACCGTGTGGATCTCGTCGATGAACAGAACCGCATCGGGATGCGCCTCCAGCTCATTGACCACGGCTTTCAGCCGCTCCTCGAAATCACCGCGATAGCGGGTGCCAGCCAGCAGCGCGCCCATATCAAGGCTGAAAATCGTGGTCTTGGACAGAACCTCAGGCGTTTCGCCCTTCACGATCTTGCGCGCCAGACCCTCCGCGATGGCGGTCTTGCCCACGCCCGGATCACCCACCAGCAGCGGGTTGTTCTTGCGCCGGCGGCAGAGCACCTGAATGCACCGCTCCACCTCGGAGGCGCGCCCGATCAGCGGATCGACATCGCCCTTGAAGGCCTTGGCGTTCAAGTCCACGCAATATTTCCCCAGCGCCGATTCCTTCTGATCCGTCGCCTCGGATGATGTGCTGGTCGAACTCGTCTCCTCCGCCTCGCTCGCGCCGGTCACGGGCCGCGCCTCGCCGTAGGCGGGGTCTTTGGCCACGCCATGCGCGATGAAATTGACCGCGTCATAGCGCGTCATCTCCTGCTCTTGCAGGAAATAGGCGGCGTTGCTTTCGCGTTCGGCAAAGATGGCGACAAGGACATTCGCCCCCGTCACCTCGGTCCGGCCCGAGGATTGCACATGGATCGCCGCCCGCTGGATCACGCGCTGGAATGCCGCCGTGGGCACCGCTTCCGATCCGTCGATATCCGTCACCAGATTGGACAGATCATCGTCGATGAATTCCACCAGCGTGTTGCGCAGGTCGTCGGTATCGACCGAACAGGCCTTCATCACGCGGTTGGCATCGGGTTCGTCGTGGATTGCCTGTTCGAGCGTGGTCGAGAATGAAGGCACGGCTGTGCTCCTCTGTATCTGGGTCTGGCGCGGTCATCTCCGCGTCAAACATGGCCTCATAGTATTAAAGTGTGGTCTATATCCGGCGGTCTTCAAGTTTTTTCTTATGTGCGACGGTCACATTTTGTTCGACATGTTCCCGATGCGTGAGGTTTCGGCATCATAAGCTGTCCTTGCGGCGGCGCACTTCGGTGAAAACGTCCACCGGATCTGCCCCGGTCAAGCCAAGATTGGCCTGAATTTCGGGGCTGTCGGCACGCAAAAACGGGTTTGTGGCGCGCTCTGTGGACAGAAGGGATGGCACGGTCGGGCGACCCTGTGCACGCGCGGTTTCGATATTCTCTATCCGAGAGATAAGCGCCGCATTTCCCGGTTCAATAGTCGCCGCGAATTTCGCGTTCGATGCGGTATATTCATGTCCCGAACAGACCAGCGTTTCAGGCGGCAATGCGGCCAGCTTGGCAAGGCTTGCATACATCTGCGCGGGCGTTCCCTCGAACAGCCGCCCGCAGCCCATCGCCATCAGGCTGTCGGCGGTGAACAGGACCGCACTGGCCGGAAAATGAAACGCCACATGCCCCACCGTATGCCCCGGCACGTCGATCACCACACCCTCATCCGATCCGATCAAGATCCGGTCCCCCTCGGCCACCTGAACATCCAGGGGCGGCAGACGGTGCGCATCGGCCGCAGCCCCGATCACCGTGGCGGGATGATCCGCCAGCAAGGCCGCCAGCCCCTCCACATGATCCCAATGGTGATGCGTCAGCAGCACATGGCTGAGCCGCCAGCCGCGCGTGCGCAGCGCCGCGGCGATGGGCGCGGCCTCGGGGACATCGACCACGGCGGTCTGCCCGCTGGTCCGGTCATGGGCCAGAAAGGCGTAATTGTCCTTGAGGCAGGGAATGGTCACGATCTCAAGGGGCATGGCGTTTCATCTTTTGCTTGTTAAAGTGGCCCTACAGAGTGGCCCAAGCAGAGGCGGACCGCAATGCATCTTGATGTGCAGGATCTGCGCAACTTCTATTACCGCAGCACGCTGGGCCGTGCGGCGCAGAAGGCCGTGCGCGATCAGATGCTGCGCATGTGGCCCGAGGCCAAGGGCCAGACGGTCGTGGGGTTCGGCTTTGCCGTGCCGCTCCTGCGCCCCTATCTGGCCGATGCGCGCCGGGTGATCGGGCTGATGCCGGGGCCGCAGGGGGTGATGCCCTGGCCCGCCGGAATGCCCAACGTCTCCGTGCTCTGCGAGGAGACGGCCTGGCCCATCGACACCGGCCATGTGGACAAGCTGGTGCTGATGCACGGGCTGGAGACCTCCGAACAACCTTCCGCCCTGCTCGAGGAATGTTTCCGCGTGCTGGGGCCGGGCGGCAGCGCACTTTTCATCGTGCCCAACCGCGCCGGGCTCTGGTCGCGCTCGGATGCGACACCCTTCGGCTATGGCCGCCCCTATACGCTGCGCCAGCTCGAGGCGCAGTTGCGCCGCCACGCCTTCCTGCCCGAACGCCATGTCACGACGCTCTATCAGCCGCCCTCGGACAAACGCTTCTGGCGCAAGACCGCGAATGTCTGGGAAGGCATGGGCCTGCGCCTGTCGATGGTGCTGGCCGGCGGCGTGCTGATGGTCGAGGCGACGAAACGCGTCCACGCCGCCCCCGGTCCCGGCCTGCGCGAGGCGGTGCGCCGCCCGCTCAATGTGCTGGACGGTCTGGGCAGCCCCTCGCCCGAGGCGAAACCCGCATGAGAGGCCCGGATCGGGCCGAACAGCGCATACCGATGCACACCGAAACGGTGATAGCGTTAACGGTTTTTCCCGCCGCCGCTCGCCGGAACGCCCGGTTTGCAGGCAGGGATTCCGAATTCAGCCCCCAAATACGGCGTTTTTTTTCGCCCGATTCATGAGCAAACCGCCGCACCTTTGCTAAGCCGCTGAAAAGCCACGTTATTAAGCTGCGCGTTCGGAGTCTATAGCAGGTTGCTAGGTGTGGAAGGCTCTGCTACACCCACGCCGATTTTGATGCTTTGACGCGCGTCAAGGCAGGGCAACCTCTCCGGCGGCGCAACGCGCCTCGACCAGGCCGGGGGCAAACT
>JAMWZG010000175.1 GCA_024304855.1 Paracoccaceae bacterium
CGCTGGTCCGTTGCACGACATAGAAAGAGGTCGCGATCAGCGCGTTGCCGCCAAAGGCGAAAATCACCGCCGATGTATGCAGCGGGCGCATCCGCCCGAAATTCAGGTATCCCTGCGCCCATTCGAAATTGAGCACCGGAAAGGCAAGCTGAAAGGCGATGATCACGCCGACCAGAAACCCGACCACACCCCAACCCGCAGTGGCGATCACACCGGCGCGCACGACGCCGTCCATGTATTCCCCGGACAGGTCGCGCTTTTCGACAGGTTCGTCGATCCCGCGCAACACCCACAGAAAGACCCCGCCCGCCGCAGCCGCCACGATCAGGGCGTTCACCAGATAGGCAAGATCCCGTGCAAAATTGGCCGCAATCAGCGCCAGAAGCGTGACAAGGCCAAGCACGATCAGCTTGATATAATTCAACATTTTACGTCCCTTTTGTCCTGTCCCGGTGATTCGTCACGATCACGGGCGTTCCTCAGACTGGGGCAGTCATGGCGGCTTGCGGTCGCGATTGCCTTGATCTGTGTCAAGGCTGGGACGCCTCGTCTTTGACGCGTGTCAAAGTGGCGGCACTCTCGACATGGTAGCGTGAGCCATGGTTGGACCGCAAAGGAGAGTGACATGGCGTATAAGACATTGTTTTCGGTGATAACGGATACCGCGCTCGCGGGTCCGGTGCTGGATCAGGCAATCGCCATGGCGACGGCGCTTGATGCCCATCTGGACGTGCTGTGCATGGGGCTGGATCGCACCCAGACAGGCTTTTACTATGCGGGGGCGAATGCGCTGATCCTGCAAGAGACGATCACCCGCGCGCAGGAAGAGGCGCGCGCGGTCGAGGCGCATGTGCGCAAGATTCTGTCGGCCAGCGATGTGCGCTGGTCCCTCGACAGCGGGGTGGCGCAACTGGCCGACATGGGGCGGCACGTCGCGCAGCGGGCGCGGTTCTCGGATCTGGTGATCCTGCCCAAACCCTATGGCGACAAGCGCGGGGTCGAGTTGGAACCGATCCTTGAATCCGCGATGTTCGATGGCGCCGCGCCCGTCCTCATGGTGCCCGAGGCCGGTCCGGTTCTGACGGCGCCACGGCGTATCCTTCTGGCCTGGAACGAAAGCGACGAAGCGCTGGCCGCTGCGCGGACCGCCCTGCCCCTGCTGATCGGGGCCGAGACGGTGCGGATCACCGTGATCGACCCGCCGGTTCACAGCCCGACCCGGTCCGATCCCGGTGGCCTTCTGTCACAATATCTGTCGCGTCACGGCGTCAGTTGCGAAATTGACGTTCTGTCCAAGACCATGCCGCGCGTGTCGGATGTCCTGATGCGCCATGCCGCGGATATCGAGGCGGATTTGATCGTGATGGGGGCCTATGGTCATTCCCGCTTCCGCGAGGCGATTCTGGGCGGCGCCACCCGCAACATGCTGGAACACGCCAAAATCCCCGTGTTCCTCGCGCATTGACCCAAGCGGCGCGGCGGGTTCATCCCCGTCGCGCCGGCCGTCACCCGGCTGTCAGGCCAGCATCCCGCCGTCGCTGTCGTCGCCCGCTTCTTCCAGAAGACGTGCAAAATCGGGCACGGTCACATGGCGTTTGCCTTGCAGGGAAATCACCCCGTCGCGCTTGAGAGCGGAAATCTGACGGCTCACGGTTTCCAGCGTCAGACCCAGATAATCGGCCATCGCCTCGCGCGTCAGGGGCAGATCGAATACCATGCTGCCCTTGGGCGTGCGCAGGTTGAGCGATGCATCGCGCCGCGCGATGATCGTCAGCAGCGAGGCGATCTTCTCCCGCGCGGTCTTGCGCCCCAGGACCAGCATCCATTCCCGCGCCGCGTCCAGCTCGTCCAGCGTCATCTCCAGCAGACGATGCGCGATATGGGGCGTGCGCTCCATCAGCGCCTCGAATGGTTTCTTGCGGAAGCAGCACATCACCAGATCCGTGGTCGCCACCACATCATAGGCCGACCCTTCGCGGCCGGGGCGTCCGACGAAATCCGAGGGCAGCAGCAACCCGACCATCTGGGTGCGGCCATCTTCCATCGTCTGCGTCAAGGTCGCGATGCCGGTCACGACAGAGCCGACAAAATCCATCCGGTCGCCGGACCAGATCACGGTCTGGCCTGCCTCGAACGAACGGTAGTATTTGATTTCCTCAAGCCGCTCCAGCTCATCGCTTTCGCAACGCGCGCAAACCGCTCTGTGCCTGATCGGGCAATCGCCGCACTCGACCGAGTGAGACACCGTTCTCTCATTCAGCATTTTGACACTTCGCGCACTTGATCTGGGTCAAAGATTTTTGCCCCGTTGTCTACAAAGGTAGACAGATGATGATGAAAAAGCAACTCGCAAAACTGGGTCTCTTCGACGCGAAAGTGCCGCGATATACCAGTTACCCCACGGCACCGCATTTCTCGAACGGGATCGGTGCGTCGGATTTTACAAGTTGGATCAAGGCGATAACGCCCGGGTCAGATATATCTCTCTATGTGCATGTTCCGTTTTGTCGCAGGCTGTGCTGGTTCTGCGCCTGCCGGACGCAAGGCACGCAGAGCGATGCGCCCGTCGCCGCCTATCTTGAGACGTTGAAAGCGGAATTGACACTTCTGCGGCAGATCCTGCCTGCGGGTGTGCGGCTGTCGCGGCTGCATTGGGGCGGTGGCACGCCCACGCTTTTGTCGCCCGCGATGATGACCGATCTGGCAGGCGCGATCTTCGACCTGGCCCCCATGGCCCCGGATGGCGAATTCTCGGTCGAGATCGACCCGAACGAGATCGACGCCGGGCGGCTGGATGCGCTGGCGGCGGCCGGCATGAACCGCGCCTCGATCGGGGTGCAGGATTTCGACAAGGCGATCCAGCAGACGATCGGACGCCTGCAAAGCTATGACATCACCCGCGACGCGGTGCACGAGATCCGGGCGCGCGGCGTCAAAAGCCTGAACGCCGACATCCTTTTCGGCCTGCCGCACCAATCACGCGCGCGTATCACCGAAAGCGTGCAGAAATTGCTGTCGCTGAACCCCGACCGTGTCGCCCTTTACGGCTATGCCCATGTGCCATGGATGGCCAAGCGGCAGCAGATGATCCCGTCCGATGCCCTGCCCACGCCCGAAGAACGGCTGGACCTGTTCGAGACGGCGCGCAAGCTGTTCCTCTGGGACGGCTACGCCGAGATCGGGATCGACCATTTCGCCACCCAGACCGACGGTCTGACCGTGGCGCAGAAGGCGGGAAAACTGCGGCGGAACTTCCAGGGCTATACCGATGATCCTGCCGATGTGCTGATCGGTGTCGGGGCCTCGTCCATCTCGAAATTCCCGCAGGGCTATGCGCAGAACGCCCCTGCCACCGGGGCGCATACGGGCGCCATCCGCGAGGGGCGTTTCTCCGTGTCCAAAGGTCATGCCTTCACGCCCGAGGACAGGCTCCGCAGCCGGATGATCGAGGCGCTGATGTGCGATTTCCGCATCGACAGCGCCGAGATGCAGGCCCGTTTCGGTGTCTCGGCCGCCGAGGTGCAGCGCCTGTTCGACCGCGCAGCGGACCAGTTCCCCGGCATCCTGACCATCGCGGGCGGCGTGCTGAGCGTGCCAGTGCCCGCACGCCCCCTGACCCGGATGATCGCGCGCAGCTTCGACGCCTATGACATGAGCAAGGCCGGGCACAGCTCGGCCATCTGAGACAGCATCAGGCGGCGGTCAGGTCCAGGGCCGCCGCAAGAAGCGTCCGGGCATAGTCCGTCTGCGGGTTGGCGAAAAGCTCCTGCGCCTCGCCCGCCTCGACGACATCGCCCTGTTTCATGACGATCATCTTGTGGCTCATGGCGCGCACCACGTTCAGGTCATGGCTGATGAACAGATAGGCCAGACCGTATTTCACCTGCAACGCCCGCAGCAGATCGACAATCTGCACCTGCACGGTCATGTCCAGCGCCGAGGTCGGCTCGTCCAGCACCAGCAGCTTGGGCCGCAGGATCATGGCGCGGGCAATAGCGATGCGCTGGCGCTGCCCGCCGGAAAACTCGTGCGGATAGCGGTGCATCGTGGCGGGGTCCAGACCGACCTCTGACATGATCTCGGCCACCATCTGCCGCTTGTCCTGACCCGGGGCCACGCCATGCACGCCCAACCCCTCGGCGATGATCTGTTCGCAGGTCATGCGCGGCGACAGGCTGCCGAACGGGTCTTGAAACACGATCTGCATGTCCTTGCGCAGGGCGCGCAGCTTGGAGGTGGACCAGCCGCGAACATCTTCCCCGTCAAAGGTGATCCCCCCTTCCGAGGCGATCAGCCGCATGATGGCCAGTGCCAGCGTCGTCTTGCCCGACCCGCTTTCGCCCACGATCCCCAGCGTCTCGCCTGCCCTGACGCTGATCGTTGCATCGTTGACGGCCTTCACATGGCCCACGGTGCGTTTCAGAAAACCGCGCTGGATCGGAAACCACACCTTGAGGTGATCGGTGCGGATCAACTCCTTGGCCTCGGCCGGCACGGGCGCAGGTTTGCCCACGGCGCGCGCCGCCAGAAGTTTGCGGGTATAATCATGCTGCGGATTGGCGAAAATCTCGGCTGTCGGGCCCTGCTCGACAATCTCGCCGCCCTTCATGACACAGACCTTGTCCGCGATCCGGCGCACGATGCCAAGGTCATGGGTGATGAACAGAAGGCCCATATCCTCGGTCCGCTTCAACTCGGCCAGCAGGTCAAGGATCTGCGCCTGAATGGTCACGTCCAGCGCGGTGGTGGGTTCATCCGCGATCAGCACATCGGGCTTGTTGGCCAGCGCCATGGCAATCATCACCCGCTGCCGCTGCCCGCCCGACAATTGATGCGGATAGGCGCCAAGCCGGCTTTCGGCATCGCGGATACCGACCTTCTCCAACAACTCGATGATCCGCGCCCGCGCCGCATCGCCCACGATCCCCTGATGCAGGGCCAGCGACTCGGACAGTTGCCGTTCCAGCGTATGCAGCGGGTTCAGGCTGGTCATCGGTTCCTGAAAGATGAAGCTGATGTCATTGCCGCGCACCTTGCGCAGCAGCGCGTCATCCGCACCGATCATCTGTTGCCCGTCATAGGTGACAGAGCCCGCGACCTGCGCGCTGTCACCCAGCAGCGACACGGTGCTAAGGGCGGTCACGGACTTGCCAGAGCCGCTTTCGCCCACCAAAGCCACCGTTTGCCCGCGCTCCAGCGTGAAACTGACACCGCGCACCGCATGGGTCAGCTTGCCGTCCTGCCGGAACGAGACATTCAGATCCTTGACCTCAAGCAGGCTCATTGAAAGGTCTTTCTGGGATCGAACGCATCGCGCACACCTTCAAAGATGAAGACCAGCAGCGACAACATGATGGCAAAGACGAAGAACGCGGTAAAGCCCAGCCAGGGTGCCTGAAGGTTCTGCTTGGCCTGCAAGGTCAACTCTCCCAATGAGGGCGAGGAGGACGGCAACCCAAAGCCCAGAAAATCCAGACCCGCCAGCGTGGCAATCGTGCCCGTCACGATGAAGGGCAGCATCGTGACCGTCGCCACCATCGCATTGGGCAGCATGTGGCGGAACATGATCGTGGTGTTGCTGACACCCAGGGCCTTGGCCGCGCGGACATATTCAAGGTTCCTTGCCCGCAGGAACTCGGCCCGCACCACGCCCACCAGCGCCGTCCAGCCGAACAGGACGGTGATGAACACCAACAGCCAGAAACTTCGCCCCAGAATGGCGAACAGGATGATGATCACATAAAGCGCCGGTGTCGCGCCCCAGATCTCGATGATGCGCTGAAAGATCAGATCGACCCAACCGCCGAAATAGCCCTGAATCGCCCCCGCCGCGATTCCGACCAGAGAGGCAAGCGTGGTCACGATCAGCGTGAACAGGATCGACAGGCGGAAGCCATAGATCACCCGCGCCATCACATCGCGCTTGGTGTCATCGGTGCCCAGCCAGTTCTGACCATTCGGCGGCAGCGGAGCGGCACCGGGGCGGTCCACCGTCGTGCGATAGCTATAGGGGATCAGCGGCCAGATCGCCCAACCCTGCTGGATTGCCTCTCCGTTCACCACGCCAGTCTCGGCCTGCTGCATGATCCCTTCGGGATCGTCAAAACAATCCTCCAGCCCGCCAGAGGCGATCAGGCATTGCACCTCGATGTCGCGGTAAGGCGCTTCGGTCTGGAAATCGCCGCCAAAGGTGGTTTCGGGATAGAAGCGGAAGATCGGGGTATAGAACTCGCCCTGATATTTCACGAGGATCGGTTTGTCATTGGCGATGAATTCGGCAAACAGCGACAGTCCGAACAGCACCGAAAAGATGATCAAGGACCAGAAAGCCCGGCGGTTCCGCTTGAAATTGTTCCAGCGGCGCTGGTTTAGCGGCGACAGGAACGCCTTTTTCGGCGCTTTCAGATCGGCCGGCAGGGGCGCGGGTGTCACTGTGGGATCAGGCAGGGTGGCCATCGCTTACCCCTCCCTCTTTTCAAAGTCGATGCGCGGATCGACCAGCACATACATCAGGTCGCTCAGGATGTTCACCACGAGGCCTATGAGACCAAACAGAAAGAGCGTGCCGAACATCACCGGATAGTCGCGCCCCACGGCAGCCTCAAA
>JAMWZG010000176.1 GCA_024304855.1 Paracoccaceae bacterium
GCGCTGCGCGTCATGCAGAACTGGCTGGCAGAGGAGGCATGAAAGACATGAGCCTTGTTTTCAACCGTGACTTTGACCTTGAGCTGGCGCGTGAGGATCAGCAGGCCCGCCGCGATGCAAGGGCGCGCCACACCCCCGAGGAGCTGGCTGAGGCCGTGGCCGAAGCCCGCGCGGAGGGCTTTGCCGAGGGGCGTCTGACGGGCCATGCCGAGGGGCTGACCGAGGCCGCATCCCGCGATGAGGCGCGGCGTGTCGCGGCGCTTGACGCCTTGCTGCCGCAGATGACGGCCACGGTGCAGGCCGCCGACAGCCATCGCGCGGCACTTGAGGCGCAGCTTCTCGATTTCGCCCTGTCTGTCTGTGATCAGGTCTTTCCCGAACTTCTGAAGCATCGCGCCCATGACCGCGCCCTGGCGCAGGTGCGCCGTGCGCTGTCTGTCGGGCTGGGCAGCTCGTCGCTGCGGATCGCCTTGTCTGCCGAAGGGCTGCGTCTGCTGCGCGGCGAACTGGACAGCGCGATTGCGGATTGCGGGCTGGAGGGTCGTGTCGAGATGCAGGCGGACCCGTCGCTGGCGGATGGCGATGTCCGCGTCACCTGGGACAGTGGCTTTCTTGAATATAGCTATGCCTCGATCTGCAACCGCATCCTGCGTGTCCTGCGAGACGCGCGCGCTGCTGCCCCCACCCGTTGCCTGGAGAGCTGAAAATGGCCGAACCGCATGATCACCCCGCTGACCCGAAACGCGCCACGACAGAGGCCGCCGATACCATGTTCGGGGATAGCCTGCCCGAGCTTGACGCCCCAGCCGAAGCCGAGGGTCAGGAACAGGGGGCGGCGCCGACAGCGGCCCGCCCTGCCCCGCCAGCCGGGCGCAATATCGAGGCGATGCTGAATGTCGATCTGCGGGTTCAGGTGATCCTGGGTCATGCAAGGATGCCGATTTCGCAACTGTTGAAACTGTCGCGCGGGTCGGTGATCGAACTTGATCGCCGCATCGGTGAACCCGTGGATGTGGTGATCAACGATCGCCTTGTCGCACGGGGGGATCTGATCAAGCTGGAGGGGGACCGGATCGGCGTGACCCTGACCGAGATTGTCAAAGACTATGTCTCGGATAGCTGAACGCAGATGGCGGGTCTGATCCCCTTTCTTTGCAGATCCGGCCTGATTGCCGGGCTGGCCCTATTCGGGGCGGGTGCGGCCATTGCGCAGGATGCGGGCGGCCTTCTGGAGTCGCTCTCGGGGGCGCTGACGGATGCGGCACCCGGAACGGACGAGCGTGCCACGCTCAGCGGGCGTATCCTGCAATTCATCGCGCTGATGACCGTGTTGAGTGTGGCCCCCGGTCTTTTGATGATCATGACCTGTTTCACGCGGTTCGTGATCGTCTTCTCGATCCTGCGCTCGGCCCTGGGTCTGAACCAGACGCCGCCCAATATGGTGCTGACCAGCATGGCGCTGTTCATGACGTTCTTCGTGATGCAGCCGGTGTTCGAGGATGCCTGGGAAGGCGGGTTGCGCCCGCTTCTGAACAATTCCATCACGGAGGAGCAGGCCATCGAGCGGGTGGGCGCGCCTTTCAAGACCTTCATGTTCGCCAATACCCGGCCCAAGGATCTGGCGCTGTTTCGTGACCTTGCCGCGCGGGCGGATGGTGCGCCTGCGGTGGCCACGCCGGACCCGCTGACGGCAGAGGAGGCGGGTTGGCGCGAGTTGGTGCCGGCCTTCATGATCTCGGAACTGCGGCGGGCCTTTGCCATCGGCTTTCTTGTCTATCTGCCCTTTGTCGCGATTGACCTGATCGTGGCCTCCATCCTGATGAGCGCGGGCATGATGATGCTGCCGCCTGTTCTGATTTCCCTGCCCTTCAAGATCATCTTCTTCGTGCTGATTGACGGCTGGTACATGCTGGCCGGCAGTCTGATGGAAAGCTACATGCCGCTTGGCGGATGATCCTGCGCGCCTCTTGTTCTTGACCTTGTTTCCGGAAGGATCACGCTGATGAGCTCTACCACCATCGAACTCACTTCGACCCCCTCGTTCCGCGGGGGGCGCAAACTGCGCGGACCCGAGAAAGCCGCGATCCTGTTTCTGTGTCTGGGCGAGAAGCGCGGGTCGGAGCTGATGAAGAAGCTGGATGACAATGACATCCAGAAGATCACCAGAGCGGTGTCGGGGCTTGGCGTGGTTCCGGCCCCGCTGGTCGAGGAGGTGATGTCGGAGTTTTCCGAAACCGTCGCCAATGGCGGCAGCATCATCGGCTCTCTGGCGATTGCCGAGAACATGCTGCGCAGCTTTCTGCCCCCTGAACAGGTTGCCTCGATCCTCAAGGAGATCCGCGGTCCCTTGCAGGAGCGCGATCTGTGGTCGCGGCTGGGTGCCGTGAACGAGACGGTGATTGCCGACTATCTGGACGGCGAGCATGAGCAGACCGCAGCGGCGATCCTGTCGAAACTGCCGACCGAGATTGCCGCCAAGGCCCTGGGGCGCATGACGCCCGTGCGGATGCAGACCGTTGTCGAGCGGATGATCCGCATGAAGGCGGTTCCCGCAGAGACGATGAAGCAGATCGAGGACACGCTGCACCGCGACCTGGTGTCGGCCACGGGTCAATCCGGTGCCACCGACATGCAGCAGCGCATGGCGGATCTGTTCAATAAACTTGACCGCGAGACCTTCGAGATCCTGTCCGAGAGGCTGGAGCAGCGGATGCCGAAGGATTTCGGCACGATCCGGCAGAAGATGTTCACCTTCGACGATCTGATGAAGCTGGATCTGCAAAGCCTGGCGCGGGTGATGCGCGGATTGCAGGGCAATACCCTGCCGCTGGCGCTGCGCGGCGCATCCAAGGAGATCCGCGATCAGTTTCTGGGCGCGCTTCCGGCGCGGTCGCGCGACATGCTGCTGGAGGAGATGAACACGATGGGTGCCGTGCGGGCCCGCGAGGTGCGCGCGGCACAGGCGGCCATCGTGGACTGCGCGCGCGATCTGGCCGCGCAGGAGATCATCCGTCTGCCCTCGCAGGAGGATGAGGAAGACCTGATCGAGTGACAGGCGCGCTTAGCCATAGGGGCGGCGCGGGGTGCTGCCGATCATCGAGATGTCGAGCGTGGTCGGCACGAACTGCCCCCCACCCGACGCGACGCGCAGCGCGCCGCCCATGATCTGAACCGCAGCATTCTGCCCGACGCGGGACGTGTCCCGTGCATCGGTGATGATCGCGTAGAGCCGTTCGAGACGCGTTCTCTCGACCGGGTCTTGCAGTTTCGTGATGTCGAATTTCCTGGCAAAGAGAGCTGCCTGCTTGTCGATGTCCAGCCGAACGGTTTCCGCAGGCAGACCCAGCGCGGTGCGCATGAATTGCGCCATGCCGGTATCCTTGAGGACATCGAACCAGTTCTTGACCTCGGGCGCCTTCTGGCGGAACTCGAGGATCGTTCCCACGCTTTCGCTGGTATCGGTCTGCCCGTTGATGAACTGCCGTTCGACATAGCGGTTGATCATCTCTTGCTGCCAGCCGGGCTTGGCGACAGAGCTGTTGCCGACACCTTCGGGGCCGAAGCCCAAGGCATTGTGCAACTCCAGAAAGCGGGGATCGGTCAGTTTGCGCACCAGCGAGTCCGCCTCGGCCGGGTCGCTTTGCAGAACCTTGCGGATCATGGCCTTGCCGAAAATCTGATCCTCGAGATCGAAGGCCTTCATCACGAAGACATAAAGCTCCCGGTCGGCCAGAAGATCATCGACCGAGCGCACATCGCCAATCCTTTCCTTGAAACTGGCGATGGCGCGGCTGTGTTCGGCGCTGTCACGGATGGCCGTCACCCGCGCGTCGCGGGTTGCATCGGCGATCCTGATCCCCAGAAGGGTGGACAGGCCGATGCCCGTCGTCATGACTGTGACACCTGCGGTGAAAGCCCGGCCTGACCGGGCGCGACCTGGGCGGGCGGCGCGGATGGCTGCGGCTGATCCGTCATCGGGGACGATGCCGTCAGACGCGCGAAGATCTCCTCCTCGTGCCGCATCACGGGACGCAGCGCGCGCAGCGCCTTGTAGTAGTCGCCGATGCTGACGAAATTCGCCGCCTCGAATATCTGGGCCACGCTGCCGCCGGCAAACACGGTCGCCAGAACGGCCAGCTGCTTCTGGATCGGCCCCAGAAGGTCATCGCGCAGATCCGTCCGCGTCAAGGCGGTCTGGATCAGGAAATAGACGCGCTTCACCGGGGTCGCGACACCGTCAGGGTCCAGCAGATCCTGACCGCGAATGACATCTGCCTGGCTTTCGATCGTCAGCACATGGCGGCGGCTTGAGTTGCGCATGGCGCAGCCGTTCACGATGATCCGCTCGTCGGGCTTGAGGGTCAGTTTCAGGGCCATTCCCTCATCCTCCCTGATGCAGGATCTGCACGGAAGCGGATGTCGCGGCCGGAAGATTGGCGGCAGGCGTCGCGGCAAGTCCGGCGATGATGGCGCGGTTGACATCGACCAGCGCCAGCACACCCGGACGCCCGCCCAGAATGGCGGCGGTCTGCCGGTCCACCCAGAGTGCCAGCGACAAGAGCCCGGCGCGCAGGTCGGGTGACAGGGCATTCTCGGGCAGGGCAAGGTCGTGCTTCAACTCGGCCCAGAAGGTCTGGTTCTCGGCCAGCGCCTGACGCAGGCCCGCAGAGAGGATGTCCAGTCGGGCGAGGGATGTCTCGGCGGTGTCATAGGCACCGTGGAGTTCAAGCGCGCCGGTCAGGCGCGAGAGGATGCGGCGTTCGATCTGACGTGGCGATTCACTGTGCCGGATCGTTGTCTTATAGGCGTTGATGCTCATGCGTTCTGCTTTCCTGCTGTCCCGGTCTTCTGATCGGGTGGGGGATGCGAGGGGCCGCGTGAACGGCCCCCCGCCCTTGTCTGCATGTCTGCCTCGGCTCAGGTCAGCTCAACCTCCTCAACGGAAGAGGCTGAGGATGTTCTGCGGACCCTGGTTCGCGATGGACAGGGCCTGCGTGGCGAGCTGCTGCTGCACCTGAAGCGCCTGCAGACGCGCGGCCTCGGACTCCATGTCGGCGTCGATCATGCCGCCGATGCCGTTGTCCAGACGCTTGGACAGCTCTCCCAGGAAGGATTGCTGCGTCTCGATCGACTTTTCCGCGATGCCCAGCGAGGTGGCCCCGTCCACGGCCAGACCGAGGTTGGTCTCGGCCGTGACAAGAAGCGCCGCCAGAGCCGCAGCATCAGCCGCCGCCGTCACGTCGATACCGCCAAGCGCGGCAGTGACAGTGCGCAGATCGGCCTTGTCAAAGCTGAAGCTGGTGGTCGAAAGCGCGCCGGCCGCGTCACGGGCGATACCCGTGACAACCGTCACTGTTTCGGCTGTCCCTGCGACCGCGCCGATGGCACTGGCACCGTTGAAGGTGGACTGTGAGATCGTGTTGTTCATCCGGCCGACCAGTTCGGTCAGTTCTTCCTGAACTTTTTCCAGATCGACGCCTTCGGCCTGTGCGAAAGCCACACGATCCACGAATTGCCGTGCCAGATCGGCGACGGTCTCCGCACCCAGACGCCCGGTCGAGACCGAGTTCTTGGTCAGCGTCAGACCCTCGTCGATGGCCTTGGTCATGCCGCTGTCACCCTTCATCGTCGAAGAGATCGAGAAATAGGCTGCGTTATCCTTGCCCGAGGCGACCTTGAGGCCGGTGCTGATCCGGTCCTGCGTGTTGCTGAGGCTGTTGTTGATGTTGCGCAGCGTGGACAGTGCGTTCATCGCGGAGTTGTTGGTAAGGATCGAAGTCATGTCGTGTCCCCTTCTAGGGTTGATTTAACGAATGTCGTCTTTCTGACGAGCAGCGGTGCAAGACCCCAATCGGATCTGACCGTGATAAGAGATTGGCGGCGCAGGTTACGGGAAGGTTAAGGTTTCGCGCGAAAACCGTCAGACAGAGCGGTCAAACCGCTCGGGCGAGAAAGGTACGACCGGGCGCTGGGTTCCAGTCTCGCCGTAAAGGCCGCGCAAGCCGTGCCGGTCGCGGATGCGGGCGATTTCCGTGATCATGGCCCCGGTGGCCTGCATCATGCTGTCCAGCAGGGCCCTGTCCGTCTCGATCAGGTCATGCAGCAGCGCGATGCGCGCCCGCAGGTCCATGTCATCCGGGTCGGCCATCAGCGTCGCCTCGATCGCCGGCCCTGCCGCCTCGACAGCATGGGAGAGCGCGGTCTTGCGGGCGACAAGTGCGGGCACCTGCTCCAGGTCGCCACGCCGGATCGCGTCAATCTCGTGTTGCAGCAGCCGCGACAGGGCGACAACGGCCTCTTTCTCACTCTCGGTCATCTGTCCCTCTTTCCGTTTCCATATGCGGCAATTCCCGCCTCGATGCTGCGGGCGATGCCGGTGCCGCCGTGGCCTGCGATTTCCTCTGCGAAGGCGCGCGCCAGAAAGCTGCGCCAGGTCTGTTCGGCATGTCCGCCGCCGAATTCACCTGCGGTTGTCGCGCGCATCATTTCCTCGACGGCTAGCGACAGGAACACGACCTCGAACTCGAAGGCCGCTGTTGCGGCATCGGTGGCCTGACTGCGAC
>JAMWZG010000177.1 GCA_024304855.1 Paracoccaceae bacterium
GCCCCTGCCTGTGCAAAGATCGTGTAGCAGAGGCCGCGCTTTTCGCGCACCTCCTGAAACAGGCGGCTCGACATGCCGCCGCCCAGGGCAGAGGCATAGATCTGCGCGGTATAGATCGCGGGATCGGTGTAATCGGGGCTTTCGAACGCCAGCGCGAAATGCGCCTGTTCCAGTTGCTTTTCGACCCGGTGTTCGCCGCCCACGAAATGCGCGGGCGTGGGGTGATGCAGCTTGCCCTTGGGCAGATGGCCAAAGATCGCTTCCGCCTCGGCCACGATCTTGTCGTGATCCACGGAGCCTGCTGCCGACAGGATCATGTTGGCAGGGCTGTAATGTTCGGCCACGAAACCTTGCAGATCGGCGCGGTTGAAGGCGCGGATACGCTCTGTCGCGCCAAGGATGGTGCGGCCAAGGGGCTGATCGGGATAGGATTTCTCCTGCAACCAGTCAAAGATCACGTCATCGGGCGTGTCCAGCGCCTGTCCGATCTCTTGCAGGATCACGCCGCGCTCCACCTCAATCTCGCCGGGGTCGAACACCGGGTTCAGCACGATGTCGGACACCACATCCAGCGCCAGCGGCACATCCGCCTCGAGCACACGGGCGTAATAGGCCGTCGCCTCGCGCGAGGTATAGGCGTTGATATAGCCGCCCACATCCTCGATCACCTCGGCAATCTCCAGGGCGGAACGGCGCTTGGTGCCCTTGAAGGCCATATGTTCCAGAAAATGCGCGATACCGTTTTGTTCGGGGCGTTCATGCCGCCCGCCGGAGAGCACCCAGATGCCGATGGCCGCAGATTGCAGCCCGTCCATCCGTTCGGTGACAATACGCAGGCCGTTTGCAAGAGTATGGGTTCGGACGGTCAATTGGCGATACGCTCTCTGATCAGGGATTCGATGGCGGCAAGGTCATTGCCGATCCGGGTCACACGCTCGGGCCGGTCGTAAAGGTCGGCCATGCGCGGCGGCAAGGGCGGGCGCACATCTGTCGCCGCCTCGACCGCATCGGGGAATTTCGCGGGATGGGCGGTGGCAAGGGTGATCATCGGCACCGATGGATCACGCAGCGCCTCGGCCACATGCACGCCGACGGCGGTATGGGGGCAGAGCAACTCGCCCGTCGTTTTCAGGGTGCGACCGATGGTGGCGCTGGTCTCATCCTCGCCGCAGCGGCCCGAGTCGAACGCTTCACGCAGGGCTTGCATCGCGCCTTGGCTGACGGTGAAACCGCCCGCCTTCAGCTCGTCCATCAGCTGCGCCACGGCGGCGCCGTCCTGGTTATAGGCGTAGAACAGCGCGCGTTCGAAGTTGGAGCTGACCTGAATATCCATCGAAGGGCTGATCGAGGGGATCACCCCATCGGGGCGATACTCGCCCCCCGAGAGGCAGCGGTGCAGGATGTCATTGTGGTTGGTGGCGACGACCAGCCGGTCGATGGGCAGGCCCATGCGTTTGGCGATATAGCCTGCGAAGATGTCACCGAAATTGCCGGTGGGCACGGTGAAGCTGACAGGGCGATCCGGCGCGCCAAGGCTGACGGCGGAGGTGAAGTAGTAAACCACCTGCGCCAGAACGCGCGCCCAGTTGATCGAGTTCACGCCCGCCAGACGCACCCCGTCGCGGAAGGCGAAATCGTTGAACATGTCCTTCACGCGGGCTTGGGCATCGTCGAAATGCCCGTCGATGGCCAGCGCATGGACATTGCTTTCCACCGGCGTGGTCATCTGGCGGCGCTGCACCTCGGACACGCGGCCATGGGGGTAGAGGATGAAGACATCGACCGCGTCGAGCCCCCGGAACGCCTCGATCGCCGCCGATCCCGTATCGCCGCTGGTGGCGCCCACGATGGTCACGCGGTCGCCCGACCGGCCCAAGGCCGCCTGAAACAGCTGACCGATCAGCTGCATGGCAAAATCCTTGAAGGCCAGCGTGGGGCCGTGGAACAGCTCCAGCAGGTGATGGTTGCTGTCCAGTTGCACCAGCGGCGCGCGGGCGGCGTGGCCGAAACCGGCATAGGCGCGGGCGATGATGCCTTCGAATTCCGTATCGGTGAAAGTCTCGCCGATATAGGGGCGCATGATGTGGAAGGCGGCCTCCTCATAGGACAGCCCGGCCAGCGCGCGGATCGCGGCCTTGTCCATCACGGGGATGGTCTGCGGCAGATAGAGGCCACCGTCGCGGGCAAGGCCGGTCAGCATCGCCTGCTCGAACGTCAGGACGGGGGCGGTGCCACGGGTCGAGATATACTGCACTGTATCAGCCTTTCGCGGGTTTGCGGATGCGCCAGAGGAAGAAGCCCGTCATCATCACCCAGACAATCGCCAGACCAAACCATGTGACGGCATAGCCCAGATGATCGTTCGGGATGCCCGACGTGTCCACCGGCAGCGGAGCCAGCGCGCTGTCGGGCAGCGATGTGCTGCGGGCCACGACCAGCACGGGCGCGGTGCCCAGATGATCCGCCATCAACGACAGATCGCGGGCGAACCAGATCTCGGCATCAAGATCGGGTGCGGGGGTGTAGCTGTCCACCTCATCGGGCCAGTGCAGGTTGCCTTGCACGGTCACGGGGTCCGAGGGGACGGCGGGTGTGGGCGACTGGATCGGCAGGAACCCCAGATCGACCATGATCAAGCGCTCGCCCACCTGCATCGGGCGAATGATGCGATAGCCTGCGCCCACCTGTTTCTGACTGACCAGCACGCGGATGGCCGGGTCTTGCAGCACCCCGGTCACGGTCACTGGCAGATAGCGGTCCGCCTGCGGATCGGGTTGATCCGGCAGGGCCACGGGGGCGGCGGTGATGCGGGCGTCGATATCGGCGAGGATCGCCTCTTTCCAGTCAAGCCGCTGCATTTGCCACACACCAAGCCCCACCAGCACGACCGTGCCGAGCAATCCGAAGATCAGGGGAAGCAGAAAACGCATCGTTTAGGCAAGACCTTTGAATGTGGAAAGCGCGCGGGGTCCGCGCGCTTTGCTTTCTTTCGTTTTGCGGGCCGGATTTCAACCGCTAAAGCGCAGCGGTCGCACGGCCGGCAGGCTTAGCCGCCCCAGACATAGACGGCCGCGAACAGGAACAGCCAGACCACATCGACAAAGTGCCAATACCAGGCGGCAGCTTCGAAACCGACGTGTTTCTCCTGACTAAAATGGCCGCGTTGCAGGCGGATCAGGCAGACGAAGAGGAAGATCGTGCCGATCACCACATGAAAGCCGTGAAAGCCCGTGGCCATGAAGAAGTTCGCGCCATAGATGTTGCCGGCAAAGCCAAAGGCCGCGTGGCTGTATTCATAGGCCTGAAACCCGGTGAAGATCACGCCCAGGGCAATCGCGATGATCAGACCCCATTTCATGTCTTCGCGGTTGTTCTCATGCACAAGCGCGTGGTGCGCCCATGTCGCCGCAGCGCCCGAGCAGAGCAGGATCAGCGTGTTGATCAGCGGCAGGTGCCAGGGGTCGAAAGTCTCGATCCCGGCGGGGGGCCAGACACCGTCCACCGCAGGGCTGAGCGGGCCCATCGGATACATGGCGTGCTTGAAGAAGCTCCAGAACCAGGCCGCGAAGAACATGACTTCGGACATGATGAACAGGATGAAGCCATAGCGCAGGCCGATCCGCACCACCGGGGTGTGATCGCCCACCTGGCTTTCGGCCACGACTTCGGCCCACCAGCCGAACATGACATAGAGAACGCCGACAAGACCGGCCAGGAACATCCAGGGCATCCCCTGCGACATCCACAGCACCGCCCCGAAGAGCATGACAAAGGCCGCGACTGCACCCAGGAAGGGCCAGAGTGACGGGGCCAGAATGTGATAATCGTGATTTTTCTCGTGCGCCATCTCGTTTCCCTCGTTGGAAGGCTTCTTAGTTAAGGGTGGTATCCGCGTCCGGGGCCGCCGCGTCAAGGGCGGCCTGTTCGGCGGGCAGTTCGGTTTCATAGAAGGTGTAGGACAGGGTGATCTGCTTGACATGCTGCCCGTCGCGATCCGTCACGATGGCGGGATCGACATAGAATGTCACCGGCATCATGACCCGCTCACCGGGTTGCAGCACCTGCTGCTCAAAGCAGAAACACTGGATCTTGCTGAAAAAGCCACCCGCCTCATAGGGGGTGACGTTATAGGTTGCGGTCCCGGCCACCGCGCGGTCGGTGGGGTTATAGGCCTCATAGAAAGCCAGACCCGTCTCGCCGATGCGGATCTCCATCTGGCGCTCGACGGGTTTGAACTCCCACGGCATATCGCGGTCCTTGGACGCATCAAAACGCACGAGGATCGTCTGGTCCAGCACCTCATCCGGGGCGACCTCGGACACGCCGGTGGTGCCGCCAAAGCCCGTGACCCGGCAGAACCAGTCATAGAACGGCACCGAGGCCCAGGCGAGGCTGCCCATCACGACCACAAGGCCAAGGGTCTGCGCCACGGTTTTCGATTTGGGAGAGAGGGGCATGTCAGTCTCCTTGCGCCGGGGTGCCGTCTGTCGCCATTTCGGGACGCGGCACATGATCGAAGGCCTGCATCGGATCGCCGCTTGTCACCTTGACCACGGTCAGGCCGAACACGATGGCGATAAAGGCCAGAAGCACCAAGGCGAGGCCGATGTTGCGACCGGCGCGGCGGCGGTGCAGTTCATGCGTGGCGCGAAAGCTCATCCCCAGCCTCCCAGACCATAGGGACGCAGGGCCGCTTCCATCAGGATCGCGCCGAAATGCAGGAAAAGATAGAGCAGCGACAGGCCGAAAAAGGATTTCTCGACCTTGTACTTGTCGGCCTGCGCCGCCTCCTCGTCGCGCCGCCAGATACGCCATGCGCCCAGCAGGAACAGCGCGTTCAGCACGACCGAGGTCAGCAGATAGACCGGCCCGCCAATCGAGGTGAAGGCGGTGCCCACGGCCAGCGGCGCCAGCAGCACGGTATAGGCCAGAACATGGTTGCGGGTCACACGGCGACCATGGGTGACGGTCAGCATCGGCACGCCCGCTTTTTCGTAATCGGCATTCATGAACAGCGCCAGCGCCCAGAAATGCGGCGGGGTCCACATGAAGATCAGCAGGAACATCAGCACCGATTCAAGACCGATCCCGCCCGTCGCCACCGCCCAGCCGATCATCGGCGGGAAGGCCCCCGCCGCGCCACCGATCACGATGTTCTGCGGCGTCCAGCGCTTGAGCCACATCGTATAGACGACGGCGTAAAACAGGATGGTGAAGGCCAGCAGCCCCGCCGCCACCAGATTGGAGGCCAGCGCCAGCATCACCACGGCAAAGCCCGACAGGGCCACACCGATGGCCAGCGCCTCGCCGGGTTCGACCTTGCCTGCGGGCACCGGACGCTTGGCCGTGCGCTTCATCACCGCGTCGATATCGGCATCCCACCACATGTTCAGCGCGCCAGAGGCCCCTGCCCCCACCGCAATGAACAGGATAGAGGCAAAGCCGATCATCGGATGCACCCCGACCGGGGCCGCCAAAAGACCGACCAGCGCCGTGAACACCACCAGCGACATCACGCGCGGTTTCAGCAAGGCGACGTAATCGCCGAAGCTGGCCTCGGGCTGGAGCGTATGGGTGTTGATGCTTGCGTCGGTCATGTCATTCCCCGTTCCGGGTCAGTGCAGCGGCAAGGGCCTGATCGCCCCTGCCATGTCCAGAGGGCGGGACAGGCCCGCACCTCTGGCGCGTGTCTTATTCGGCCGCCAGTTGCGAGACCTGAACCTCGCGCGGGGTGCCGCCGTATTCTTCGATGGCGCCGTCCAGCCATGCCTCATAGGCTTCTTCGCTGACGACCTTCACGGTGATCGGCATATAGGCATGGTCCTTGCCGCACAGTTCCGAACACTGGCCGAAATAGACGCCTTCCTTCTCGGCCGCGAACCACAGTTGCGCCAGACGACCGGGGATACCATCCTGCTTGACGCCGAAGGCCGGGATCGTCCAGCTGTGGATCACATCCGCCGCCGTCACCTGCATCACCACGGTCTTGCCCACGGGCACGACGACGGCGGTATCGGTGGCCAGCAGGTATTCATCCTGACTGTAGCCATATTCTTCCAGCTGGTCACGGCTCAGCATGAAACTTTCAAAGCCGAATTCGTGGTCGGTGTATTCATAGCCCCAGTACCACTGATAGCCCGTCACCTTTATGTTGATGTCACCGACGGGGATCTCCTGCTGCTTGAACAGGATCGGCAGCGAGAAGGCACCGATGAAGATCAGGATCACGATCGGCACGACGGTCCATGCCACTTCGATGGGCGAGTTATGGGTGAAGGTGCCGGGCACCGGATTGGCGCGGCGGTTGTAGCGCAGGATCACGATGGCCAGCAAAGCACAGACGAAAATGGTGATGGCGGTGATGATCACCAGCACCATGCCGTCGAGCCACTGAAGGTCACGGGCCAGTTCGGTTGCCGCCGGCTGGAAGCCGATGCCACCCGGTTTCGGCGCGCCGATGATCTGCAATGCCTCCTGCGCGCTGGCGGGAGCGGCAAGAAAGGCGGGGAAAAGCGCCAGCAGGCTTGTAAGTTGTCGCATGGGTCACCCTGATC
>JAMWZG010000178.1 GCA_024304855.1 Paracoccaceae bacterium
CGGGTGGGCCCGTCGTTGAGGGTGACACCTGCCCGCAGCGCCGCAAGCGCCGCCGCATCCGGGACACCTTCGACCTGCGCGAGATAGGTCTTTTCCATCTTGTGCCGGGGGTCGCTGATGCGCGCTTGCAGACGACCATCATCGGTCAAGAGCAACAGCCCCTCGCTGTCGCGGTCAAGCCGGCCTGCGGGATAGACACCGGGGATGTCGATGAACTGCGACAGGGTCGGGCGCGGACTGGCGGCGCTGCCCTTGTCGGTGAATTGCGACAGCACGTCGAAGGGCTTGTTGAACAGGATCAGCCGGGCCATCAGGCACGACACCGTCCCGGCGCTGCGTTGCGTGCAGGCCGGGTTGAGGAGTATGTGTGGAACGATGAAGGGCAGGGGCAGAGCATCGCCGCGCCCTATCTGTTGCCATCCGAGAAGCGTGCCGCATCGGCGGCGGCGCGACGGATCGCGTTCGATTTGTGAACGGTTTCCTGATACTCGGATTCCGGGTCGCTGTCATAGACCACACCACCGCCCGCCTGGATATAGAGCTTCTGGTCCTTGACGATGGCGGTCCGCAAGGCAATGCACATGTCCATATCGCCGCCCGCGCTGAAATAGCCGACGCCGCCGCCATAGATGCCGCGTTTCTCCGGCTCCAGCTCGTCGATGATCTGCATCGCGCGCACCTTTGGCGCGCCCGAGACCGTGCCTGCGGGCATCCCCGCAAAAAAGGCGCTGAGCGCGTCCTGATCCTCGGCCAGCTCGCCCACCACGTTCGAGACGATATGCATCACATGGCTGTAGCGTTCGATGATGAACTGTTCGGTCGGGCGCACGGTGCCGATTTTCGCCACCCGGCCCACATCGTTGCGGCCCAGATCCAGCAGCATCAGATGCTCGGCCAGTTCCTTCTTGTCGGCCAGAAGCTCGGCCTCATAGGCGCGGTCCTGTTCGGGCGTGGCACCGCGGGGGCGGGTGCCTGCGATGGGGCGGATCGTCACCTCGCGGCCGAAGACCCGCACGAGGATCTCGGGGCTGGCGCCGATGACCTGAAAGCCGCCGAAGTTGAAATAGAACATGAAAGGCGACGGGTTGGTGCGCCGCAGCGAGCGGTAGAGTGTGAAGGGCGGCAGCGGAAAATCCTGCGTCCAGCGCTGCGAGGGGACCACCTGAAAGATGTCGCCCGCACGGATATAGTCCTTGGCCTTTTCGACAGCCGCCAGATAGGCGGCATGGGAGAAGTTGGACACCGGGGGCGCGGCATCGCGGGCATCGCCCATCTCGCGCGTTGCCTGTGGCAGCGCACGGTCCAGATCGCGCAGCGCGTCCATCACGCGTTCCGCAGCCTGCGCATAGGCAGCCCGGGCGGATTGCCCCTCGCTGACCCAGGCGGGCGAGACGACGGTGACATCGCCCTTGACCCCGTCCAGAACGGCCACGACGGTCGGGCGCAGCATCATCGCGTCAGGCAGGCCCAGCGGATCGGGGTTCACATGGGGCAGGGTCTCGACCAGCCGGATCATGTCATAGCCCAGATAGCCGAAAAGCCCCGCACTGGCGGCGGGAAGTCCTTCGGGCAGATCAATCCGGCTTTCCGCAATCAGGGCGCGCAGATTGGCCAGAGGATCGCCGGTCTGATCCTCGAAAGCATCGGGATCGAAACGGGCGTGGCGATTCAGGCGGCTGGCCGTGCCGTGACATTGCCAGACCAGATCGGGTTTCATCCCGATGATGGAATAACGCCCCCGCACCTCGCCACCCGTCACGGATTCGAGCATGAAAGCATCCTTGGACGCGCCCGACAGCTTGAGCATCAAGGACACCGGCGTGTCCAGATCGGCGGCCAGCCGGGCATAGACGACCTGATGATGTCCGGCCTCATAGGCGCGGGCGAAAGTGTCGAAATCAGGCGTCAGTTCCACGGGCGTCGGTCCTTACTGGAAGTTGGTGTGGACCGCGTTGATCGCGGCCTGATCCAGCCGCACCCCGGCCTGCGTTTGCAACTGGCCGACATAGGCCTGAAACAGATCCTGTGCCAGCCCGGCCCGCCCGCTCTCGGACAGACGTTCGCGCAGGGCGGTCACACCGGGATCGTTCTGGTCGGCGGGCAGGATCTCGTCCATCCGCACGATCAAGACGGTGGGGCCTGCGCCCTCTACGGGGCCGTCGATCACCGCCAGATCGCCGGGTTCCATCTGGAATACGCGGGTCAGGAAACCGGGGGCGGTGCCGGGGATGAACTGGTCACGGGTGATGTTGCGCTCCTCGGTCACGGTCAGACCTTCGGCAGCCAGATCGCCCGTCGTGGCATATCCTGCCACGATCGCTTCGGCCCGTGCGCGCAGCAATCGCGTCGTTTCCTCTGCCTGCCACCCGGCCAGCGCCACCTCACGCATCTCCTCCAGCGGCAGCAGGCGCGGCGGCAGCTCCTCGTCCAGACGCATGGCGAAGATACCGCCATCGTCCAGCTCGATCAGCGTGGGGTAATCATCGGCTTGCAGCGCGGCTGCGGCATTGCGGAAGGCGGGATAGGCGGCGATCCCGGCATCCACCTCTTCGGACCAGTCGATCGTCTGCATCTCCATATCGGTGTCCGCAGCCAGCTCTTCCAGCGTTGCACCGCCGGCCAGCATATCGTCGATTCCGCTCGCCTGCGCCTCGATCACGCGGCGGGCGCGGTCGGGGGCCAGCTCGGCGGCCAGATCGTCCCGCACCTCCTCGAAGGTGATGTTCTGCGCGTTCAGCACGCCGTTCACCCGGAACAGCGCCGGGCCGAGGGTGCTGGAATAGGGGCCGACCACAGATCCGACCTCTGCTGCAAAGACGGGCTCGCCCGCGGCTCCCAGATCGGCGCGCGAGACATCGCCCAGATCGACATCGGCCAGCGTCAGGCCGCGCCCCGTCACCAGCGTCTCGAAATCCGTCTCACCGGCTGCGAGGGCGGCGATGGCCGCCTCGGCCGCCGCATCATTGGCAAAGGCCAGACGTTCGACCAGCCGCCGTTCGGGCGTGTTATACTCGGCGCTGCGGGCGTCATATTCGGCGCGCAAGGCCTCCTCATCGACCGTGACCTGATCCAGAATCATGTCAGGCGTCAGGGCCGCCAGTGTGATGCGCTTGGCCGCAGGCGTCGTGAAATCCTCGGGATTGGCCTCATACCAGGCGGTCAGCTGCGCCTCGGTCGGGGCCCCGGCCGGAGCGTCAAGCTGGCTTGCGTCCAGCGTGGCCCAGGAAAAGCCGCGCCGTTCCCCGGCAAAGGCGATCAAGGTGTCCACATAGGTCTGCGGCATCACCGCGCTTTGCACCATGGCACCTTGCAGGAGGCTGCGCGCAGTCTCGCGGCGCAGTTGATCCTCGAACCGGCTCTCGTTCAGCCCCGCCTGCTGCAAGGCAAATCGATAGGCCTCGCGGTCGAATTCGCCGTTGATGGACTGGAACGACGGGATCTGGAGGATCTGCTCCGCCACGACCTCGTCCCCGACAGAAAGGCCCAGCCGCGCGGCCTCATTGTCCAGCGCCGCCGCCGTCACCAGTCGCGCCAGCACATTGCGGTCCAGACCGAAGGCCTGCGCCTCGGCAAAGCTGAGAGGCTGGCGGGTCTGCGCCTCGATCGCGCGGATCTCTTCCTGAAGGGCGCGGGCATATTCGTCGATATCAATCTCCTGATCGCCCACCGCGCCGATGGAGCGCGCCGCCCCCGACAGGTTTGTCGCGCCAAATCCGGCAAGCCCCACGATCAGCAAGCCGAGCAGGGTCCAGACCAGAAGTTTCGTGATACCGCCACGTGCCATAAATCGCCTCTTTCCGGGTGTTTTCAGAGTTGAAACTGTCTACGCGCTGCATCGGCGCGGGGCAAGGCCGGATCGGCCCCGACGGAAGGGTCAGACCTTTAGTTCGGCCAGCCTGTCAAAGAGCAGACCGATACCCTCCGCATCCACATTGGCAAAGGCGATGCGCAGATGCCGCGCGCCCGTGGCATCGCCCTGCGGCACGAACATGGTGCCGGGCAGGGCCAGAATGCCCGCTGCCTTGACCATGTGCTGCGCCAGCCGGTCCGAGGGAAGATCGAACGGATGCGCCACATAGGCGAAATAGGCCCCGACGCCGCGCAGTTCCCAGCCCTGCGCTGCCAGGCGTGGAAAACCTGCCTCGATCGTGGCGCGGCGCGACAGGATCTCGTCCCGCTCGCCTGCCAGCCATTGATCGAGGTTCCGCATCCCCCAGAGCGCCGCAATCTGGCCCAGCTGGTTGGGGCAGATCGTGACGGTATCCAGAAACTTCTCGACCTCGGCCAGACGGGCAGGGCTGGAGAGCATCGCGCCCACACGGTGCCCGGTCAGGCGATAGGCCTTGGAGAAGGAATAAAGCTGGATCAGCGTATCGTCCCAGTCCGGGTCGGTGAAAAGATCATGCGCCGGTCCGCTGATTGAGTGAAAATCGCGATAGGTCTCGTCCAGGATCAGGGCGATGCCGTGGCGGCGGGCCAGATCGGCAAAGGCGCGGATCAGCTCTGCGGGGTATTCGACGCCGGCGGGATTGTTCGGGCTGACCAGAGTGATGGCCCGCGTGCGCGGCGTGATCAGGGCCGCTGCATGATCCGGGTCGGGCCGCAGGTCCGCGTCGGTGGGCAGCGGGACAGCGGTGACGCCCGCCATGTCGAGCCACATTTTATGATTGAAATACCAAGGCGTTGGAAGAATAACCTCATCTCCTTGGGTGGTCAGGGACATGATCGCCGCGTTGAAGGCCTGATTGCAGCCTGAGGTGATGGCGACCTGTGCCGGGTCCACCGCCCCGCCATAGAGCCGCCCGGTGCGGGCGGCAACTTCGGCGCGCAGCTCGGGACTGCCCAGAACGGGGCCGTAAAGATGCGCCTGCGCGGTGTTGATCGCCGCATCGGCCATCGCCTCGCGCATCGCGAGCGGCGGAAGCTCGACCGGGGCGGCCTGGCTGACATTGATCAGCGGACGATCCGGCGGGAATGCGACCCCGTCCAGCCAGCGCCGCGCCTCCATCACCGGGGGGGCGAATGTCGCGGCGGTGCGGGTCTGGATCATGTCGGCTCTCCTGATATGCCGCGCGGGTGGAGGGCGCGGCCATGGATATTTGTGGCAAGAAGAAGCAGGCGGTCTGGCGTCGGGAAGCCGTCAGTCGCGGCCGCGATAGGGTTCCACATATTGCAGGGCCATATCCCATGGAAAGAAGATCCAGGTGTCCTGACTGACCTCGGTGATGAATGTATCGACCTGCGGGCGGCCCTTGGGTTTGGCATAGACCGTGGCGAAATGCGCATTGGGATACATGCGCCGCACGACTTCGAGGGTCTTGCCGCTGTCCACGAGGTCATCCACGATCAGGATACCCGTTCCGTCGCCCATCAGCGCAGCATCCGGTGCCTTGAGAACCTTGGCCTCGGACTGGTTCTGATGGTCATAGGATTTGATCGAGATCGTATCGACCACACGGATGTCCAACTCGCGGCTGACGATCATGGCGGGGGCCATGCCGCCCCGTGTGATGGCCACGACCGCGCGCCATGCGCCATTGTCGGGGCCATAGCCCTGCAAACGCCAGGCCAGCGCGCGGCTGTCGCGATGGATTTGGTCCCACGAGATGTGGAAGCCTTTTTCATGTGGCAGACGGTCTGTGGCCATGGCGGTTCCCCTGTTCAGGTGGCGGCGATCTTGAGGCCCAGAAGGGCGAGAAGGCCGCCGAAGCTGCGGTCGATGATGGTCTTGAGGCTGATATAGCGCGCCCTTGTGCGCTCCAGCGAGAAGATGCGGGCGACAAGGCTGTTCCACAATGTTTCGGCGAAGAAGATCACCGCCAGCAGGGCCAGATAGATCCAGAGCGGAGTGCCCTGCGGCACCGTGCCCAGGAAGATGGCCGAAAACATCACGGCGGGTTTGGGATTGGCCAGTTGGGTGAACAGACCAAGGCGGAAGGCCGAGAGGCGCGAGCGTGGCACGGGGCGGCTGTCTTCGGTGACAAGTGGCAGGCTGGCGTCGCGCCACAGATGGACAGCCATCCAGATCAGATACAGCCCGCCGCCGATCTTGAGCGCCCAGAGCAGGGCCGGGGCCATGGCGAAGAGCAGATGTAATCCGAACATGGCCGCGGCCGCCCAGACCACCGCACCCGTCCCGATCCCCATGGCCAGCATCAGGCCGGTGTGAAAGCCTTCGGTCAGCCCCGTGCGCGCGGACATCAGCACCGCCGGTCCCGGAGAGACCGCAGCGAAGACGACAAGACCCACGAAGGCCAGAAAGGCGGCAATGGTCATTCCTTGCGCCCAGTCACCACATCAATATCGGGCGCGTCCACGGCTTTCATGCCCACGACATGATAGCCCGCATCCACATGCAGATTCTCGCCCGTCACGCCCGATCCCAGATCGGACAGCAGATAGAGCGCGGATTTGCCCACATCCTCGATCGTCACGTTGCGCCGCAGCGGCGAGTT
>JAMWZG010000179.1 GCA_024304855.1 Paracoccaceae bacterium
TGTCGGCGTGCAGGCCCGCCTGATGAGCCAGGCGATGCGCAAACTGACCGGGTCGATCAGCCGCTCCAACTGCATGGTGATCTTCATCAACCAGATCCGCATGAAGATCGGCGTGATGTTCGGCAGCCCCGAAACCACCACGGGCGGCAATGCGCTGAAATTCTACAGCTCCGTGCGCCTCGACATCCGCCGTATCGGCTCGATCAAGGATCGGGACGAGGTTGTCGGCAACGCAACCCGTGTGAAAGTCGTCAAGAACAAGGTCGCGCCGCCCTTCAAGCAGGTGGAATTCGACATCATGTATGGCGAGGGGATTTCCAAAACCGGGGAATTGCTGGATCTGGGCGTCAAGGCCGGCGTGGTCGAGAAATCGGGTGCCTGGTTCAGCTATGGCGACGAGCGCATGGGCCAGGGGCGTGAGAATTCCAAGCAGTATCTGCGCGACAACCCCAAGGTCGCGCTGGAGATCGAGGACAAGATCCGCGCCTCGCATGGTCTTGAGTTCAACATGGGCGCCGAAACCTCGGATGAGGCGGATGTGGTCGATTAAGCCGCAGGGGATGCTCTGACACGACAGGAAAGCCCGTCCGCGCAGGACGGGCTTTTTCCATTTGCACCCCGCCCCGCGCCAAGCGCCTGTGGACAGGCGCGCCTGTGCCCGCTACATCAGCGCAAACGCCCGCGATTTACCCGGAAAGCCCGCCCATGCCCACGTTGAACGACATCCGATCGACCTTCTTGACCTATTTCGCCAAACAGGGCCATGAAGTTGTCCCCTCAAGCCCGCTTGTGCCGCGCAACGATCCCACGTTGATGTTCGCCAATTCGGGCATGGTCCAGTTCAAGAACCTCTTCACCGGGGTCGAGCATCGCGATTACAAACGCGCGACCACCGCTCAGAAATGCGTCCGCGCCGGGGGCAAGCATAACGATCTGGACAATGTCGGCTATACCGCGCGGCACCATACCTTCTTTGAAATGCTGGGAAATTTCAGCTTCGGCGATTATTTCAAGACCGAGGCGATCCCCTTTGCCTGGGAATTGCTGACCCGCGAGTTCGACATTCCCAAGGACCGGCTTCTGGTCACGGTCTATCACACCGATGACGAGGCGGCGAATATCTGGAAGAAGGTGGCGGGCCTGTCCGACGACCGGATCATCCGCATCCCCACCAATGACAATTTCTGGATGATGGGGCCGACCGGCCCCTGCGGCCCCTGCACCGAGATTTTCTTCGATCACGGCGATCACATCTGGGGCGGTCCTCCGGGCAGCCCCGAGGAGGATGGCGACCGTTTCGTCGAGATCTGGAACCTTGTTTTCATGCAATATGAACAGTTCGAGGATGGCACCCGGCGCGAGCTGGCGGCGCAATCCATCGACACCGGCATGGGGATCGAACGGGTCGCGGCCCTCTTGCAGGGCACGAATGACAATTACGCCACCGACCTGATCCGCAGCCTGATCGAGGCCAGCGCGCACGCCACATCGACCGATCCCGACGGACCCGGCAAGACCCATCACCGCGTCATTGCGGATCACCTGCGCTCGACCTCGTTCCTCATTGCCGATGGGGTGATGCCCTCCAATGACGGGCGTGGCTATGTGCTGCGCCGGATCATGCGGCGCGCGATGCGCCATGCGCATCTGCTGGGGGCGAAAGACCCGGTGATGCATCAGCTGGTGCCCGCGCTGGTGCGCCAGATGGGGGCGGCCTATCCCGAACTCAGCCGCGCGCAGGCATTGATCGAGGAAACCCTGCGGCTGGAGGAGACGCGCTTCAAGCAGACGCTGGATCGTGGTCTGCGCCTTCTGGATGATGAACTGGCAGGCCTGCCCGAGGATGCGGCGCTGCCGGGGGCGGCGGCGTTCAAACTCTATGACACCTTCGGGTTTCCGCTGGACCTGACGCAGGATGCGCTGCGCGAAAAGGGCCGCAGCGTGGACACGGACGGTTTCGATGCCGCCATGGCCGAGCAGAAGGCCAAGGCCCGCGCCGCCTGGTCCGGGAGTGGCGAGGCCGCCGATGCCGCCATCTGGTTCGACATCGCCGAGGCGCATGGCGCCACGGATTTCCTGGGCTATGACACGGAAATGGCCGAGGGGCAGGTTCTGGCGCTGGTCCGCGACGGGGCAGAAGTCAACTCTGCCAAAGCGGGCGAGATGGTGCAGATCGTGATGAACCAGACGCCCTTCTATGCTGAAAGCGGCGGGCAGGTCGGCGATACCGGCTATCTGCGCGGCACCGATCTGCTGGTGCGGATCACCGACACGCGAAAATCGGCCGGCGTCTTCATCCATTTCGGCGAAGTGGTCGAGGGTCAGCTTGCCAAGGGCAGCCATGGCGCGCTGGAGGTGGATCACACGCGGCGCGGCGCGATCCGGGCGCATCATTCGGCCACCCATCTGCTGCACGAGGCGCTGCGCGAGACGCTGGGCGATCATGTGGCGCAGCGCGGGTCGCTGAACGCGCCGGATCGGTTGCGCTTCGACTTCAGCCATTCCAAGGCGCTGAGCGCGGAGGAACTGGCCGCCGTCAGCGCGCAGGTCAACGCCTTCATCCGGCAGAACAGCCCGGTCGAGACGCGGATCATGACGCCCGACGATGCCCGCGCCATCGGTGCGCAGGCGCTTTTCGGTGAGAAATATGGCGATGAGGTGCGCGTCGTGTCGATGGGCCGCGCCGATACCGGCAAGGGTCATGACGGCAAGACCTGGTCGATCGAGCTGTGCGGCGGCACCCATGTGGCCCGCACGGGCGACATCGGGGCCTGCGTGATCCTGGGCGACAGTGCCTCGAGCGCCGGGGTGCGCCGGATCGAGGCTCTGACCGGGGCGGCGGCGATGGAGCATATCCGCACCGAGGCGCAACGTCTGGCGCAGGTGAGCGAGGCGCTCAAGGCGCAGCCAGCCGATCTGGCCGATCGTCTGCGGGCCCTGCTAGAGGAGCGGCGCGCGCTCTCGAACGAGGTGGCGCAACTGCGGCGCGATCTGGCCATGGCCGGTGGCGCGGGGCAGGGTTCTGCCGCTGCGGCCAAGGACATCAACGGGATCGCCTTCATGGCGCAGGTGATGACGGGCGTGTCGGGCAAGGATCTGCCCGCCCTGATTGACGAGCATAAACAAAGGCTTGGGTCTGGCGCCGTGCTGCTGATCGCCGATACTGATGGCAAGGCGGCGGTTGCGGCCGGGGTGACGGCGGATCTGACCGGCCGTGTCTCGGCTGTGGATATGGTGCGCGCGGCCGTGGCCGAACTGGGCGGCAAGGGTGGCGGTGGCCGCCCGGACATGGCGCAGGGCGGCGGCGCGGATGCGGCCAATGCACCGGCAGCCATCGCCGCGGTCGAGACATTGCTGGGCGCCTGAGGAGGGACAGATCATGACAGCCTATATCATCGCGCGGATCGACGTGACCGATCTTGAGGATTACAAGACCTATGCCGCCCAGACCGTCGCCATGGCCGAGACCGCGGGCGGCACCTTTCTGGTGAAGGGCGGCCCGATGACGCAGGTCGAGGGCACGGGCCCGGATCGGCATGTCGTGATCCGCTTTCCCACGCGGGAGCAGGCGCTTGCCTGGTATCACTCGCCCGAATATCAGGCGATCCTGCCCATTGCCCTGCGCAGCAGCACCCGCGATCTGGTGATCGTGGACGGCATCTGAAAAGAAGGAAAAGACCGATGAGCGCACTCTGGATTGCCCATGTGACCGTGACCGACGCCGAGGCCTATGGCAAATATGCCGCGCTGGCCGGACCGGCCATTGCCAAACATGGCGGCAGCTTCATCGCCCGTGGCGGGCGGTTTGTGCAGCTTGAGGGCAAGGAACGGCCGCGCAATGTCGTGGCGCGCTTCCCCTCGGTCGAGGCAGCGGAAGCCTGCTATCACTCGCCCGAATATCAGGAGGCGCTGGCGCATGCGCGCGGCGCGTCCGAGCGGGAACTGGTCATCGTCGAACTGACGGAATAACCGCCCGAGGACAGTCGCCAGACTGGATCGAGGGGGCGTTTGCCCTAGCTTTCGGAAAATCCCTTTCCGAAAGTCGTCTTCATGCTCGCGCGTCTGTTTGCCCTTGTGATCCTGCTTCTGCCCTCCGCGCTTGTGGCCGAGGATTGGGCGGCGTTGGAGCAGCCGGGCGCCATCGCCCTGATGCGGCACGCGCTGGCCCCCGGCGGGGGTGATCCGGCGGAATTCACGCTTGGCGATTGCAACACACAGCGCAATCTGGATGCCCGTGGCCGCGCGCAGGCCCGCCAGATCGGCGCGGCCTTGCGTGCGCGGGGGATCGGTTTTGACAGGATCTGGTCCAGCGCCTGGTGCCGGGCCGAGGAGACGGCGCGGCTTCTGGCCTTGGGGCCGGTCGAAATCCGCCCCGCGCTCAACTCGTTCTTTGCCGGGCGGGGGGACAGAGCGCGCCAGACACGCGACACGCTGGCAGAGCTGTTTGCATTGCCAGAGGCGGCAAGCGCGCTGCTGGTCACGCATCAGGTGAATATCACCGCCCTGACCGGGGTCACGCCGCAATCAGGTGAGATCATCGTCGTCCAGCGCCGCGCGGATGGGCGTCTGGAGGTGACAGGGCGCGTCAACATCGCGCCCTGACCTGTTGGTTTTACGAGCTTTTCGCGTGACGCTTACGCTCATGCGGATCAAGGTAACGCTTGCGCAGACGGATCGCGTTCGGCGTCACTTCCACCAGCTCATCATCGTCGATATAGGCGATGGCCTGTTCCAGCGTCATGGTGATCGGCGTCGTCAGGCGCACCGCCTCATCCGTGCCCGAGGCGCGCACGTTGGTCAGCTTCTTGCCCTTGAGCGGGTTCACGTCCAGATCATTGTCGCGGCTGTGTTCGCCGATGATCATGCCCTGATAGACATCCGCCTGCGCGCCGATGAACATCCGGCCGCGCTCTTCCAGATTCCACAGCGCATAGGCGACCGAGGTGCCGTTCTCCATCGAGATCAGCACACCGGCGCGGCGTCCGGGGATCGCGCCCTTGTGCGGCGCCCAGCTATGGAACACGCGGTTCAGCACACCTGTGCCGCGGGTGTCGGTCAGGAATTCACCGTGATAGCCGATCAACCCGCGCGAGGGGACAAGCGCGATGATCCGCGTCTTGCCCACGCCTGCGGGTTTCATCTCGACCATTTCGCCGCGACGCACGCCGGTGATCTTTTCGATCACGGCGCCGGAATATTCGTCATCCACGTCAATGGTGACTTCCTCGACCGGCTCCAGCCGCTCGCCATCCGGGCCTTCACGGAACAGAACCTGCGGGCGCGAAATGCTCAGCTCGAACCCCTCGCGGCGCATGTTCTCGATCAGAACGCCCATCTGGAGTTCGCCGCGACCGGCAACCTCGAAGGCTTCGCCGCCCGGCGTATCGGTCACTTTGATTGCCACGTTGGATTCGGCTTCCTTCATCAGTCGCTCGCGGATGACGCGGGACTGCACCTTCTTGCCGTCACGACCCGCCAGCGGGCTGTCGTTGATCCCGAAGGTCACGGTGATCGTCGGCGGATCAATCGGCTGGGCGGGCAGGGGCACATCCACCGCCAGCGCACAGATCGTATCGGCCACGGTGGCCTTGGTCATGCCGGCCAGGCTGACGATGTCACCGGCCACAGCCTCGTCGATGTCCTGCTGGCCAAGACCACGAAAGGCCTGCACGCGGGTCACGCGGAACTGCTCGATCTTCTGGCCGATGCGCGACAGCGCCTGCACGGTGGCCCCGACCTTGAGGCGGCCCGATTCGACACGGCCCGTCAGAAGGCGGCCCACGAAAGGGTCGGATCCAAGCGTGGTGGCCAGCATCCGGAAGGGTTCATCCGCATGGCGCTGCTGCTTGGGCGCGGGCACATGGCGCACGATCAGGTTGAACAGCGCCGACAGATCCTTGCGCGGTCCATCAAGGCTGGTATCGGCCCAGCCCGAGCGACCCGAAGCGTAGATATGCGGGAAATCAAGCTGGTCGTCATTGGCGCCCAGATTGGCAAAAAGGTCAAAGCATTCGTCCAGCGCGCGGTCGGGTTCGGCATCGGGCTTATCGACCTTGTTCAGCACCACGATCGGGCGCAGCCCCAGCGCCAGCGCCTTGGCGGTCACGAATTTCGTCTGGGGCATCGGGCCTTCGGCCGCATCCACCAGCAGGCAGACACCGTCCACCATCGACAGGATACGCTCCACCTCGCCGCCGAAATCGGCGTGACCGGGCGTGTCCACGATGTTGATGCGCGTGCCCTTCCATTCGACCGAGGTATTCTTGGCCAGAATGGTGATGCCGCGCTCACGCTCCAGATCGTTGCTGTCCATGGCGCGTTCGGTCGTCGCCTGATTTTCCCGGTAGGTGCCGGATTGTTTGAGCAGCTCATCCACCAGCGTCGTCTTGCCGTGGTCCACATGCGCGATGATGGCGATATTTCGCAGGTCCATTGTCTGTCCTTTGGGGGTGTT
>JAMWZG010000018.1:0-1145 GCA_024304855.1 Paracoccaceae bacterium
CATGATCCAGAAGAACTGGCAGGACCTGATCCGGCCGAACAAGATCGAATTCTCGTCGAAGGGTCGCACCCAGACGACGCTGGTCGCCGAGCCGCTGGAGCGTGGCTTTGGCCTGACGCTGGGCAACGCGCTGCGCCGCATCCTGATGTCGTCGCTGCAAGGCGCGGCGATCACGTCGGTGCAGATTGACAACGTGCTGCACGAGTTCTCCTCGGTCGCCGGTGTGCGTGAGGATGTGACCGACATCATCCTGAACCTCAAGGGTGTGTCGATCCGTATGGAAGTCGAAGGCCCCAAGCGTCTGAGCGTCAGCGCGAAAGGCCCGGGTGTCGTCACCGCCGGTGATATTTCCGACAGCGCCGGGATCGAGATCCTGAACAAGGATCACGTGATCTGCCACCTGGACGATGGCGCCGATCTCTACATGGAACTGACGGTGAATACCGGCAAGGGCTATGTTTCGGCCGACAAGAACAAGCCGGAAGATGCGCCCATCGGTCTGATCCCGATCGACGCGATCTATTCGCCGATCAAGCGCGTCTCCTATGAGGTGCAGCCGACCCGTGAAGGTCAGGTTCTGGACTATGACAAGCTGACCATGAAGATCGAAACCGATGGGTCGCTGACCCCGGATGATGCTGTGGCCTATGCCGCGCGCATCCTTCAGGACCAGCTGTCGATCTTCGTCAACTTCGACGAACCGGAAAGTGCTACCCGTTCGGATGATGATGACGGTCTGGAGTTCAACCCGCTTCTGCTGAAGAAGGTGGATGAACTGGAGCTGTCGGTCCGTTCGGCCAACTGCCTAAAGAACGACAACATCGTCTACATCGGTGATCTGATCCAGAAAACCGAAGCCGAGATGCTGCGCACCCCGAACTTTGGCCGCAAGTCCTTGAACGAGATCAAGGAAGTGCTGTCGGGCATGGGTCTGCACCTTGGCATGGATGTCGAGGATTGGCCGCCAGACAATATCGAGGATCTGGCGAAAAAATTCGAAGACGCCTTCTGATTTGACTGGGGCAGGGCGACCTGCCCCTTCAATGCCCGCAATGGCGGGGACAAGATGGGCATGATGCCCCAAGGAGAGTGGCTGACCCGCATCGGCCACCGGACAAAGCAAACAAGCTTCGTAAAGCTTAAAG
>JAMWZG010000018.1:1155-11894 GCA_024304855.1 Paracoccaceae bacterium
AACGACAATGCGTCACGCAAGAGGCTACCGCCGCCTGAACCGCACCCATGAGCACCGCAAGGCGCTCTGGGCGAACATGGCTGGCTCGCTCATCGAACATGAGCAGATCAAGACCACCCTGCCCAAGGCAAAAGAACTGCGTCCGATCGTTGAAAAGCTGATCACGCTGGGCAAGCGCGGCGATCTGCACGCCCGCCGCCAGGCTGCTTCGCAGCTCAAGCAGGATGCCTATGTGGCCAAGCTGTTCGACATTCTGGGCCCGCGTTACAAGGACCGTCAGGGCGGCTATATCCGTATCATGAAAGCCGGTTTCCGTTATGGCGACATGGCACCGATGGCGATCATCGAATTCGTGGACCGCGACCCGAACGCCAAGGGCGCCGGTGACAAGGCCCGCGTCGCAGCTGAAGAAGCTGTCGAGGATTGATCCTCTGGCCATAGGCCCAAGGTTTTGAACCCCCGCCCCGCACAGGGCGGGGGTTTTGCGTTTCCGGGGAGTGTCGCTGGCGGAACTTGCATATCGCCGCGCCGCTCATCATATCAGAGCAAAGGATTGAAGGAGGATGCGATGCGCCGCTCTGGTTTGATCATCCTGTCGCTTGTGGCCGCGTTGATGGTCCCGCTGCCGCTACCGCTGACTGCGCAGACCCGTGTGCCGACCAGTCAGGCGGAAATCCAGATGGGTTTCGCGCCGCTGGTCAGGCAGGCCGCGCCTGCGGTAGTGAATATCTACGCCAAGCGCGTGGTGGCGGTGCGCGACAGCCCCTTTGCGGGTGATCCTTTCTTCGAAGGGCTTTTCCGCGATTTCGGCACGGTGCGGCCGCAGGTGCAGAACAGTCTTGGCTCGGGCGTGATCCTGTCGGCGGATGGGATTGTGGTGTCGAACTATCATGTGGTGGGCGAGGCGACGGATATTCGCGTCGTGATGGCCGACCGGCGCGAATACAGGGCGACCGTCATTCTGGGCGATGAGGAAAGCGATCTGGCGTTGTTGCAGCTTGAGGGGGCAACGGATCTTCCTGCGCTGTCCCTGCGCGATAGCGACAGCGTCGAGGTGGGCGAACTGGTGCTGGCCATCGGCAACCCGTTCGGCGTGGGTCAGACGGTCAGCAGCGGGATCGTGTCCGGGCTGGCGCGGTCGGGCACGGCCACGGGCACGGGGCGGGGCTATTTCATCCAGACGGATGCGGCGATCAATCCGGGCAATTCGGGTGGGGCGCTGATTGATGTGAATGGCGATCTGATCGGGGTCAACACCTCGATCCTGACGCGGTCGGGCGGATCGAACGGGATCGGCTTCGCCATCCCTGCCAATCTGGTCGCCCGGTTTGTCGAGCAGGCCCGCGAGGGCCGCACGAGATTTGAACGGCCCTGGGCGGGGATGTCCGGTCAGCCGGTCGATGCGGATATTGCGGCGTCGCTGGGTCTGGATCGTCCGGGTGGCATCCTGATCTCCGGTCTGCATCCGGCCAGCCCCTTTGCTGATGCCGGGCTGCAACCCGGCGATGTGATCCTGTCGGTCGAGGGGCAGCCGGTGAACACCCCCGCAGAGATGGTCTTTCGCATGAGCGTCGCCGGCCTGGGCGAGGAGGCGCAGGTCACGACGGTCCGGGACGGCGAGGAAGCCACTGTGACGGTGGAGCTGCGCCCGGCCCCCGATGCCCCACCGCGCGACAGGCGCGAGATGGATGCGCGTTCGCCTTTGCCTGGGCTGGTGGTGCAGAACATCAACCCCGCCGTTCTGGCCGAGTTCAACCTGCCGCTGGCGACCGAAGGCATTGTGGTGGAAAACCCCGGTCCCTATGGCGCGCGGTTGGGGATGCAGCCGGGCGACGTGATCCTTGCGATCAACGGGCAGGCGATCACCGCGACAGAGCAACTTCCCGATGCCTTGGACGCGGCGGCGGCCGCAGGTGGGCTGGTGGCCGAGTTGCAGCGTGGGCTGCAACGCCTGTCGCTACGCAGCAGGCTTTAGGCGGATGGCGGATCTGTTTGACACCGAGGCTGCGGAACCTGTCAAAAGCGGACCGCGTCCCCTGGCGGATCGGTTGCGGCCGCAGCGGCTGGATCAGGTGATCGGACAGGAACAGGTTCTGGGGCCCGATGCGCCGCTGGGGGTCATGCTGTCCTCGGGCTCCTTGTCCTCGCTGGTGTTGTGGGGGCCGCCCGGCGTGGGCAAGACGACCATCGCGCGGCTTCTGGCGGATGAGACGGATCTCCATTTCGTCCAGATCAGCGCGATCTTCACCGGCGTGCCTGAGTTGCGCAAAGTGTTCGAGGCGGCAAAGATGCGCCGCGCCAACGGGCAGGGCACGCTGCTCTTCGTGGATGAAATCCACCGTTTCAACAAGGCGCAGCAGGACGGTTTTCTGCCGCATATGGAAGATGGCACGATCCTTCTGGTCGGGGCCACGACTGAAAACCCCAGTTTCGAGCTGAACGCCGCTTTGCTGAGCCGGGCGCAGGTTCTGGTCCTCAAGCGGCTGGATCTGGCGGATCTGGAGCGTCTGGCGCAGCGGGCCGAGCAGGATCTGGACCGTGCCCTGCCGCTGACCGGCCCCGCGCGCGAGGCGTTGCTGGAAATGGCCGATGGCGACGGGCGCGCGCTTTTGAACCTGATCGAACAGGTGGCCGCGTGGAAGGTGGAGGGCAAGCTGGATACCGACGCCCTGGCGACACGGTTGATGAAGCGGGCCGCGAAATACGACAAATCGGGGGACGAGCATTACAACCTGATCTCGGCTCTGCATAAATCCGTGCGCGGGTCTGATCCCGATGCCGCGCTTTACTGGTTCGCGCGGATGCTGACGGGCGGTGAAGATCCACGCTATCTGGCGCGGCGACTGACACGGATGGCGGTCGAGGATATCGGCCTTGCCGATCCGCAGGCGCAGGCGGTTTGCCTGCAAGCCTGGGAGACATACGAGCGGCTTGGTTCACCCGAGGGCGAGTTGGCGCTGGGGCAGGCGGTGACATATCTGGCCCTCGCACCGAAATCCAACGCGGGCTATGTCGGGTTCAAGGCGGCGATGGCTCTGGCGCGGCAGACCGGGTCCGAACCGCCACCAAAACATATCCTGAACGCGCCGACCAAGCTGATGAAGGAACAGGGCTATGGCGCGGATTATGCCTATGACCACGATGCCGAAGACGGGTTTTCGGGCCAGAATTACTTTCCCGACGGGGTCAAGCGTCCGGTCCTTTATCAGCCGGTCGAGCGCGGCTTTGAGCGGGAGTTGAAACGGCGTCTGGACTACTTCGCGAAGTTGCGGGCGAAACGCGGGCCGGGTTGATCCGCGCAGGCTGTGTGATCCATGGGAAAACTTGACATTCCCCGCCCCTCTCGCCACAGGTGCGGTCATGTTGAGCACGCTTCTTCAGGTCGCCCTCGGGGGCGCTATCGGCGCTTCGGCCCGCTATCTGACCTCGGTTGGCGCCGTGCGCTTTCTGGGGACGGGTTTCCCTTGGGGCACGCTGGCGGTGAATGTGATCGGATCGTTCCTGATGGGGCTTCTGGTCGTGGTTCTGGCGCAGCGAGATGCAACCCGGCTGGCTCCGTTCCTGATGACGGGCATTCTGGGCGGGTTCACGACATTTTCGGCCTTCTCGCTTGACGCGATGGCCCTTTACGAGCGGGGCGAGACGATGCTGGCCGCTTTCTATGTGGGGGCGTCGGTGATCCTGTCGCTCAGCGCGCTGGCGCTGGCCATGGTGGTCGCGAGAGAGGTATTCCAATGAGCCGTGTCCAGACCATTCCCGTCTCCGAAGCGGATAGCGATCAGCGGCTGGACCGTTGGCTGCGACGGATATTTCCCCATCTGACGCAGGGCATGGTCGAGAAGATGTGCCGCAAGGGCGAGTTGCGCGTCGATGGCGGCCGTGTGAAGGCGGCCACGCGGCTGGTCGCCGGGCAGCAGGTGCGCGTGCCGCCCTTGCCCGATCCCGATCAGATGACCGTCGTGACAGAAACGCGGTTGCATCCGGCCGATGTCAAGATGATCCAGGACGCCGTGATCTATCGCGACGATCAGATCATCGTGTTGAACAAGCCTGCCGGTCTGCCGACGCAAGGGGGCAGCAAGACGATCAAGCATGTGGATGGTCTGGCCGAGGCGCTGCGCTTTGGCTATGACGAGAAACCGCGTCTGGTGCATCGTCTGGACAAGGATACGACCGGCGTTCTGGTTCTGGCGCGCGACCGCAAGACGGCGGCGGCCCTGACCGAAGCCTTCCGCCATCGCGAGACGCGCAAGATCTATTGGGCGCTGGTCGCCGGTGTGCCGACCCCCTATCTGGGCGAGATCAAGTTCGGGCTGGTCAAGGCGCCGGGACATGGCGCCAAGGGCGAGGGCGAGAAGATGCTGGCCGTCCACCCTCGCGACATTGACAAGACACCCGGCGCAAAACGCGCCCATACGCTTTACGCGACGCTGTACCGCGTGGGTGGCCGGGCGTCCTGGGTGGCGATGGAGCCGCTGACGGGCCGCACCCATCAGCTGCGCGCGCATATGGCCGAGATCGGGCATCCCATCATCGGGGATGGAAAATATGGCGGGTCCGGGCAGGAGAATCTGGGCGATGGCTGGGGCGCGCAACTGGGCGGGATCATTTCCAAGAAGCTGCATCTGCACGCGCGGATGCTGCGGTTCGAGCATCCCCATACCCGCAAGGTTCTGACCGTGACCGCGCCGCTGCCCGATCACATGGCTCATAGCTGGGAGACCTTTGGCTGGACCGAGGATCTGGCTGCCGAAGACCCGTTCGAGGCGCTGCGGTGACGGAGCGTCTGCGGCTGGTGATCTTTGATGTGGATGGCACTCTGGTAGACAGCCAGGCCGATATTCTGGGTGCGATGACCGCGGCTTTTGCGATGCAGGGGCTGGATGTCCCCGCGCGAGAGGCGGTCTTGTCGATTGTCGGTCTGTCCCTGACCGAGGCGATGGCGCGGCTGGTGCCGCATCTGCCCGAAGGGCTGCGCGATGATCTGGTTGCGGGCTACAAGCAATCCTACATGCGCTCCCGGCTGGACAGCGACACGCGCCAGACCTCGCCGCTTTATCCCGGTGCGCGCGCGGTGCTGGACCTTCTGTCGGCACAGCCCCACACGCTGCTGGGCGTGGCCACGGGCAAGTCGCAACGCGGGCTGGATGCGCTGATCGCCAGTCATGGGCTGGAGGGGCTGTTCCTGACCCGGCAGGTGGCGGATCATCACCCGTCCAAGCCGCATCCCTCGATGCTGCTGGCGGCCCTGCGCGAAACGGGGGTGGATGCGGCAGATGCGGTCATGGTGGGGGACACCAGCTATGACATGGACATGGCCCGGTCTGCCGGGATCACGGGGGTTGGCGTCAGCTGGGGGTATCACGCACCCGCGGCCTTGACGGCGGCGCATTGTATCATTGACCGTTTCGAGGATTTGCCAGCCCTGCTGGAGGGCATCTGGAGGAGTGCAGCATGAGCGCATGGGCGGCAAAACGCTTCTGGAAAGCGGCGACTGTGGTGCCTGCCGGGGATGGTTTTACCGTCCATCTGGATGGCAGGCCGGTCAAGACACCCGCCAAGGCGCCGCTGATCGTGCCGACTCATGCCATGGCTGTGGCCATTGCGCAGGAATGGGATGCGCAGGAGGGGCAGATCGACCCGCGCACCATGCCCGTGACCCGTTCGGCCAATGCGGCCATCGACAAGGTGGCCGTCCAACATGCCGAGGTCGCGCAGATGATTGCCGATTATGGCGACAGCGACCTGCTGTGTTACCGCGCGCCGGGGCCGGTGGAGCTGATCCAGCGTCAGGCAGAGGCGTGGGATCCGCTGCTGGACTGGGCCGAGGCAGAGCTGGGTGTGCGGTTGTCCACGGCGGCAGGCGTCATCCATGTGCCGCAAGACCCTGCCGTTCTGGCGCAGTTGTCGGCGCGGGTGCATGGGATGGATCATTTCACCCTGGCCGCGTTTCACGATCTGGTCAGCCTGTCCGGGTCGCTGATTCTTGGATTCGCGGCGCAGATGGATCATCGCCCCGCCGAGGAGATCTGGCGCCTGTCGCGGCTGGATGAGGATTGGCAAATCGAACAATGGGGCGCGGATGACGAGGCCGAGGCGATGGCCGCGGCGAAACGATCTGCCTTTCTGCACGCGAAAACCTTCCATGATCTTTCGCGGACGCCAAACTGATCGCTCATTCCAGAGGCTACCGCTACGGAAACAGGCATTCCGGCTTTCCAAAATGTGATGAGTGACTTGACGGATTGCGATGAATCCGCCCAATGTTGGCGGCATTGAGGGGTGCTGCTCCTCTATATCAGCCAACCCAGCCCCGGGCCGGGAGAAACGCTCTGCTCAAAGAGCGGTCAATCAGGAAGAGGTAAAAATGAACAAAAAGGTATTCTTGGGTGCACTGACAGTGGCGGGCCTTGCTGCTGGCGCTTCGGCGGCAGCGACCCTTGACGATGTCAAGGCACGCGGCAGCCTCAAGTGTGGCTCGAACGAAGGTCTGGCCGGTTTCGCCGCACCGGATGCCAACGGTGTGTGGCAGGGTTTCGACGTTTCCCTGTGCCGCGCCATCGCGGCTGCTGTTCTGGGCGATGCTCAGGCCGTGGAATTCGTCCCGCTGACCAGCCAGACCCGCTTTACCGCTCTGGCCGCAGGCGAAGTGGACGTGCTTGTCCGCAACTCGACCTGGACCTTCTCGCGCGATACGGACCTGAAACTGGATTTCGTGGGCGCCAACTACTACGACGGTCAGGGCTTCATGGTGCGCAATGATCTGGGCGTGTCTTCGGCCAAGGAACTGGACGGTTCGACCGTCTGCATCCAGACCGGCACAACGACCGAACTGAACCTTGCTGACTTCTTCCGCGTGAACAACATCAGCTATGAGCCGGTTCCCGTGGCCACGAACGCCGAAGGCCAGCAGCAGTATCTGGCTGGTGCCTGCGACGTTTACACGACGGACATCTCGGGTCTGGCGGCCACACGCGCCACGTTCGAGAATGCAAGCGAGCATGTGATCCTGCCGGAAGTCGTCTCGAAAGAGCCGCTTGGACCCGCCGTGCGCCATGGTGACAGCGAGTGGGCCGACATCGTCCGCTGGACGCTGAACGCGCTGATCGCTGCCGAAGAATACGGCGTGACCTCGGCCAATGTGATGGAACTGGCCGCAGGCCCGACCACCAACCCCGAGATCAACCGTCTGCTGGGCACCGAAGGTGAACTGGGCGCGATGATCGCCCTGGACAAGGACTGGGCCGTTCGTGCGATTGCCGCCGTTGGCAACTACGGCGAAGTGTTCGAGCGCAACATCGGCGAGGCCACCCCGATCGGTCTGGCCCGTGGTCTGAACGCACAGTGGACCGAAGGCGGCCTGCTTTACGCACCGCCCTTCCGCTGATCATGTAACGACGAGGGGTCCGGCCATGTGCCGGACCCCTTTTCCGTTATACGTCTGATTGAATGTAGAACCCTCGCGGGTCAGGTCTTTGCCTGGCCTCACGTCTCTCATTTTGTTTTCAGGAGTGCGCATGGCCGAAGCGACCGACCCACCGCGCGAAACCTTCCGCCTCAGCCAACTTCTTTATGATGCGCGATACCGCTCGATGACCATTCAGGTTGTCGCGGCCATCCTCATCATGCTGTTGCTGGTCGAATTGGTGGATAACACGGTCACGAACCTTGCCGCTTTGGGCAAGGACATCCGTTTCGGGTTCCTCTGGACCACGGCCGGATATGACATCAACCAGCAGCTGATCCCCTTCACCTCGCAGGATACCCATGCCAGGGCCGCGCTGGTAGGGATTCTGAACACGCTTCTCGTCGCTTTCCTGGGCTGTATTCTGGCCACGGTCATCGGCGTTCTGGCGGGCGTTCTGCGCCTGTCGAAGAACTGGGTCGTCGCCAAGATCATGACCTTCTACGTCGAAGCGATGCGCAATACGCCGCTTCTGATCTGGATTCTGATCGTCTTCGCCGTCATGACCGAGGCCACGCCGCAACCGCGCGAATTCCGCGAGGGGGGCAGCGCCTCGATGATCCTGTGGGACAGTGTCGCCATCTCGAACCGGGGGGTCTATATCCCGCGCCCGATCTGGGCCGAGGGCTCCGGGCTGGTGGTGGCTGTGTTCGTCCTGTCGATCATCGGCATTTTTGTTTTGCGCCATGTCGCCCGCAAACGGCAACAGGATACCGGGCAGATCCTGCCGGTGTTCCGCCTGTCGCTGGCGCTGTTCTTCGTGCCGGCCCTTCTGGCCTATTTCCTGCTGGGCCGTCCGATCACGCTCGAGCTGCCTGAACTGGGCGGTTTCAACTTCAACGGTGGCATCCAGATCCGCAACTCCTTCATCGCACTCTGGCTGGCGCTGTCGCTCTATACTTCGGCCTTCATTGCGGAAATCGTGCGCTCGGGCATCCTTGCCATCTCGAAAGGGCAGACCGAGGCCGCCTTTGCCCTTGGTGTTCAGCCCAATCGGACGATGCAGCTGATCATTCTGCCGCAGGCGTTGCGGGTGATCATTCCGCCGCTGATCTCGCAATATCTGAACCTGACCAAGAACTCGTCGCTGGCCATTGCCGTGGGCTATATGGATGTGCGCTCGACCCTTGGCGGGATCACGATCAACCAGACCGGGCGCGAGCTGGAGGGGATGCTGCTCTTGGGCATTTTCTACCTGATCACCAGCCTGATCATTTCGGCCCTGATGAATCTTTACAACTCCAGCGTCAAGCTGAAGGAGCGGTGACATGAGCGCAGGAAGAACTGACCCCGTCGCCTTTGTCCGGCGCGAAATGCTGGCCCCCGCGGCCCCGCCGCCGGGGCAGGTGGGCGTGATCCGCTGGGTGCGCGAGAATCTGGTGTCGTCATGGTTCAACGCGATCCTGACCGCGCTCTCCCTCTATGCGATCAGGTATGTGCTGTCGGGCGTGTTGCCCTGGACGCTGAACGGCGTGTGGAACGCGACATCGCTGAACGAATGCCGCGAGATCCGCGATGCGCGCGGGCTTGAGACGGCCGCCTGTTGGGCGGTGATCAATGAACGCTGGTTGCAGATCCTGTTCGGCTTCTATCCGACCGATGACAGGCTCTTGGCCACGCTGTTCTACAGCGACGCGCTGGCGGCTGCTGGCGGCGCCGATGCCGTGTTCAATGGCGGGCTGAATGCGACCCAGCGGGTTGAATTCGTCTCGGGCATGAAGAACGAGCTGAGCAATGGCCTGATCTTCCTGTTCGGCTATTGGCGGCCGCTTCTGGCGCTGGCCTGCCTTGTCGTGGCTGTGGCGCCGATCCTTTACTCCAGCTTGCCGCGTGTGTTGTTGCTGTTCTCGCTGGCCTTTCCCTTTGTCGCGTTCTTCCTGCTCTGGGGCGGGTCGGTCTGGCTTCCGCTGCTGGTGGCGCTTGGCCTGCTGGCGACCATGCTGATCGGACGCGCCGTCGGGGCGCGGTTCGGGATGCTGGGCGGTTCTCTGGCGGGGATTGCGGCCTTTCTGGTCATCTTCATGAATCCGCTGTCCTTTCTGGGCGTGACCGGGCTTTTCCCGCTGCTGCCCAAGGTGCTGGGCGTGATGGACAGCATCCTGCCCTGGGGCCTGTCGGCCATTCCGTCGGATCAATTCGGTGGGTTCATGCTGGCGATCATCATCGGCACATCGGGCATTGTCCTGTCGCTGCCGCTGGGGATCGTTCTGGCACTGGGGCGGCAATCCTCGATGCCGCTGATCCAATGGGTCTGCGTCACCTTCATCGAGGTCATTCGCGGTGTGCCATTGATCGTCTGGCTGTTCACGGCATCCCTGCTGCTCAATTATTTCCTGCCGCCGGGCACGTCCTTTGACCTGTTGTTGCGGGTGATCATCATGGTCACGCTTTTCGCGTCGGCCTATATCGCCGAGGTGGTGCGTGGCGGTCTGGCCGCCCTGCCCAAGGGGCAATACGAGGCGGCGGATTCGCTGGGTCTGGACTATTGGAAATCCATGCGGCTCATCGTCTTGCCGCAGGCGCTCAAGATCTCGATCCCCGGTATCGTGAACACCTTCATCGGCCTGTTCAAGGATACGACGCTGGTGGTCTTCATCGGTCTGCGCGACCCGCTGGGTCTGACCAATGCGATCCGCGCGACGGCAGAATGGAACGGCATCTACTGGGAGCTTTATATCTTCGTGGGTCTGCTGTTCTTTACCTTCTGCTTCTTCATGTCCCGTTATTCAATGTATCTGGAGCAACGCCTCCGGACCGATCACCGCTGAGGAGAGTATCATGGCCGAGATTGCACCGCAGACTGGCTCGATCGAACGCGTGGCCGCCAATGTCTCTGACGAGGTGGCGATTTCCATCGAGAAGATGAACAAGTGGTATGGCAGCTTCCATGTGCTGCGCGACATTGATCTGACCGTCTATCGTGGCGAGCGGATCGTGATCGCGGGGCCGTCCGGGTCGGGCAAGTCCACCTTGATCCGCTGCATCAACGCACTCGAGGAACATCAGAAGGGCAAGATCACCGTTGATGGCACGATGCTGTCATCCGACCTCAAGAATATCGACCGCATCCGGTCCGAGGTGGGCATGGTGTTCCAGCACTTCAACCTGTTCCCGCATCTGACGATCCTTGAGAATTGCACCCTCGCGCCGATCTGGGTCCGCAAGATCCCCAAGCGCGAGGCCGAGGAAATCGCGATGCATTTCCTGACCAAGGTGAAGATCCCCGAACAGGCCGACAAATACCCCGGTCAGTTGTCGGGCGGACAGCAGCAGC
>JAMWZG010000018.1:11904-22366 GCA_024304855.1 Paracoccaceae bacterium
TCAAGGAGGTTCTGGATACGATGGTCAGCCTGGCCGAGGAAGGCATGACCATGCTCTGCGTGACGCATGAGATGGGCTTTGCCCGTCAGGTGGCGAACCGCGTGATCTTCATGGATCAGGGGCAGATCGTGGAACAGAACGAGCCGGAAGAGTTCTTCAACAACCCGCAATCCGAACGGACCAAACTTTTCTTGAGCCAGATCCTCGGTCACTGACATCGGGGCAAGGGGCAATTGGCGCCGCCATCCTGCGATGGCGGCGTTTCACATGAGATCGGCCGGAATGGCGAAAGCTGCGGCCTTCCCTGTGCCCCAGCGCAGCGCGGCCCAGTCCTCGACCTCAAAGCGCGCAACGAGCGTGGCGCTTGTGGGGTAGTCGTCGAATCGCGGATGATCAGGCGCCTCGGCCAGCAGATCGTTGGCAAAAGCGGCGATACTAGGGTTGTGCCCGACCATGAGGACAGACGGGCCCGTGGCGGTTTGCAGCGCCGCCATCATCGTGTCAGGGTCCGCATGATAGAGCGCGGGCAGGAAGTGCGTGGGGGCCGCAAGGGACAGCCCCTCCAGCGTCTGCCTTGTGCGGGTGGCGGTCGAGCAGAGCACCTCATCCGGCAAAAAACCCTGCGCGCGCAGCCAGTTGCCCATGCGCGGCGCATCGGATGCGCCACGATCATTCAGCGGGCGATCGTGATCCGCCAGACCGGCATGGCCCCAGTCGGATTTGGCGTGACGCATCAGGATCAGGGTGCGGGTCATTGAAAGGCTTTCATGTGAAAGGCGGATTGCTTGGGCATTCTGCCATGGCGCTGGCTGATGGGACAGGCCCGGCGCACGGCGCAGCCGCTTTCAACGCAATCGCGCCCCGGTTCGCCCGCGATATAGGCACGGCAGGCCGGCACGTCATAGCCATCCGCGGTCAGCGCGCCGATGGGACAGGCGGTCAGGCAGGGACGACCTTCGCATGTGTCGCAGGGGCTGTGCCTCGGCGGCGCGGGCAGGTCCAGTCGCATGGGCAGGGCCAGCGCGCCACGGTAGGAGGCGAAAAGCCCTGCCGTCTCGTGCACCAGAAGCCGCACGGGCGATGCCCAGGCGCGGCCTGACGCCAAGGCCCAACGATAGAATGGGTGAAACGGCGGGCCGCCGAAGGGAAACACCGCCTTGGCACCCAGATCCCGCGCCAACTGTCCGATCACTCGCGCAGACCAGCGATCCATCGGGTCTGGCGCGCCATCGCGATATTCTGCGCTGGCGGTGAAGGTGGGCCAGAAAGCGGGTTCATGCGGGGAAAGCAGCAGCAAAGTGCCCGTTCCGGGCGGGCAGGCCTGCGCTGCGTCCGGGTGAAAGGCCCCCGCGATGTCCAGATGCACCGCGCGGGCCGCTTTTTGCACCGCGTCAAGATCGGTGGGCGCTGCCGCCTGTAGGCTCAATCGAAACGCGCGCGGATCAGCGAGCCTGCGCCATGTTCGGTGAACAATTCCAGAAGCGTCGCATTGGGGGCGCGGCCATCCAGAATGACAACGGCGCGCACCCCCCCCTCGATCGCGTCCAGCGCGGTCTCGGTTTTCGGGATCATACCGCCTGCGATGGTGCCATCTGCGGTCATTTCGCGGATCTGTTCTGCGGTGATCGCGGTCAGAACCTCGCCTTCCTTGTTCTTGACGCCCGCCACATCTGTCAGGAGCAGCAAACGATCCGCCTTGAGTGCGGCGGCAATGGCACCCGCTGCGGTGTCACCGTTGATGTTATAGGTCTCGCCATTATGGCCCGCGCCCAGCGGTGCGATGACGGGGATCACGCCCGCTTCGAACAGGGTCCGCAGGATCGAGGGGTCAATCTCGGACGGGGTGCCGACCAGCCCCAGATCGGGATCGGTCTGCTTGCAGAAGATCAGGTTCGCATCCTTGCCCGACAGTCCCACGGCCCGGCCACCCTGCGCGTTGATCGCCTGCACGATACGCTTGTTGACGCGCCCGGAGAGGACCATCTCGACCACTTCCATCGTGGCTTCGTCCGTGACCCGCTTGCCGCGCACGAAATCGGACTTGATCTCGAGCTTGTCCAGCATCTCGTTGATCATCGGACCACCGCCATGGACGATCACCGGGTTCACGCCCACCTGCCGCATCAGGACGATGTCGCGGGCAAAGGTATCCATCGCCTCGTCATCGCCCATGGCGTGACCGCCAAACTTGATGACAACGATGGCCCCGGCGTAGCGTTGCAGATAGGGCAGGGCCTCGGACAGGGTCCGGGCGGTGGCGATCCAGTCGCGGTTCATATCTCTTTTCTTCATCCCGTGTTCCTCTTGCCTTCCCGTCCTATCGGCTGGGGGGCGGCCTGCCAAGTGCCGCGTTGTATCGGCCACGCGTAGTGATAGGGTCAGCACGACAGCGCAACAAGGGGTCGCATGGATGGGTGACAGACAGAAGACATTGCTTCTGACAGGGGCAAGCCGCGGTATCGGTCATGCAACGGTGCGCCGGTTCAATGCCGAAGGCTGGCGCGTGATCACCTGTTCGCGCCATGCCTTTCCGGCGGAATGCCCCTGGGGGGGCGGGGCCGAGAATCATGTGCAGATCGACCTGGCCGATCCGAATGACACAATCGCCAAACTGGCCGTGATCCGTGAACGTCTGGACGGGCGGCTGGATGCCTTGGTCAACAACGCGGGCATTTCACCCAAGGGCAACACGGGCGAGCGGTTGAACACGATCAGCACCGATCTGCGGACATGGGGGCATGTGTTCCATGTCAATTTCTTCGCCTCGGTCGTGCTGGCGCGCGGGCTGAAAGAGGAACTGGCGGCGGCGCGCGGCTCCGTGGTCAATATCACCTCCATCGCCGGGGCGCGGGTGCATCCCTTTGCGGGGGCGGCCTATTCCACATCCAAAGCGGCTTTGGCGGCGTTGACGCGCGAGATGGCCCATGATTTTGGCCCTTTCGGCGTGCGGGTGAATGCTGTCGCACCGGGGGAGGTTGAAACCTCGATCCTGTCGCCGGGGACGGACAAGATTGTGGCCGGGCTGCCGATGCGGCGGCTGGGTCAGCCCGAGGAAGTGGCGGCGACGATCTTTTTCCTCTGCTCCGACCAGTCCTCCTATATCACCGGCACCGAGATCGAGGTGAACGGCGGCCAGCACGTCTGAGGCGGAAAGGGTGGGGGGGCTTTGCCCCCCTCATCGAACAGGGTTCGATGATCCCCCCAGGATATTTGCAGCAAGAAGACGCGGGATCAGACCAGCGTGGCGATTGTCGCGCGCAGCGTGGCGATACCCTCGCCCTTTTCCGAGGAGGTCAGGATGATCTCGGGAAAGGCGGCGGGGTGTTTGACCAGGGCGGCACGGACCTGCTCCAGCACGACGTCGCGTTCGGAGAGTTTGATCTTGTCCGTCTTGGTCAGCACCACCTGAAAGGTCAGGGCAGAGCTGTCCATCAGGGAGAGGATCTCCTCGTCCACGGGTTTGACCCCGTGACGCGCGTCGATCAGCACAAAGGCGCGACGCAGGGTTTGCCGCCCAGACAGGTATTGTTTCAGCAGTTTCTGCCATTTGGCCACGATGGCGACCGGGGCATTCGCATAGCCATAGCCGGGCAGGTCAACCAGATAGTGTTTGGTGCCAACGGTGAAGAAGTTGATTTCCTGCGTGCGTCCAGGTGTGTTCGACGCCCGTGCCAGGCCTTTCCGCCCTGTCAGTGCGTTGATCAGGCTGGACTTTCCGACGTTGGAGCGGCCGGCGAAACAAACCTCGATCCGGTCGGCCGGGGGCAGGCCCGCCATGGCGACCACGCCTTTGAGGAATTCCGTCTCACCCGCAAAGAGGAGGCGTCCTATCTCGGCGGTCTGGGCGTCAGGCTCTTCGGCCAGGGGGAAGGGCAGTTTCTCCATCACAGAACCTTTGCTGTGTCGCCGGTGGCGATGGGGCCGGATTGTGTGACTTCGGCATGGACGCAGAAATCGGTGTGGTTCCATTGCTGATCGAGAAAGGCCAGCAGGTCGGCATCCCGCCGCCCGTTGTCCGGATTGGCGGATGGTGCGGCGCAGCGCCCTGTCCGCTCCACGATGCGCAGGATCGCACCACCGATCTGCACCTCGCGGCCGATCCAGTCGAACTCCTCCCATGCGGGCAATCCGTCCAGCCAGAGGTTCGCGCGCCAACGCTCGATCTGTAGCGCGCGGCCCAGCCGCCCCTCGACCGCGCGATGCGATGCCAGGTTTCCAATGGTCAGCGAGGGGTAGTCGCTGTCGGTCAACCCGCGGCCCGGCACACGGATCACCCGCGCAGGGGCGGCACGGCCCGCAGCGGTCAGCGGTGTGACCCAGGCGAGCAGCCTGTCGGGTTGCCGATCGGGCGCAACCGTCAAGCTGTCCTGATCCGGGTGGCTGAGCGTGACCGTCTGTCCGTCATCATGCAACTGCGCCTGAATCGCCGCCAGCCCGGGGGAGGAGGCCACGCGGGTGAAGCCCGAACAGGGCGACCATGCGCTGTTATCGGCTTTCGAGGCCTCATGCGCGATGGCCCAGATCCGATCGCCGGGCAGGCATTCGCCTGCGGTCAGCCGGGCGGCGGTAATCGCCTCACGCCCGTGCGACTTGACCGGATAGCGCCAGATCTGCGCCAACTGCCCCATCACTTTGCGCCGGTTTTCGGCTTGCGCTGGAAACTGCCCTTGATGTTGCCAAAGACGTCCGGCTTGTAGCCCTGACTGCGCATGATCAGATATTGCTGAGTGAAGGTGATCGTGTTGTTGGCGATCCAGTAAACCACAAGGCCACTGGCGAAGCCGCCCAGCATGAACATGAATACCCAAGGCATCCAGGCGAAGATCATCGCCTGCGTGGGGTCGGTGGGCGCCGGGTTCAGCTTCTGTTGCAGCCACATCGAGATGCCCAGCAGGATCGGCAGGATACCGATAAAGATCAACGCCAGGAAGGAGTTGGGGTCGGGCGCGTCCCAGGGCAGCAGGCCGAAGAGGTTGAACAGCGAGCTGGGGTCAGGTGCGCTCAGGTCGGTGATCCAGCCGATCCACGGTGCGTGGCGCAGTTCCAGCGTGACGAAGATCACCTTGTACAGCGAGAAGAAAATCGGGATCTGCAACAGGATCGGCAGGCAGCCCGAGGCGGGGTTCACCTTTTCCTTCTTGTAGAGCTCCATCATGTCTTTCTGGAGCTTCTGACGGTCGTCACCGGCGGCTTTCTTCAACTCCTCCATCTTGGGTTGAAGCTCTTTCATCTTGGCCATGGAGACATAGGACTTATAGGCCAGCGGAAAGAGGATCGCCTTGATCAGCAGGGTCAGGCCGATGATGGCCCAGCCCATCGAGCCGGTCACGCCCATCCCGGCCAGCCAGACATTGATGTAGTGCAGCACGGCAAAGATCGGCTTGGTCAGGAAGAAGAACCAGCCCCAGTCGATCGAGTCGAGGAAACGGTCCACGCCGCCCTCCCGCTCGTAGGCGCGGATCGTGGCCCATTCCTTCGGGCCGGCAAACAGGCGGGTTTCGGCGGTGATGGTCTGGCCCGGTTCGACGGTCTGCGTCGGCAGGACGGCTTCGGTCTGATAGATGTCGCGCTGATCGTCATATTTGGCAACGGCCTTGAAGGCACTGCCGGCTGCCGGGATCAGCGTGGACATCCAGTAGTGGTCCGTGAACCCGATCCAGCCGTTTTCAGACACTTGGGTGACTTCGGCGCGCGCGCCTTCGCGGTCGTTGAAGGCGAATTCCGGCATGTCGCCGTAATCTGTCTCGGTCAATGTGCCGTCGGCCATGGCGACAAGGCCTTCGTGCAGAATGAAGAAGTTCTTCAGCCCGGCAGGTTCGCCGTGGCGGGCGAGGATGCCATAGGGCGCCATGCTGGCGGCGGCGTTGCCCGTGTTCTGCACGGATTGGGTGACGGTGAACATGAAGTCTTCGTCAATGGCGATCTGGCGGCGGAAGGTCAGGCCCTTGCCATTGTCCCAGACCAGCGTGACGGGCGTTGCCGGGCTCAGGGTGCCGCTGCCTTCCTGCTGCCAGAGGGTATTTGCGCCGGGAACATCCTCGGGGGCGACGCCCATGCCGGGGGCCCAGCCATAGAGCGCGTAATAGGCGTTGGGTTGTCCGATCGGGGACAGGACGGTGACGATGTCGGCGCCCGGTTCCTGGCTGACACGGTAATCCTTGAGCGACAACTGGTCGATACGGCCGCCGAGCAGCGACACCGAGCCAGTGACGCGGGGCGTTTCGATCGCAATCCGCGGGGTATCCGCCGCGGGTTCCGCGACTTGTGCTGTCTCGGTCGTGCCGGCGCCAGCCTGCAACGGGGTCGTGGCCACAGGCGCAGAGGCCGCCGCCGGATCGTTGGGATCGACGGCGGCGGGTTCGGGCGGCGGGAACAGCACGAACCATATCAGAATGACGGCAAAGCTGAGTGCTGTCGCCAGGAGAAGGTTCTTGTTCTGATCGTCCATCGGGGGCTCCCGCCAGTCCTGTCTGAGTGAGGCAGGTTCAACAGAGTGCAGGCCGAAAGGTCAAGCGGATTATGGGCAATTCATGGTGATGCGTGACCATTCGTCCCTTTCTGCCAAGCCGGTTTCTGCCAGATCAGGCGCTGTCCGGGGCAGTGATCCCGTTGTGGCGCGCTCATGCCGTGGACCGGCCGATGATGGGCGCGTCCTGAAGTTTGGCGTTATGCGTGCGTATCCATTCAATCGTCTGTTCGAAGGGCATCGGTCGCGCGATGCCGAACCCCTGAACATGGCCGCAGCCCAGTTGCGCAAGCAACGCGTGCTCGCCTAAAGTTTCCACCCCTTCGGCCAGTGTGTCGAGGCCCAACCGTTCCGCCATGGTCAGGATGGCGTTCACCATCTTCTGTTGCTCGGGGTCGCGGTCCACTTTCATCACGAAGGAGCGGTCGATCTTGAGCCGGGCCACAGCAAAGCGCCGGACAGAGGAGATCGAGGCGTGTCCGGTTCCGAAATCGTCCAGGTCAATGCCGCAGCCCAGCTTGGCCAGGCCGTTGATATTGCGCGAGACAGTATCATCCGGCGAAGCCGCCACGACGGTTTCAAGCACTTCGATGGATAGCCGCGAGGCGGGCAGTTCGAACCTGTCCAATTCCCATTTGATCTTGTCCAGCAGCTTGGGGTTGTGCAACTCCTCTGCGGCGAAATTCACGCCGACCCGGGGGATGTCCAGCCCGGCGGCGTCCCAGGCCCGCAGGGCTGTGAGGGCGCGATAGATCATCACCTCGCTCAATCTTTCGAGTTGTCCGGTTTCCTCCATGACCGGTAGAAAATCGACCGGAGAGAGAAGGCCACGCTCCGGGTGTTGCCAGCGCGCCAGAACCTCGAACCCGGTGATCCGGCCTGTATTGGTGGATACCTGTGGCTGGAACCAAGGCAGGATCTGCCCGCTTTCAAGCGCAACGGCCACCTCATCCGCAAGCTGCCCCTTCACCTCGAGCAGGGGGCGCATTCTTTCGGTGAAGGCGCGGATCGCGGATGGTCCATTCTGCTGCGCCACGCGCAGCGCTGCGAAAGCGGCGTCCATCAGGTCGGCGCTGCCGGTGCCAGGATTCCGGCTGTCCAGACAGAAGCCGACGGAGCAGGACAGGAATACGGTCGTAGCATCCAGCGACAGAGGTTCTTCGACGGCCAGTTGCAGGCGTCCGGCCATCTGGATGGCGATTTCCAGATCAAGGTGGCGCATCGGGGCCAGAACCACGCCGAACTCTCCCCCGGGCAGGCGGATCACGCGATCCCCTTCGCGCAGGAAAGACGTCATCCGTGCCGCCAGTTGCAGCATCATGGCCTGCGTCGCCTCCTGACCGTAGCGGTCCTGAATATCGGCCATGTCATCGACGGCCAGCATGATGCAGCCCGTGGCGCGCCCTGTCCGCGCGGCTGTGGCCAGCGCCTTGTGCAAGGCCTGATCCAGCGCGGGGATCGTGTGCGTGGCTTTCACTTCCCCCTGCTCAGGCTCAAGCGAAAAGGTGGAGAACATGCCCGACATGGCATGTGCCAGAGGCAGGCCCAGTGCGACCAGCAGCAACCACGCCTCACCACCCAGCCAGAAGGCGGCGAGCGTCACGGCCGGCACGAAGGCCAGCGCCTGAGGACCGTTCAACGCCTGCCTTGCAACGCGCCGCGCGCGCCGGATGATGAAATGCGAGGTGTGAGTCATGCCGCCTGTTCCCGTCCTGTTCACGGGGCACGTTAGGCGGCTTTTCTCAAGACGAGTTTAACGCAGCCGGGGCGCCAGGGTCTCAGCTTGATCGAATTTTACCTTTTCCCGCGTCAGCCCGGCGAAATCGAACAGGTTCGGGTCCAGCAGATGCGAGGGGCGCGCGTTCATCAGGGCGCGGAACATGACCTGCCGCCGTCCTGGGCTGTTCTTTTCCCATCCGTCGAGGATCTGTTTGACCTGTTGCCGTTGCAACCCGTCCTGACTGCCGCAGAGATCGCAGGGAATGATGGGATAGTTCATCGCGCGGGCGAATCTGTCGCAATCATCCTCGGCCACATGGGCGAGGGGGCGCAGCACGAAAAGATCGCCTTCCTCGTTCACCAGTTTGGGCGGCATCGTCGCCAGACGACCGCCGTGAAACAGGTTCATGAAAAAGGTCTCCAGAATGTCGTCGCGGTGATGGCCCAGAACCACGGCCGAGCAGCCTTCCTCGCGCGCGATGCGATAGAGGTTGCCGCGCCGCAGACGTGAACACAGGGCGCAATAGGTCCGCCCGGCGGGCACCTTGTCCACGACGATGGAATAGGTGTCCTGATATTCGATCCGGTGCGGCACCCCCATGCGTTGCAGGAATTCGGGCAGGACGGTCGCGGGAAAGCCGGGCTGGCCCTGATCCAGATTGCAGGCCAGCAGATCCACAGGCAGCAAGCCGCGCCATTGCAACTCGTGCAGCACCGCCAGCAGAGTATAGCTATCCTTGCCGCCCGAGAGGCAGACCAGCCAGCGTGGCCGGGCCTCGGGGTTGGCGGGATCGCGTTCGATCATGCCATATTGCTCGATCGCCTCGCGCGTATATTGCACGATGCGTTTGCGCAGTTTCTTGAATTCGGTGCTTTTGGGCGCACCGTGAAACAGCGGGTGGATGTCGTCGGAATCGTCAAGCATAGCGCGGCCCTTCCTGTGCGTCCTTCCCTTAGCGCGCTGTCCCGTGAAATGCCAGCGTCGCACCACCGCGTTGCATCCAGTCGCGCAGCCCGGCCGTATAGACTGCAAAGGCAAAGGGGAATGGCGATGAAGATCTGGGCGTTGGCGGCTGTGTTGGTTCTGGCGGGATGCACCGGAAAACCGGCGCTGGAGGATGAGAAACTCAGCACGCGGAACCTCAATCTTGAGGAGTTCTTTGAAGGTCGCACCCTCGCTTATGGTCAGTTTCAGGACATTTTCGGCACCGTGCGTCGCCGGTTCGAGGTTGAGATCAACGGCACATGGGATGGCAAGACCCTCACGCTGGTCGAGGATTTCGTCTATGAGGATGGCAGCACGGAACAGCGCGTCTGGACCCTGCTCAAGACCGGCGCGGACACCTGGCGCGGCACGGCCCCCGGTGTGATCGGAGAGGCCTTCGGCGAGGAGAGGGGCGACGCCTTCAACTGGCGCTATACCATCGACCTGCCCGTGCCGGACGGCACCCTGCGCGTGACATTCGATGACTGGATGTGGCTTCTGACCGAGGATCGCCTGCTGAACCGGGCCTATATGAAGCGGTTCGGCGTGGATATTGGCGAGGTGATCATCACCTTCGAGAAGCAGGGGTGATCAATCCGGCGTCTTGCCGTGATCGTGGTCGCAGGTCTTGCCATCAGGCACAGGGTCATAACCGGACGATCCCCAGGGATGGCAGCGGCCGATGCGACGCGCGGCCAGCCAGATGCCCTTGATCGCGCCGTGTTTTTCGAGTGCGTCCAGCGCATAGGCAGAGCAGGTGGGCTGATACCGGCAGTTGAACCCGACCCATGGCGAGAAGATCAGCCGATAGGCGCGCACGGGCAGGGCGGCGATATGGGCAAGCGGGGTCATCTCGGGATCAGGGCCGGTTCTGATGCAGCTTTTTCAGCGCGGATATGAGGTCTTGCTTGAGATCTTCAAAGGGACGGTCGGCCGTCGCGCCTTCGCGTCCGATCAGGACATAATCCCATCCGTCGCGGCCATGCGCGGGCAGAACCATCCGGGCCACTTCGCGCAGGCGGCGCTTGGCGCGATTGCGGGCGACGGCGTTGCCGACCTTCTTGGTGCAGGTAAAACCCACGCGGATGCCGCTGACGGCTTCGTCGCTGCGCCGCTGGCGTGCCTGCACCATCATGCCGGCTGTCCCCTGCCGTCCAGCGCGGGCGCAGCGCAGGAAATCGGCGCGCAGCTTGATCACGCGGATCTGCGGGGGTTGCGGACAAACGGAAACCGCCGGTCGGCCTGTCCCGGTGCTGGCGGTGGTGCCAGTTTCGGGGCCATCCGGCGGTGTC
>JAMWZG010000018.1:22376-26546 GCA_024304855.1 Paracoccaceae bacterium
CGGCGCGCGTTAATGATCTTGCGGCCCGCTTTTGTGGCCATACGCGCCCGAAAGCCGTGACGGCGTTTGCGAACGAGGTTGCTGGGTTGAAAGGTGCGTTTCATCGCTCCGTCTCCAAATCATATGCCGAACTGCGCGAGATTCGCGCCGGCCCGTGTTATCCGAAGCCCGTCCTATAGACAGGCGTTTTGCCCAAGTCAAACCGTGCCCGACGGTTTTCGCGCGGTTTTGCAACAAAAAGCCTGGCCTTTGACGGCGGTCGGGCGCTTTGGCCATGGTGAATGTTTCAATTCAAGCGGAATTCGCCCTTGTGTTCACGCGATCTGTCACCACGGATCAAGGGCGCGTGAAGCAGGGCGCAAAACCCTGTCATTCCGACCCGCCTCCGCGCATCGTGGCGCCCAATGCGGCTGCAAGGACGAGACGAGATGACCCAGATGACCGACAAGATGCCACCGGATAACGCGCGTTCTGGCGGTTTTGGCCGGCGACTGCCCCTGATTGCCATCCTGATCGTGGCCGGGATCGGTGCGTTCACCCTGCGCGACACCCTGACATTCGACGCGCTGCGCGACAACCGCGAGGCGCTGCTGGCCTTTCGCGATGCCAATTACGCGCTGACGGTGCTTCTGTTCATGCTGGCCTATGTCCTGATCGTTGCGTTCTCATTGCCCGGCGCGACGGTGGCCACCCTGACCGGCGGCTTTCTGTTCGCCACGTTTCCGGGGGCGCTGTTCAACGTGACAGCGGCCACTCTTGGCGCGACGCTGATCTTTCTGGCCGCGCGCTGGGGGCTGGGCGAGCGACTGGCGGCCAAGATGGACACCGGACAAGGTGCGGTCAAACGCATCAAGGACGGGATCGACGAGAATCAATGGTCCATGCTGTTTCTGATCCGGCTGGTGCCTGCCGTGCCCTTCTTCGTGGCCAATCTCGTGCCTGCATTGGTGGGCGTGCCGCTCAACCGTTTCGTGATCTCGACCTTTCTGGGGATCATTCCGGGCGGCGTGGTCTATACCTCGGTCGGGGCCGGTCTGGGGCAGGTGTTCGAACGCGGCGAGACGCCCAACCTCGGCATCATCTTCGAGCCGCAGATCCTGCTGCCCCTTATCGGGCTTTGCCTGCTGGCGGCCCTTCCCATACTCATCAAGACGCTGCGGCGTGGAAAGACCCTGTGATGGCGCATTTCAAGACGGATCTTCTGGTGATCGGGGCGGGGTCGGGCGGCTTGTCCGTGGCCGCAGGGGCCGTGCAGATGGGCGCGGATGTGATCCTGCTGGAGGGTCACAGGATGGGGGGCGATTGCCTGAACTATGGCTGTGTGCCGTCCAAGGCGCTGCTGGCGGCGGGCCATGCCGCCCATGCGATGACGGCAGGGGCCGCGATGGGGATCACGCCGGTCGCGCCGCAGATCGACTATGCGGCGGCCAAGGATCATGTGGCGCGTGTGATCGCACGGATCGAACCCGTGGACAGTCAGGAACGCTTTGAGGGTCTGGGGGTCAAGGTGATCCGGGCCTTCGGGCATTTCACCGGCCCCGATACGGTGCAGGCGGGGGATGATACGATCACCGCGCGGCGGATCGTGATCGCCACCGGCTCGCGCCCGCTGGTGCCACCGATCCCCGGTCTGGATACGGTGCCCTATCTGACGAACGAGACGCTGTTCGACCTGCGCGAGAGGCCGGATCACCTGCTGATCATCGGCGGCGGCCCCATCGGCATGGAGATGGCACAGGCGCATCGCCGGCTGGGCTGCGAGGTGACGGTGATCGAAGGGGCACGGGCGCTGGGCAAGGATGATCCCGAACTGGCGGCCGTCGTTCTGGATCATCTGCGCGGCGAGGGGGTGAATATCGTCGAGCAAGCCCATGCCGCCGACATCAGCGGCAAGGCCGGGTCTGTCGCCGTCACGGTCAAGGATGGCCGGGTCTTCAAGGGCACTCATCTGCTGATCGCGGTGGGGCGCAAGTCCAATACCGAAAAGCTGAACCTCGATGCGGCGGGGATCGCGACCACGAAGACCGGCATCACGGTCGATGACCGGATGCGCACCACGAACAAGCGCGTCTTTGCCATCGGGGACGTGGCTGGCGGGATGCAGTTCACCCATGTTGCCGGCTACCACGCGGGGCTGATCATCCGGCAGGCGCTGTTCGGCCTGCCTGCCCGGCAGAAAACCGCGCATATTCCATGGGCCACCTATACCGACCCCGAACTGGCACAGGTCGGCCTGACCGAGGCCGAGGCGCGCAAGACCTATGGCACGGCGCTCGAGGTGGCCCGCTTCGACTATCACCACAACGACCGGGCGATCGCGACTTTGCAAACCAAGGGTCTGATCAAGGTCATGGTCCACAAGGGTCGCCCCGTCGGCGTCTCCATCGTCGGCCATCAGGCGGGCGAGTTGATTGCGCTGTGGTCCATGGCCATTGCCAACAACCTCAAGATGTCGGCCGTGGCCGGCATGGTCGCGCCCTACCCCACCCTGTCCGAGATCAACAAACGCGCGGCGGGGGCCTATTTCTCGCCACGACTGTTTGATAACCCTATGGTCAAAAGGGTTGTCGGTCTGGTGCAGAAGTGGCTGCCGTGATCCAGATAAGAGGCATTGATGCTGCATTCGCTTTCGGGACGGTTCCTGATCCTGACCATCATCTTCGTGATGCTGGCCGAGGTTCTGATCTTCGTGCCGTCGGTCGCGCGTTTTCGCGAAGACTATCTGCTGCTGCGTCTTGAGCGGGCCCAGATCGCCAGTCTGGCCCTTCTGGCCGATGAGGTGATCTCGCCCGATCTGGAGGAGGAGTTGCTGCGCAACGCCGAGGTGTTCAACGTCGTGCTGCGCCGGGATGAGGCGCGGCAGTTGATCCTGGCCTCGCCGATGCCGCAGGCTGTGGACCGCACCTATGATCTGCGCGACCCGCCTGCCTTGGGCCTCATCCGTGACGGTCTGGCGCAGCTTCTGGACCCTGCCCCCGAGGTGATCCGCGTCATCGGCAACCCCACGCGAGAGGCCGGTCTGCTGATCGAGGTGACGATGGAATCCGGCCCGTTGCGCGCGGCGATGCTGGATTATGGTGTGCGTATCCTGATCCTCTCTGCCGTGATCTCGATCTTCACGGCGACGCTGCTGTTTCTTGCCGTGCAGCGCCTTCTGGTGATGCCCATCGCGCGTGTCGCCCGTGCCATGACCCATTATGCCGAAGCGCCCGAGGACGGTCGTCGCATCATCGAGCCGACATCGGGCATCACCGAACTGCGGCAGGCCGAGGATGCGCTGCAAAGCCTGCAAACGCAGCTGACCAGCTCGCTCAAGCAGAAAGAGCGGCTGGCGCAACTGGGGGGGGCTGTGGCCAAGGTCAGTCACGACCTGCGCAACATGCTGACTTCGGCGCAGCTTTTCGTGGACCGGATCGAGATGTCAGAAGATCCGGCCGTCAAGCGGCTGGCGCCCAAGCTGGTAAACTCGATCACCCGCGCGGTGCATCTATGCGAAAGCACGCTGGCCTTTGGCAAGGCCGAGGAACCCGCGCCCAAGCTGCGCGATGTGATCCTGCTCGATGTCGTTTCCGACGTGCTGGACAGCGAAAGGCTGGCCGTGGGCGAGGCCGACATCAGCCTGTCCGAGGATGTGCCCGGCACCCTGACCGTGAAGGCTGACCCCGAGCAGTTGTTCCGGGTGATCTTCAACCTTGTGCGCAATGCGCGGCAAGCCATTGCCCAGACGGGCGCGGCCGGCGAAATCAGCGTGGCCGCCTCGGACGAGGGCGAAGCCTGGGTGATCCGCGTCAGCGACACCGGCCCCGGCCTGCCGCCCAAGGCGCGCGAACATCTGTTCCAACCCTTTCAGGGCGGGGCGCGCAAGGGCGGTTCCGGTCTGGGACTGGTGATCGCGCAGGATCTGATCCGTGGCCACGGCGGACAACTGGCGCTGGAACAGACAGGGCCGGATGGCACGACCTTCGTGATCACCCTGCCCAAGGACGCCGCCTGACGCACGGCTCCGGGCGCCTTGCGGCGGGCCAAAATAAAATCCGCATTCGCCCCTTGCCAAGGTCCGGGCTTGAGTCTAAACCCCGCCCTCACGGACTGGTAGCTCAGTTGGATAGAGTACTTGACTACGAATCAAGGGGTCGGGGGTTCGAATCCTCCCCAGTCCGCCATCACCCC
>JAMWZG010000180.1:0-3091 GCA_024304855.1 Paracoccaceae bacterium
CGCCTTCTGGTTCGGGGGTCGCCCAGTCCTCGGACAAACCCGTTTCTGTCTCCGCGCGCCGTTTATTGACTTGGGCGGGGAAAATCAAGCGTCTCTTGGCGACCTGCCGGCCCGCGCTCAGCCCTCGACGAAGGGGGCGACTTCCGGCTCAGCCAGAACGGCACCCGCTGGCGGAGCAATCCTGACCGCCGGTCTTGCCGCCTGCGGCGCAGGGGCCGTGGCCGCAGGCGCCGCAGTTGCGCCGGCCCCGCTCCGGCCCGCAGGTGCCGCATCCGTCGCAGTCGCGGGCAAGGTCACTTTCGGCCCCACAACTGGCCCCGGAGCCTCACCGAACCACCCTTCCGAGGCGCGGCGCCGCACCATGAACGTCTCGATCTGCTTGGCCGCATTCCGGCTGAGGTTGCGCATCTGCACCTCTTTCGATTGGGTCAGGCCAGAGCCAAGGATCGTATTGCCTGAAATCGTCTCCATGATCGTGATCTGCTCGGGCGGCGTGTTCAGCTTGCCCCCCGCCGCATCATCCCAGACCGTCACCAGCAGGATCAGCACCGAATTGGGCGAAGCGACAATCGGAATGCCCGGTTGCGCCAGAACATAGCCTTCGACACTGACCCCCAGATGATAGAGCTTGTCACCTTCATAGCGGCCGAAACGCTCGTCGATCGCGCCTTTGAGCGCGTCCTGCCACTCCTCCGGCGTCGCCTCGCGCGACACCGGGCCGCGCGTCATCTTGGACGCCACAACGACATTGTGGCCCAGCCGGAAATCACCCAGATCCACCGGCGCTTCGTCAAGGTCGTTGGGATTGGTGCAGGCAGCCAGCACAAGGATGCTGCCGATCAGGGCCATGAGGCGAAACATGCGATTGTCCTTCAAAGCGATATGACGGGCATAGCGCAGGGTTCTCTCCGGCGCAACGCACCCGTGATCACATCTGCATGGCCCCGATCCGCCCGCCTGACCCCGGATGGCCTCGGGGATCAGGTGAATTTGTTGTCCCGCGGGAAACCACGCGGTGCCATGCGGCCTGCCGTGGCGCGTTTGGCCAGCCATTCCTCAAGGTCGCTCTCGGTCCGGGTCCGCCCGGCCGGATCGCGCCAGGTCAGGCCATCGGCCAGCGCGAAGGTGATCGCATCCGACAGCCCGCCATCCTTGAACTTCTGCAAGCGCACACCCTTGCCCCGGCCCATTTCCGGCAATTCCTCCAGCGGAAAGACCAGAACCTTGCGGTTTTCGCCCACACAGGCGACGTGGTCGCCCGTGACCGGCCGACACACCAGCGCCCGCGTTTCGCCCGACAGGTTCAGCACCTGCTTGCCCGCGCGGGTCTGCGCCACGACCTCATCCTCCGGCACGACAAAACCGTCACCCGCGCTTGATGCGACCAGCAGCTTGCGCCCCGGCTTGTGGATCAGGATATCCACGATCTGCGCCTCGTTCGGCAAATCCACCATCAGGCGCAACGGCTCGCCCATCCCCCGCCCACCGGGCAGGTTCATCGCCCCCACGGTGTAGAACCGCCCGTTCGAGGCAAAGACCAGCAGCTTGTCCGTCGTCTCGGCATGGAAAGCGAAACGCGGCCCGTCGCCATCCTTGAACTTGATCTCGCGCGTCAGGTCGATATGCCCCGACATCGCCCGGACCCAGCCCATCTGCGAGCAGATCACGGTCAGCGGCTCCCGCTCGATCATCGCCTCCAGCGGCACATCCTCGACCACACCGGCCTCGGCAAACTGCGTGCGCCGCGCGCCGCCGGGACTGTTCGCGCCAAACTGCTTGCGCACCTCGCGCAGCTGATCGGCAATCGCCGCCCATTGCAGCTTCTCGCTGTCCAGCAGATCCTCCAGCGTCGCCCGCTCCTCCATCAACGCGTCGCGCTCGCGGATCAGCTCCATCTCTTCCAGCCGCCTGAGCGACCGCAACCGCATGTTCAGGATCGCCTCGGCCTGCACCTCGGTCAGCGACGGCTCCTCATCCTCCCCGATCATCCGCCCCGTCAAAGGCGAGGCGTAATCCTTCTCGGACGTGGCCCGCGGATGCGGCTTGCCCCAATCCTCATGCATCAAGGCCCGCTTGGGATCGTCATCATAGCGGATGATGTCGATCACCCGGTCCAGGTTCAGGAAGGCGATGATGAACCCTTCCAGCACCTCAAGCCTGTGGTCGATCTTCTCCAGCCGATGCTGCGACCGCCGCTGCAACACTTCGCGCCGGTGGTCCAGAAACGCCCGCAACACTTCCTTGAGCGAGCAGACCTTGGGCGTCAGCCCGTCGATCAGAACGTTCATGTTCAGGCTGAACCGCACCTCAAGATCCGAGTTGCGGAACATCATCCCCATCAGCACATTCGGATCGACCGTCCGCGCGCGCGGCTCCAGAACCAGCCGCACGTCATCGGCGGATTCGTCGCGCACATCGCCCAGGATCGGGATCTTCTTGGTCTGTATCAGCTCCGCGATCTTTTCGATCAGCTTGGATTTCTGCACCTGATAAGGGATCTCGGTGATCACGATCTGCCACTGACCGCGTCCCAGATCCTCCACCTCCCAGGAACAGCGCAGCCGGAAGGCCCCGCGCCCGGTGCGATAGGCCTCGGCGATGCTCTCGCGCGGCTCGACGATCACGCCGCCAGTGGGAAAATCCGGCCCCGGCACGAATTGCAGCAAGGTCTCGTCCCGCGCATCGGGGGACTTGATCAGATGCAGACAGGCCGCCACCAGCTCTTCGATGTTATGCGGCGGGATATTCGTCGCCATCCCCACCGCAATCCCGGACGACCCATTGGCCAGCAAGTTCGGAAAGGCCGCGGGGAACACCACCGGTTCCTCCAGCGTGCCGTCATAGTTGGGGCGGAAATCGACGGCATTTTCCGCCAGCCCCTCCATCAACGCCTCGGCGGCGGCAGTCATCCGCGCTTCGGTATAACGCGCGGCGGCAGGGTTATCCCCGTCGATATTGCCGAAGTTGCCCTGCCCGTCCACCAGCGGGTAACGGACGTTGAAATCCTGCGCCAGACGCGCCATCGCATCATAGATCGCGGCATCGCCATGCGGGTGATAGTTGCCCATCACATCGCCCGAAATCTTGGCCG
>JAMWZG010000180.1:3101-6437 GCA_024304855.1 Paracoccaceae bacterium
ACCCGTGCTGCTCAGCCGCAATTCCCGCATCGCATAGAGAATCCGGCGATGCACCGGCTTCAACCCGTCCCGCGCATCGGGCAACGCCCGGTGCATGATCGTGGACAGCGCATAGGTCAGATACCGCTCGCCAATGGCGCGCCGCAGGGGTTCCGACACCTCGGACGGGTTCGGGATTGGGTCTTGGATCACGTCACTCATGCGACAGGTGATAGACGCAGCCCGCCGCCGGGTAAAGCACGCCGCGCAGCGCGACCGGCTGTTTTTGAATCTTTCACCAGCATCTCCTGCGCGAATCGCTTATAATCGCAGGTCTGCCAGGTCAATTTCTGACCATTTCTGTGACGATGTAGCATTGGGGGGTGCGCGATATGTGGCGCTTTATTATCATGACTTTTGCATTTTTGGGGTGGTCCTTTTACCAGATCAGCGGCGGTGCCGATTACCAGCCGCGCGAAGGCTCGCGCCAGGCCGCAGCGCTTGAGGCCGAGGCGGAGCGTAAACTCGCCGCCCTGTCACCGAACACCATGGCCAGCGCCATCCCCGCCGCCTCTGCCCCTGACAAGCCCGAGGTGACGCGCAATCTGATTGACCTGACCGCCATGCCCGCTGTCACGGACAGATCCGCGCAGCCTGTCCGCCTGCTCTCGCAAGATCTGCCGCCCGCAGACACACCCGCCGATGCAATGGACAAGCGGGTCGCCAATCTCAGCCTTGCCCAACCCGCCGCCTTCGCGCAGGCCGCAGGCATGGCCCCCGTCTCGCCAGAAAACCTGCCCCAGCCCGCGCAGGATCTGCGCGACCTGCGCCATATCACCGGCACCAGCGTCAATATGCGCACCGGCCCCGGCACCAGTTTCGGCGTCCTCGCCCGCGTCACCCGCGACACCGAGGTGGAAGTGCTGGAAACCTACGAAAACGGCTGGCTCCGCCTGCGCGTGATCGACAGCAGCAAGGTCGGCTGGGTCTCGTCCAAACTGGTCTCGGATGCGCCAGTGTCCGATCAGGAAGGCTGAGCACCGCAAAAGCCGCAGTTGCGCAGACCGTGATCGCAGGCCATGAAGGCGGCATGAACGCAAAATCCATCCTGATCACCGGCTGCTCCTCGGGCATCGGCTATGACGCGGCCCACGGCCTCAAGGCGCAGGGCTGGCGCGTCTTTGCCGCCTGCCGGCAACAGGCCGATGTGGACCGCCTGACCGCCGAAGGGCTCGAGGCGGTGCAGCTTGATTACGCCGACCCCGCCTCGCTCCGCGCCGCGCTGGATCATGTTCTGTCCCGGACAGGCGGCACGCTGGATGCGCTGTTCAACAATGGGGCCTATGCCTGCCCCGGTGCCGCCGAAGACCTGCCCCGCGACGCGCTGGCCGCGATATTCGAGGTGAATGTATTCGGCTGGCACGACCTGACCCGGCTGGTGATCCCCGTGATGCGCGCGCAGGGGCATGGCAGGATCATCAACTGCTCCTCGGTGCTGGGGCTGGTCGTGGCCCCGTGGCGATCCGCCTATAACGCCACGAAATATGCGATCGAGGCGCTCAGCGACACGCTCCGCATCGAGATGCGCGGCACCGGCATCCATGTGATCCTGATCGAACCCGGCCCTGTCGCCAGTCAGATCCGCGCTAATTCCATCCCCCATTTCGAACGCTGGATCGACTGGCAGAACAGCCCGCGCGCCGACCAGTATCGCGCCACCCTGCTCAAGCGCCTCTACGAGCCGAAGGCCAAGAAGGACAGGTTCGAACTGCCGCCCTCCGCCGTGACCGCCAAACTCCTCCGCGCGCTGGACGCGCCAAATCCCAAGGCGCGCTACTTTGTGACGACCCCGACCTATGCGATGGCGATCCTGCGGCGCATCCTGCCGACGCGGGCGCTGGACTGGGTTCTGGCCAAGGGCTGACCGCCCGTCGCCATCTTCCCAGATTCCGGTTCGCTTTTTGCCGCGCGCCCCCTACATGGGGCGAATAAAGGAAGAAGGACTGAAGTGATGAGGGACGATCCACTTTTCTACGTCGTCGTGGCCGCCTGTCTGGGCGTGCTGGCCATTCTGATGCTGGGCATCGGCGGCTTCGCCAAGGGCGGTGAATTCAATCGCAAACATGGCAACCGGATCATGCGCTGGCGGATCGGGGCACAGCTGGTGGCCGTGATCCTGATTCTTCTCTTCGTATGGATTCGCAGACAGGGGTAACCGATGATCGTTCTGAACAAGATCTACACCAAGACCGGCGACGACGGTGAAACCGCACTGGGCAATGGCGCCCGCGTCGCCAAACATTCGATGCGCGTCACCGCCTATGGCACCGTGGACGAGGCGAACGCGACCGTCGGCATGGCCCGCCTGCACGCCGGTCCCGAACTGGACGCCGCCCTGGCGCGCATCCAGAACGACCTTTTCGATCTGGGCGCGGACCTCTGCCGCCCCGACATGGAACGTGACGCCGATGCCGCCTACCCGCCGCTGCGCATGGTCAAATCGCAGGTGGACCGTCTCGAATCCGAGATCGACACGATGAATGCCCGGCTGGAACCCCTGCGCAGCTTCATCCTGCCCGGCGGATCGGCGCTGGCCGCCCATCTGCACCTGTGCCGCACGGTCAGCCGCCGCGCCGAACGCGAAACCGTGGAACTAGCCACGATGGAGACGGTGAACCCCGACGCCGTGAAATACCTCAACCGCCTGTCGGACTGGTTTTTCGTGGCCGCCCGCGTCGCCAATGACGAGGGCCGCGCCGATGTTCTCTGGGTGCCGGGGGCCAATCGTTAATTTCCGTTTATGTCCCACCGTGGGACAACCAAACCGAAAAACGCGGCGTCTTATGATCACGACGTGACGATTTTACCCTGTTTCAAGCCCGCGCAAGATTATATCAACACCCGGAGTGTTATCAGGGGAGTCGCCACGCGCCTCCCCGCAATCCAAGGGAGACCACGCCAATGAAGGTGCTCGTGCCTGTCAAACGTGTGATCGACTACAACGTGAAGGTCCGCGTCAAGGCGGACGGAAGCGGTGTCGATCTCGCCAATGTCAAAATGTCGATGAACCCGTTCGACGAAATCGCAGTCGAAGAAGCGATCCGTCTCAAGGAAGCGGGCAAGGCCGAAGAGGTCGTGGTCGTCTCCATCGGCGTCAAGCAGGCGCAGGAAACCCTGCGCACCGCGCTGGCCATGGGCGCCGACCGCGCCATTCTGGTCGTGGCCTCGGATGACGTGCATAACGACATCGAACCGCTGGCCGTGGCCAAGATCCTGAAAGCCGTCATCGCCGAGGAAGCCCCCGGTCTGGTGATCGCGGGCAAGCAGGCCATCGACAACGACATGAACGCCACCGGC
>JAMWZG010000181.1 GCA_024304855.1 Paracoccaceae bacterium
TGCCGGTCGAGGTGGATTTCCTGGAGGCCTCATCCTATGGCAATGCGATGGAGAGCAGCCGGGAAGTGCGTATCCTCAAGGACTTGCGCGGCGCTATTGAAGGGCGCGACGTGCTGGTGGTCGAGGATATCGTGGACACGGGGCACACGCTTTACCATGTGCGGCAGTTGCTGATGTCGCGCGCGCCGCGGCGGTTGCGGACGATCGCCCTGCTGGACAAGCCCAGCCGGCGCGAGGCGCCGATCAAGGCGGATTGGACCGGGTTCGAAATTCCTGACGAGTTTGTCGTGGGTTACGGGATCGACTTCGCGCAGCGCAACCGCAACCTGCCATTCATCGGCAAGGTGCGCTTCACCGATCTGCCTGTCACTGAATCGTGATGGGCGTTGCCGGAATCTCTGTTACGCTTGCGACATTATGTAGCGTGATCACGGGGAGAGACCGAATGTTCAAGGGAATGACCGTCACAGGGGCCGTATTGGGTCTGGCCATTCTGGCCGGGGCTGCCAGCGGGCAGGATGCGGCGCAGAAGGCTCTGGCCGATGCGACCAAGGCGCGGCAGGCGCAGATGCAGCTTTATGCGTTCAATCTGGGGCTTTTGGGCGGCATGGCCAAGGGCGAGGTGCCCTATGACGCGACCGCAGCCACGGCGGCGGCGGGGAACCTGTCGAGCCTCGCGCAACTGGATCAATCGCGGCTCTGGCCCGAGGGATCGGATGAGATGGGTGTCGAGGGGTCCAAGGTCATGGCGGAGCTTTGGGCGAATATGCCCGATGCGATGGCCAAGGGGGCCGATCTGGTGACGGCGGCAGCGGCGATGGAAGTGGCGGCGGGCACGGATCTGGCCAGCCTTCAGGCGGCGATGGGCGCCTTGGGCGGGGCTTGCGGGGCCTGTCACAAGGCTTACCGCGTGCCCAGCAACTGATGCAGGGACAGGGGCCGGGATGACCGGCCCGCTGGATAAGCAGTGATGGCCAAGGGACTGACAGCTATTGTCTTTGTCGCGGCAGCGGCGGCGGCGGGATGGTGGTTCACCGCCCCCGTGCGGGTCGATCCGGAGGATTATGTCGATCTGGTCGGTGTGCCGGCGCGGGGTGAGGTGGTGTTTCACGCAGGCGGGTGCGCCTCGTGTCACAGTGCGGCAGGGGCGACGGGAGAGGCGAGGCTGATCCTGTCGGGCGGGCGCGGCTTTGCCTCGGATTTCGGGACGTTCCATGCGCCCAATATCTCGCCCGATCCGGAGCATGGGATTGGCGGATGGTCCGTGACCGATCTGGCCAATGCGATGGTTCACGGCACCTCGCCCGAGGGGCGGCACTACTACCCTGCCTTTCCCTATGCCGCCTATGCGCGGGTGACGCCGCAGGACATCGCGGATCTGCACGCCTATCTGACCACCCTGCCCGCCGCTGCGACGCCCGACCTTGCGCATGAGCTTGGCTTTCCGTTCACGCTGCGGCGCGGGCTGGGGCTGTGGAAGGCGCTCTACCTCAAGGACGGCTGGCAAGTCACGGGCGACATGGATGAAGTTGCCGCGCGGGGTCGCTATCTGGCCGAGGCTTTGGGCCATTGTGCGGAATGTCATACGCCGCGGGATGCGCTTGGCGGGCTGGACCGGGATCGCTGGATGGCGGGGGCGCCGAACCCGTCGGGTCAGGGCACGATCCCCAATATCACCCCTGCGAAACTGGACTGGTCCGAGGCCGATCTGATCGCCTATTTCACCTCGGGCTTCACGCCGGATTACGACACGGCCGGTGGCAGCATGGCCGATGTGGTGAGCAGTCTTGCACAACTGCCCGAGGCGGATCGCGCCGCACTTGCCGCCTATGTCAGGCGTCTGAAGCCCATCGAGTGAGGGCTGTTTCTTCTTGCTGCAAATATCCCGGGGGTCCGGGGGTTGACCCCCGGCCCTCTGCCGACCGTCAGCCGCGGCCTAGCTTTGCCTGACGCGCCGCGTTGAGCCGGGCGAAATCCTCGCCCGCGTGATAGGAGGAGCGTGTGAGGGGCGTGGCCGACACCATGAGGAAACCCTTGCCATATGCGGCTTTTTCATAGGCGGCGAATTCGTCGGGATGCACGAAGCGATCCACCGCGTGATGTTTCGGCGTGGGTTGCAGATATTGGCCGATGGTCAGAAAGTCGATGTCGGCGGCACGCATGTCATCCATGACTTGCAGCACGGATTGCCGATCCTCACCCAACCCCACCATGATGCCGGATTTGGTGAACATCGACGCATCCAGTTCCTTGACCCGCTGCAAGAGGCGCAGGCTGTGGAAGTAGCGCGCGCCGGGGCGCACCTCGGGGTAGAGGCCGGGCACGGTCTCGAGGTTGTGGTTGAAGACATCGGGGCGCGCGGCGACAACGATTTCAAGGGCTTCGGGGCCACATTTGAGGAAGTCGGGCGTCAGCACCTCGATCGTGGTGCCGGGGGCGCGGTGGCGGATGGCGCGGATCGTCTGGGCGAAATGGTCGGCCCCGCCATCGTCCAGATCGTCGCGGTCCACCGAAGTGACGACGACATGGTTCAGCCCCAGTTTGGCGACCGCATCGGCGACGCGGCCCGGCTCGAACACATCGAGCGTCTGCGGCTTGCCCGTGGCGATGTTGCAGAAGGTGCAGCCGCGGGTGCAGATCTCGCCCATGATCATCATGGTGGCGTGGCCCTGGCTCCAGCATTCGCCGGCATTGGGGCAGCCGGCTTCCTCGCAGACCGTGACCAGCTTGTGTTCGCGGATGATGTTGCGTGTGTCCTTGTAACCCTGCGACGTGGGGGCCTTGACGCGAATCCAGTCGGGCTTCTTCGGCTGGGCATTGTCGGGGCGATGCGCCTTTTCCGGGTGTCGCTGGTCTGGGATCTTGAGATCGCGCATCGGACTGCCTTTCGGGACAGGGTGATCAGTGGGTTGGTTTCAAATACTCTGTTTATGCCGGCGTTTAAAGGGCCGGAATGTCACGTCGCGGAGAGGCTGTGCCCTCAGGGACAGCCCTGGCGTGCGGCGGCCACCACTTTTGTGCCCACATCCGAGAGCATCCCGGCCAATGCGGTGAACCAGCCGTCATCGGTGCTGGCCTCGCGGCGCACGAGGCCCACCTGCCGCGCCGGTTCGGGGGCGCAGAAGCGCATCAGATGCATTTCGGGGGCGGCACGCTGTTCCTGCAAGGCGGCAATTTCCGGCATCAGGGTCAGGCCGAAACCGGCCGCGACCAGACGCGACAGGGTGCTGAGCGATGAGGCCCCCATGTTGATCTGGGCGTGACCGCGTCCGCGCCCGCAGACATCAAGCGCCTGATCGGTGAGGCAATGCCCCTCCTCCAGCAGCAGAAGCTGACTGGCGCCCAGTTCCATCGGGCGCAGCGCCTCGGCCCCCGGACCACGGCCCTGCGCATCGAGCCGGGCCTTGGTGCCGGCCAGAAGGAAGCGATCCTCAAAGAGGGGCACTTCGATCAGCCCTTCCTCGGCCACTGGCAGGGCGATCACGGCGGCGTCCAGACGGCCTGCGCGCAGATCGGCCAGAAGGCGGTCGGTCTTGGCCTCCTGCACCTGCACGTCGAGCGAGATGTCGCGGGAGCGCAGTGCCTCGAGCGCGGTGGGCAGCAGATAGGGGGCAATGGTCGGGATCAGGCCAAGGCGGAGCTGGCCCGAGAGGCCACCGCGCCAGCGCGCGGCATCGCCAAGCGCCTGGGTGGCCGCCAGCACGGTTTCGGCATGGGTCAGGATGCGCCGCCCGAAGGGGGTCAGCACCACGTCGCGGGCCTGCCGTTCGACGAGGGCGGCGCCCAGCGTTTTCTCAAGCTCGCGGATCTGCACCGAGAGGGCGGGTTGCGAGACATGCACCACCTCGGCCGCGCGGCCAAAGTTGCGTTGTTCGGCCAGCGCCTTGAAATAGGTCAGTTGTCGCAGGGTGATGTTCATAAGGCAAAGTTATGCACGCCCGCCCATCTTCGCAATGGGGGTTATCGCTTTGGGCGGGTCATTCATACCATTTCAGCAAGACCAGCAGGACGGCTGCGCCAAGGATGATCGCCCAGAGCAGGCGCCATTCCCTGCGGGTTTGCCTGTGCTGCACCGCCGCCTGCGCCGGGGTGGGTTTGGGCCTTGGGCCTGCGGCCTGACGGATCAGGGCGACCAGCGCCTCGGCCTCGGGTCGGGTGTGGACGAAGGGGCGCAGGGGCAGCGTTCTGAGCGGGTCGCCCGGGCGCATCGGCACCGCCTCGAGCCGGGGTTGATAGCCCTTGGCCAGCACGGCCTCGCCCAGTGACACCTCGGCATGGTCGGACAGGCGGATCACCTGCACGCGGCCTGTGATGGACCTGTGATAGACTGTCCCCTCGTCGATCTCGAGCGTGGGCCGCCCTTGCAGGGTGGAGACGAGGAGCAAGGCCGGAAAGGCCAGCAGGAACAGCCCCATGGCGATCATCAGCAGATGGGTTTCGAGCATCTCGCCCAGCCCGTCGGGGCCAAGGGTCAGGCTATGGCTTGCGGCCCAGAGCGGGATGAGGCCGAGCACGGTCATCATGGCCATGCTGGGCCAGACGAACCAAGGATAGCGCGGCCGCATGATCACGGGCCATTGCGCGGCGGGAGGAGTGGACCGAGTGTTCACCATGACAGCACCATTGAGTGGGACGGACAGATTGCCGCCGCCGTCGGCGTTTTCGCGGCGAAAGCGTGACGCTTTGCGGACACCGGCAGCGCTGTGGCGATGCCGCCACAGGCCGATTGCGCCGGTGGCGGGGGCTTGCTATCCCGGATGGCGAGCCAGCAAGGCAGAGCCAGGATGTCGATGACCCAGCCCGTCCGCCCGCGTGACGCAGATCAGAGTTCCGCCCTTGGGCGCGCGCAGGATCATCTCAAGCAGTTGGTATTCGGAGGCAATGACGGGATCGTCACGACCTTTGCCATTGTCGCGGGGTTTGCCGGGGCTGGTGCCGAAGGCGTGGTCGAGATCGGGGCGCTGGCGGTGCTGGTGTTCGGGCTGGCGAACCTGTTTGCGGATGCGGTCAGCATGGGGCTGGGGGAATTCCTGTCCATGCGGTCGCAGAATGACCTTTATGCGCAGCGCCATGCGGCGCAGATGGCGCGGATCAGGCGCGATCCTGCGGCTGAGACTGCGTTGATGGCCGGGCTGTTGCAGACGCGCGGCCTGCCTGAGCGGCAGGCCGTCGAGACGGCGCAACTGCTGGCGGCGCATCCGCCGCTGATGGCGGATCTGACCCTGTCCTGGGGCTATGGGATGCAGGCGCCGGAGGATGCGGATCCTGCGTTGAACGGGGTGATGACGTTCATCTCCTTCGTTGTCTTTGGTGTCGTGCCGCTCAGCCCCTATTTCGTGATGGAGCCGGTGGCGGCGACGTTCTACACCTCTGTCGCGATGACGCTGCTGGCGCTGATGGCGCTGGGGGTGCTGCGCTGGGTGGCCACGCGCGACGGGTTGCGCCGCGCGCTGGTCGAGACGGTGGCGGTGGGGTCGATCTGCGCCCTTGTCGCCTTTGGCGTGGGCTGGCTGGTGGGCGGATGAGCCGCTAGCCGATCATTGCGCCCGCCTGCCCCAGATCGTCGTAATGCCGCTTGAGGCGTTGCAAGGCGATGCGCAGCACGATCTTGCCCGAGCGGGCGGACCAGCCCATCCGTTTTTCGGCCTGTTCCAGCCCTTCGAGGTAGCAGCAGCAGCGCAGGGCGACATCGCCAAGGCCGGGGCCAAGGTCGCGCAGCGCGGCGGTGATGCGGGAGCGCGCCTGATCCGCGCCACGCGACGGGCCGCCGGACATGTCGCCGCCCTGCACGCCTGCGGTCAGGAAGCGATCCCAGTTCTGCGCCAGCTTGGGGCCCATCTGGGCCAGTTCGAAATCCTCGCGCAGCCGTTCCCCGGCCGAGACCAGCTCATCCGAGAGGAAGGGTGTGCCGGCCTTGTCGCGCCGCCGCGCCAGCGCCAGCAAGGGGGATTCGTTGACGCAGTAGCGCATCCTGCGGCGCGTGACGGGCGTGGTGGCCTCGTCGGTGCCGTGGCTGTCGGTGGCATGGTTTTGGTCAAAGCCATGCGGGGCGGGACGGCCCTGCCCTTCGGTCTGGCTGCGGCGGGCGGAATTCTCGGCCTCGGCCATCAGGCTGGCGAGGGCGGCGCGGCCCGGTGCCGTGATGCGATAGCGCGAGATGCGGCCCGGTGCCTCGCAGGTGATCCATTCCTTGAGGGCCATGGCCTGCGCCACGCTGCGGTCCACCACGGCGGTGCGGGCGGTGGAGCCGGGGGCGATGTCGCGGACGACCACGGCCTTGTCCATCTCGGCGGCGACGGCGAGCACGGCGCCGGGTTCGGCGAGCCGCCGCAGGACGCGGCGCGCCTCGATCTGGAGCAGGTCATGGGTGGGGGGTGTCTGTTGGGGC
>JAMWZG010000182.1 GCA_024304855.1 Paracoccaceae bacterium
GTCCGTTCTTCTCGCTCAAGAACACCGACTTCGTGGTTCTGGTCTCCTTCCTGATCTTCATCGGCATCCTGTTCTATTTCAAGGTGCCCGCGATGATCGGCGGCCTGCTGGACAAGCGCGCCGCGATGATCAAATCGGAACTGGAAGAAGCCCGCGCCCTGCGTGAAGAAGCCCAGACCCTGCTTGCCTCCTATGAGCGCAAGCAGAAAGAGGTGCAGGAGCAGGCCGACCGTATCGTGGCCCAGGCCCGTGACGAGGCGAATGCCTCCGCCACCCAGGCCAAGAAGGATCTCGAAACCTCGATCGCGCGCCGCATCGCCGCCGCCGAGGATCAGATTGCATCCGCCGAAGCCGCCGCCATCAAGGAAGTGCGCGACCGCGCCGTGGTCATCGCCATCGGCGCCGCCCGTGACGTGATCGCCAAGCAGATGACAGCCGCCGACGCCGGCAAGACCATCGACGACGGCATCGCCATCGTGGACGCCAAGCTGCACTGACCCGCGCACAGCTCACCCAAAGACAAACCCCGCAGCTCACCGCTGCGGGGTTTTTTCATGCCTGGGCCGCTGCCGCCGCAGAAGGATCAGCCTCTCAGCGGCGCTGTTCATGCTCATAGCGTTGCCGCGCGATTGCCTCGTGGTGCTCGGCCCTTTTCTGATCCGTCAGCGCCTGTTCGACAAAGTTCAGATGCGCCTCCACCGCCGCCCGGGCCCCTGCCGGATCACGCGCCTGAATCGCCTCGTTGATCGCGCGGTGCTGGTCCAGCAGCAGATCACGGATGCTGCGATTGCGGAACATGATCTGCCGGTTATAGAACACGCCCTCGCGCAGCAATTCATACATCGACCGCATCATGTGCAGCATGATGACATTGTGGCTGGCCTCGATGATCGACAGGTGGAAATCTGCATCCAGCAGCGCCTCATCCCCCGGATCGCGCTTGGTATGGGCGGCCAGCATCTTGTCGAAAATCGTCTGGATCACCCGCAGATCCGTGTCCGAAGCCAGCCGCGCCGCCCGCTCTGCCGCCAAGCCCTCCATATCGCGGCGAAAGGCGATATAGTCGAACACCGCCTCGTCATGCGCCGCAAACAGCCGGATCAGCGCGGGCGAAAAGGCCCCGCCCAGCACATCCGCCACATAGATCCCCGCACCCGCCTTGCTGATCAGCAGGCCCTTGTCCTGCAACTCCGCCACCGCTTCGCGCAGCGAGGGGCGCGAAATCCCCAGCCGCTCTGACAACTCCCGCTCCGACGGCAACCGCTCGCCGGGGCGCAGAATACCGCGCAGGATCAACAGCTCGATCTGATGGGTGACGCTGGTGGAAATCTTCTCTGGCTGGACCGAGTGGAATGGCATGGGAACCCTCGTGTAAACTGGTCAAACCATATGACCACCGCCAGTCCCGGACAACAGCAATTCCGCCCGGTCACAGCATCAGCGACACCACATAGGGCGCAAGGATCGCCGTCAGCAGCGCGTTCAACCCCATCCCGATCCCGGCAAAGGCGCCCGCCGTGTCATTCACTTGAAAGGCCCGCGCCGTGCCGATCCCGTGGGCGGCCACGCCCACGGCAAAGCCCCGCGCCCGCCAGTCGCGGATACGCATCAGGCGCATCAGCGGTGTCACGATCACCGCCCCGATGATCCCCGTCAGGATCACCAGTGCCGCCGTCAGCGTGGGCAGACCGCCCACCTGCTCGGCAATGCCGATGGCGACCGGCGCGGTGGTGGATTTGGGCGCCAGCGACAGCCACACCGGCCCGTCAATCCCCAAAGCCCGCGCAATCCACAGGGCCGAGACGATGGCCGTGACCGACCCCGCCAGCAGCGCCGCCAGCATCGGCAAGAGCGCCCGCCGGATCTGCGCACGATTGGCATAAAGCGGCAGCGCCAGCGCCACCGTGGCCGGCCCCAGCATGAAATGCACGAACTGCGCCCCGGCGAAATAGGTCTGATAGGGCGTGCCCGTCAGCCATAGCAACCCGCCCAGCAAGACCATCGCCACCAGCACCGGATTGACCAACGGATTGCGCCCCGCGCGCTGCGACAGGTGATCCCCGATCAGATAGGCCACCAACGTCGCCGTCAGCCACAACAGCGGCTCGCGGCTGAGATAGGACCAGATCTCGGGCAGGGGCAGGGGGCTCATTGCAGCGGCTTCTCTGGCGCTTGCGCGCCTTCATCGCCCGTCACCCGCGCGACCAGAACAAAGGTCAGAACCCCCACGACCAGCGCCAGCGCCGTGCTCGCCACCAGCACCAGCAGCAGCGCAGGCCCGGACCCGCCCAGCACATCCAGATGGCTGATCACCCCCACGCCCGCCGGCACGAACAGCAGCGACAGATGCGCCAGCACCCCCTGCGCCGTCGGCATCACCCGCGCCGCCAGCCCCGGCAGCAGCAGGCACCCGACCAGCAACAGCGCCATGCCCAGCACCGGCCCCGGCACCGGCAGGCCCAGCCCCCGTGCCAGGGTCTCACCGATCAACTGACAGACCAGAAGGATCGCAACAGCCAAAATCATCGCAGCACTCCACCGCTTGCCCGCCACCATAAGAGCAGCCCCTGCGCCACCGCGCAAATCCTGAAATCGCCTACACCCACGCGCAGAAAGGCGCAGGCGTTCATCAATGGCGTTCACCAATGATTAACCAATTTCGCGCCAGATGAGCCCATGATACGCTGGCTCATCCCCCTTCTTCTGCTTCTGCCCGCCTGCGATGGCGGCAGCCCGCATTTCATGGGCATCACCCCCACCTATGTCACGGTCGAAGGCAGCACCTTCGCCGTCAGGGTCAAGGGCGATCTGGCCGAAGCCGTCCGCACCAATGTGCAATATGCCCCCCGCATGGGCCCCATCGGCGCCCGGGCCGCCCGCGCCATGGAACAGGTCAGCGGTTGCACCGTGCGCGATATCCGCGGCGATCAGGCGCTGATCCTCGGCATCCTCGAATGCTGATCCTCAGACCATCTGCCGGAAATTCACCGTGGTCGGCCGGTCATAGCCGGGATGCGCCGTCGTTCCCACCATCTCGAACCCCAGCGCCGCGAAAGTCGCGTGGTTCTCCATCAACTCCACCCGCGTCTGCAAACTGACCGAGGGCAAGCCCAACTCCCGCGCCCGCGCCACGCTCAGGCCGATCATCTGCCGCGCCAGCCCCATCCCCCGCGCCGCATGGGCGACCGCCAGCTTGCCCAGATACAGCGTCTCGGCCTGCGGCGTCAGGATCATGCAGGCCAGCGGCCCGCTCTCCCCCTCGATCACCCACAACTCCGCCTCCGCCGCTGCGCGCGACAGCTCCGCCACCCCCATCCGGCCCAGCGATGACGGCGGATCAATCCGCCCCTCCATGAAGGAAAACGCCATCGTCAGCAGCGACAGCACCGGCCCCATATCCTCATCCGGTCCCATCCGGCGCGGTGCCGCGCCCTCCATCCCCTCAGACAAGCGGCTTCTCCATGAACACGCTGGTCCCGTTGACCGCGTAATCGCCAAAGGCCCCGCAGGGCCGGAACCCCTGCGCCGTATAAAGCGCAATCGCCGCCTCCAGCAGGTTCCCCGTCTCCAGCCGCAGCACCGGCACGCCCATCTCCCGCGCCACGCCTTCCACATGGCGCAGCAAGGCCCGCGCCACCCCGCGCCCCCGCGCTGCCGGATCGACAAACATCGACTTCACCTCGCCGTAACCATCCTTGCGCGCCAGCGCGATGGTCCCCAGCACGTCCTCCCCATCCTCGGCCACGAAAAAGCGGATCTCCGGCACCCGCAGCGCATCCACCGACAGGTAGTGATTGTCCTCCGGCGGAAACAGGCTCTCCATCAAGGCATGGCTCGCCTTGAGAAGTGCAACCGCACCGGGTTCACGCGGGTCGCCTGAACGAATGTGAATCTGGCCCATCCAATTGATCTTTCCGCCGATGTTGCAGCGCAGCGTGGCGCAGCCTGACAGTCTCTGTCAACGGCTTTGAACATCGTGATGACCGCCGCGTTAACCCAATATATTGGGGATAACTCGGCGGATTTCCCCAGATCAGGTGCAAGCCCGTTGACTCACACCCCCCAAGACCCGCAGATTCCCCCATCAAGGGAATCGAAAGGCCGCCGCGTTGCGTTTCACCAAGCTCCGCCTGACTGGCTTCAAAAGTTTCGTCGATCCGACCGATCTTCTGATCCGGGACGGTCTGACGGGCGTGGTCGGTCCTAATGGCTGCGGCAAATCCAACCTGCTGGAAGCGTTGCGTTGGGTCATGGGCGAAACCCGCGCCTCGGCCATGCGCGGCGGCGGGATGGAGGATGTGATCTTCGCCGGGGCCGCCACCCGCCCCGCGCGCAATTTCGCCGAAGTGACGCTGGTGCTGGACAATGCCGACCGTCTGGCCCCCGCCGGCTTCAACGACAATGACGCGCTGGAAATCACCCGCCGCATCACCCGCGACGCGGGCAGCGCCTACAAGGTCAACACCAAGGATGTGCGCGCCCGTGATGTGCAGATGCTCTTTGCCGATGCCTCTACGGGTGCCCATTCGCCCGCCTTGGTCCGCCAAGGCCAGATTTCCGAGCTGATCAACGCCAAACCCAAGAACCGCCGCCGCATCCTCGAAGAAGCGGCGGGCATCTCCGGCCTTTACCAGCGGCGGCACGAGGCGGAACTGAAACTCAACGCGGCCGAGGCGAACCTGCTGCGCGTCGATGACGTGCTGGAACAACTGGCCACGCAACTGGCGCAACTGGAACGGCAGGCCCGTCAGGCGCAGCGCTACCGCGCCATCGGGGATGAGCTGCGCCGGGCCGAAGGCCTGCTGCTCTATCGCCGCTGGAAAGAGGCGGATACCGCCCGCGCCGCGGCCGAGGATGACCTGCGCCAGCGCACCACCCTGGCCGCACAGGCCGAAACCGCCGCTCGCGCCGCCGGCAAGGAACGCGTCGCTCGCGACGACGCTCTGCCCCCGCTGAGGGAGGAGGAGGCGATTGCCGCCGCCGTCCTGCAACGTCTGCAAGTGCAGCGCGACGCCCTCACGGATCAGGAAACCCGCGCCCGCCAGACGATCGAGACCCTGCGCGGCCGCATCGAACAACTGACCCGCGACATCGAACGCGAAGCGGGCCTGAACCGCGACGCGGGCGACACCATCGCCCGTCTGGAATGGGAAGCCCGCGAATTGGCCAAGGCGGGCGAAGGCCATGCCGACAAGGTCGAAGCCGCCGCCACCGCCGCCCGCGAAGCCGCCGAGGTGTTGCAGCAACGCGAAGCCGACCTCAGCCAACTCACCGAAGACGTGGCCCGCCTCGCCGCACGCCACCAATCCGCCCATCGCCTGCTGGAAGACAGCCTCAAGACCCGCGCCCGCAGCGAGGCCGAAGCGACCCGCGCCCGCGACGCGGTCGCGGCGTCCAAGGGCGCGCTCGACGCCGCCATCGCCGCCTTTGAGGAGGCGCAGGCGCAGGAAGAGGCCGCCACCGATCTGGCCGCCCGTGCCGATGAAACCCTTCTCGCCGCCGAAGCCGCCCGCGCCGAAACCCAGGAACGCGAGGCGGATGTGCGCGCCGAACGCTCCGCCGCCGAGGGAGAGCTGAACGCCCTGCGCGCCGAAGTCACCGCTCTCGCCCGCCTCGTGCAGCGCGACACGGCCGAAGGCGGTCAGATCATGGACCGGCTGCAAGTCGAACAAGGCTTCGAAAAGGCGCTGGGGGCGGCCCTCGCCGATGACCTGCGCGCGCCCGAGGTGGATGCCGACGGCCCCTCCGGCTGGACCGCGCTGCCCGAATATGCCACGCCGCAAACCCTGCCTGCGGGCGTCACGGCCCTGACCAACCATGTCTCGGTCCCCGATGTGCTGGTCCGCCGCATGGGCCAGATCGGCCTTGTCGATCCCGACGATGGCCCCCGCTTCCAGCCGCTTCTCAAACCCGGCCAGCGCCTTGTCAGCCTCGAAGGCGACCTCTGGCGCTGGGACGGTTTCCGCGCCTGGGCCGAGGATGCGCCCTCTGCTGCCGCCCTGCGCCTGCAACAGCTCAACCGTCTGGAAGAGTTGAAGCAGCAGATGGAACGCGCCACCTCCCGCGCCGATGCCGCCCGCGCCGCCCATGACAACCTCGCCGCCCGCCTCGCCGCCCTGACCGCCGCCGATCAGGCCGCCCGCGGGGCCCGCCGCGCCGCCGATGCCAAGGTGAACGAGGCGAACCGCGCCCTCAGCCGCGCCGAAGCCGACCGCAACCTCGCCGCCTCGCGCCTGGAATCCTTGGGCCTCGCCGTCACCCGGCACGAGGAGGAGGCGATGGCCGCGCGCGCCCAGGTGCTCGAGGCGGAACGCGCCGTCGCCGGGCTCGAAGACCTCTCCGAGGCGCGCGCCGCCATGGAAGACC
>JAMWZG010000183.1 GCA_024304855.1 Paracoccaceae bacterium
CGCCAACGTGCGGTCATAGAACCCGCCGCCATAGCCCAGCCGCTCGCCACGCCTGTCGAAAGCCACCAGCGGCACGATCAGCACCTCAGGCTCCAGCCACTCCAGATGACCGGGCACCTGCGCGCCGAATGCGCCCGCCACCATCTCACCCTCAGGGGTCCAGCGGGCAAAGCGCAGCGGCATCCCCTTGCCCTGAATGACCGGCACGCAAACCGCCCCCGTCGCGGCATGGGCGCGCATCGCGGCCAGGGGGCTGATCTCGGTCCGCATCGGCATGTAACCCGACAGGATCTTGCCCCCATGCCCGGCCAGCACATCCGCCAGTAGGCCCGCATGATCCGGCCCCAAAGCCTCGAACGCCACCTGCCGCCGCGCAAATGCCGCCTTGCGCGCCGCAGCCTTGATCGCCGTCAGATCATCCGCCATCCCCGCCCCCTCACATCAGCACGGCCGAGGCCAGCCCGAGGAAGGCAAAGAACCCCACCACATCCGTCACCGTGGTCACAAACGGCCCCGAGGCCAGCGCCGGGTCGATCTTCAACCGTTCCAGCGCCATCGGGATCACGATCCCGCCCAATGCGGCGGCCACCTGCGTCATCAGCATCGCCACCCCGATCACCACCGCCAGCATCGGCACCCCGAACCAGACCCCGGCCACCAGCGCCATCAGCAGACCAAAGACCAGCCCGTTCACCGCCCCCACCGACACCTCGCGCCAGATCACCCTCGCCGCGTTCTGCGCCGTCAGGTCGCGCGTGGCGATTGCCCGAACGGCAACAGTCATGGTCTGCGTGCCCGCATTACCTCCCATCGAGGCAACAATCGGCATCAGCACCGCCAGCGCCACCATCTGATTGATCGTCTCGGCAAAGGCGTCGATCACCAGCGACGCCAGAATGGCCGTCAACAGGTTCACGAATAACCACACCGCCCGCCCCTTGGCCGCCTCGAGGATCGTATCAGACAGGCTCGAATCCTCGCTGACACCGGCCATGCGCAGGATGTCTTCCTCATGCTCCTCGTCCAGCACGGCCATGGCGTCGTCGATGGTGATGATCCCGACCAGCCGCCCGTCATCATCCACCACCGGGGCGGAAATCAGGTGATACTGGTTGAACGCATAGGCCACGTCCCCGTCATATTGGGTGACGGGGATCAGGTGAAACACCTCCTCGGTGATGTCGCGCAGGGCCACATCGCGGCGCGACCGCATGATCTTGCCCAGCGTGACATTTCCCACCGGATGCAGCCGCGGATCGACCAGCACCATGTGATAGAACTGATCCGGCAACTCCTCGGAATTGCGCAGATAATCAATGGCTTCGCCCACGGTCCAATGCTCGGGGGCCATCACCACCTCGCGCTGCATCAGACGGCCTGCGGAATATTCCGGATAGGTCATCGCCTGCTGCACGGCGACCCGGTCCGCATCCTCCAGCGCATCCAGAATGGCGCCCTGCTGCGGCGCGTCCAGATCCTCCAGCAGATCGACCACGTCATCGCTGTCCAGTTCGCGCACAGCATCGGCCAGAACCTGCGGGGTCAGGATCGAGATCACATCCTCGCGGATGCTCTCATCCAGTTCCGACAGGATGTCACCGTCGAATTCCAGCCCGTAAAGCTGGATCACCGCGCGCCGGTCGGCACTGTTGATCTGTTCCAGAAGGTCCGCAATATCCGCCGGGTGCAGCGGCTCCATCAGCGCGGTCAAAAGTGCGGCATCCCCCGCCTCGACCGCCTCGAGGATCGCGGCCACGGTGCGCCGGTCCAGACCATAGCGCCCCTCGGGTTGGCTGTCGGCGGGCCGGTCGATCAGGTCTTCCTCGTCTGCCATGTCACCCTCCTGTCGGCGCCCGCCTGTGCTTACCCGGCCGTTCTTAACGGAAACGCGGCGGCAGAAACAATGCCCAGCGGCCCCACCTGCCCCGCCGGCAGCGATTTACCTCTGATCCGGCCCGCCCTAGACTGCGCGCGAAAGGACATTCCATGACATCACAGACGCTTCTGCTGGGCCAGACCCTCCAGTTCACGGCCGATCCCTTCACCGCCGGGCCCGACGCCGCCCATCACGACAGCGCGGGCGGCGTGCTGATCGAAGGGGGGCATATCAAGGCGGTCGGACATGGTGCCGACCTGCGCGCCGCCTATCCGCAGGCGGCCATCACGGATCATGGCGATGCGCTGCTGATGGCGGGTTTCGTGGATGCGCATGTGCATTACCCCCAGACCGGCATCATCGCCAGCTGGGGCAAGCGGCTGATCGACTGGCTGAACAGCTACACCTTCCCCGAGGAGATGCGCTTTGCCGATCCCGCCTATGCGGCCGAGGTCGCCAGCCGCTATCTGGACCTGACCCTCGCCCATGGCACGACAACGGTATGCAGCTATGCCACGATCCACCCCGCCAGCGTGGACGCGTTCTTCACCGCCGCACAGGCGCGCGGGCAGCGGGTCGTGGCAGGCAAGACCTGCATGGACCGCAACGCCCCCGACGGGCTGCGCGACACCGCGCAATCCGCCTATGACGACAGCCGCGCCTTGCTGCGCAAATGGCACGGGCAGGACCGGCTCTCCTATGCGATCACGCCGCGCTTCTCGCCCACCTCGACGCCCGACCAACTCGACGCGCTCGGCGCGCTCTGGGCCGAACACCCCGATTGCCTGATGCAGACGCATCTGAGCGAACAGACGGATGAAATCGCATGGGTCCGCAGCCTCTATCCCGCCGCCCGCGATTACCTTGATACCTACGAGGCGCATGGCCTTCTGGGCGCAAACGGCCTTTATGGCCACGCCATCCATCTGGAACCGCGCGAGAAGGACAGGCTGCGCGAGGTGGGCGCGGCACTGGTCCATTGCCCCACGTCCAATACCTTCATCGGATCGGGCCTGTTCGACATGGCCGGGCTCGTGGCCGCCGGGCAGCGGGTGGGCCTTGCCACCGATACCGGCGGCGGCTCCAGCTTCTCGATGCTGCGCACCATGGCGGCAGCCTATGAAATCGGCCAGTTGCGCGGCACCCCGCTGCACGCCAGTCAGCTTCTGTGGCTGGCCACCATCGGCTCGGCCCGCGCGCTGCGGCTTGGGGACCGTATCGGCAATCTCGCACCGGGGATGGAGGCGGATGTGATCGCCCTCGACCTCGCCTCGACACCCGCTATCGCGCAGCGCAGCACAAGGGCGCAGGACATCTGGGAGGCGGTCTTTCCCACGATCATGATGGGCGACGACCGCGCCATCCGCGCCACATGGGTCTCAGGGCAAAGACTGGTCTGACCGACGGATCGGGCGCCCCTCAGCAGGGGCTGCCCATCACCAGAACCCAGGCCCGGTCCACAGCGGCAAAACCGTAATGCGTCACCTTGCGCGACAGCGCGTTGCGGCGATGACCGGGTGATCTGTACCAGCCATTCATCACCTGCGCCGGATCACGGAAGCCCATGGCGATATTCTCGTTCACCGCCCGGTAGCAGAATCCCGCCCGCTTGACGCGCTGCGCCACGGTGGACCCGTCCGAGCCGCGATGCGACATGAACCCGCCCCGCGCCATGTCGCGGGCATGAGCCTCGGCCGCCGCCATCAGCAGCGCATGAGGTTGCACCGGATGCACCCCATGGGCCGCGCGCTGCGCGTTCAGGGCTTGATCGACAAAACGGTCGGCACTGGCAAAAGCAGGTGACACAGGTGTCAGCGTCAGTGAAAGAATCACCAGAATTGTGCGGATCATGTTCCCTCGTTGGCAGCCGTGGACGTGAACGCATTATGTGCCCGCGCAGTTTGGTAAAATTATGACCGGATGAACAGGGGTCTTGCCACAATTGAGCGGGAATCCACCCAACGCCCCCGGCCCGCCTGCCGTCACCCCGCCAGACGCCGCGCCAGCCGCCGCTGCTCCTCCAGAACGCGGGGCAGATCAAGGGTCGCAATCTGCCCGTCGCGCACCACCTGACGCCCCTCGACCAGCAGATCGCGCACGCGGGTCGGCCCCGCCAGAACCAGCGCCGCCGCATCCCAGCTTCCGGCACTTTCCACGCCCGACACGTCCCAGACGGCAATATCCGCCCGCTTGCCCACCGCCAGCCGGCCACAATCGGGCCGTCCCAGCACATCCGCCCCGCCGCGCGTGGCAATCTCCAACGCCTCGCGCGCGCTCATCTTGTCTGCACCCTGCGCCACACGCTGCAACAGCATCGCCTGCCGCGCCTCCAACATCAGGTTGCCGCTGTCATTGCTGGCCGATCCGTCCACGCCCAGACCCACGGGCACACCGGCATCCCGCATCGCCCGCACCGGGGCAATCCCCGACCCAAGGCGGCAGTTGGAACAGGGGCAATGCGCCACGCCCGTGCGCGTCCGGGCGAACAGATCAATCTCCGCCCCGTCCAGCTTGACGCAATGCGCGTGCCAGACATCCGCGCCGGTCCAGCCCAGATCCTCGGCATATTGCCCCGGACGGCAGCCGAACTGCGCCAGCGAATAGGCGACATCCTCGTCATTCTCGGCCAGATGGGTGTGCAGCATCACCCCCTTGTCCCGCGCCAAAGCCGCCGCATCCCGCATCAACTCCCGACTGACCGAGAAGGGCGAACAGGGCGCCACCCCCACCCGGCACATCGACCCCTCCGCCGCATCGTGGAAGGCGTCGATCACCCGGATGCAGTCGTTCAGGATATGCTCTTCGCGCTCGACCAAGGCATCGGGCGGCAGGCCGCCCTTGCTTTGTCCGATGCTCATCGCGCCACGCGTGGGATGAAACCGCAGGCCCAATTCGGCGGCGGCATGGATCGTATCCTCCAGCCGTGCCCCGTTCGGATAGAGATACAAGTGATCCGACGACAGCGAACACCCCGACAGCGCCAGTTCGGCCAGTCCGGTCAGGGCGCTCACCCGCATCTCCTCTGGCCCGAAACGCGCCCAGATCGGATAGAGCGTCCGCAACCAGCCGAACAGCAACGCATCCTGCCCGCCCGGCACGGCGCGTGTCAGGCTCTGATACAGATGGTGATGCGTATTGACCAATCCGGGCGTCACCACACAGCCCGCCGCATTCACCACCTCAACCCCCTGATGCGGCACCGCCAGCCCATCACCGATCGCGGCAATGACACCGCCCCGGATCAGTATATCCGCCCCGCGCAAGGCGCAGCGCTCATCATCCATGGTCAGGATATGATCGGCATGTCGGATCAGAATATCGGGCTTGGTCATGGTGGCGCCTCCTCAGGATCAGCGCCCCCTCATCCACAGGGCGCACACCGGAAAGGGGCCAAGAGGCGCGCGCCGGACCAGACTACCGCCCCTGCCGCCACCGGATCAAGCGGGAACCTCGCGCAGGATCTCCAGCGCCGCCGCGTGCTGCTCTGCCCCGGCCGCCGCAAGGATGCGCCCGCCCTGATGCGCCGGGCAGCCCTGCCAGTCGGTGACAATCCCGCCCGCCGCCGCGATCACCGCAATCGGCGCCTGCACGTCGTAATTGCTCAGGCCCGCCTCGATCACCAGATCAATCTGCCCCGCCGCCAGCAAGGCATAGGCATAGCAATCCATCCCATAGCGCACCAGCTTCACCCGCTCGGCCACCGCACGGAACCGGGCCGCCTCCTCGGCCGTGCCGACCTCGGGAAAGGTGGTGAACAGGATGCTCTCGGACAAAGGCCGTGCCCCGCGCACCCGCAGATCACGCGGCCCCATCGGCCCGGTCATCCCCGCCTGCCCGAATCCGCCCCAGAACCGCTCGCCGATATAGGGCTGGTCGATGATCCCGAACACCGGACCATGCGCATCCGCCAGGCCGATCAGCACGCCCCATGTCGGTGTGCCCGACAGAAAGGCCCGCGTGCCATCCACCGGGTCCAGCACCCATGTCAGGCCGGACGTGCCCGGCGTGGCACCGAACTCCTCACCGATGATCGCATCGGCCGGGCGTCGCTGCGCCAGAACCGCGCGCATCGCCAGCTCGGCGGCGCGGTCGGCCTGCGTCACAGGATCGAAACCGCCCGCATCCTTGTTCTCCGCCGCCAGCCCCGCCGCCCGAAACCACGGCAACACGGCCTCCCGCGCCGCATCCGCCATGGCATGAGCAGCAGCCATCACATCCGCGACCTCGGCACCGGACAAGGCCGGACGAGGCGTTGACGCATCGGACAAAGACGAACGGACCATGTTACCCCCGGCAGAGACTTCTGCACCGGGGGTATCCCAGCAAGCCCCCCGCCTCAAGCCACGTCGGACAGAACCCGCGCCAGATCGAACAGACGGCGGCGCTGGTTCTCGGGGATCGCGTAATAGG
>JAMWZG010000184.1 GCA_024304855.1 Paracoccaceae bacterium
GGTGTTGATGATGGGGCGCAGCGCTTCCCATTGCTGGGATGGGGTGATGGCGGGGCTGGCATGTGCGGCCAGCGTGGCAAGGATCGCGCCGCCGCCGCCAAGGCGCAGCGCGGTGGCGAGGCGGTCCATCCGCGCGGTGGTCAGGGTCTCGGGCCGGTGCAGGGGCGCGTCGATCAGCGTCGCGACCACCAGATAAAAGCCGCGCAGGCGCGCGCGGCTTTGCCGGCTTGCGGCGGGATAGAGTGTATCCACGGCACAACCGGCATCGGCAAAGACACCGTCCCCGACAAGGTTCAGAAGCAGGCAGCCTTTCTCCCACGGTGAAATCTGGGTGCGCAACTCGTTCTCTGTCACCATGGCGGTGAGGGCGGCGGGGATGTCGGCGGGGTTGCAGCATAGCGCGGGGATCGTGCGCCGTCCCATCGCGCGAAAGGCCGCGAGGCGGCGATAGCCCGAGATCAGGCCATAGGGTCTGGAATCCTCTGCGGTTGGCATCAGGCCGAAAACCTCGATCGGCTGGCGCAATCCGATGGCGGTGATCGAGCGGATCAGATCATCGAGTGCCGCGGGGTCTGACAGGGCGCGGTCGCGGGGCAGGATGTCTGCGGCGATGTCGGACAGGGAAATTTCGGCAATTTTCATCGGCATCTCCGGCTGGGGCGGGATCAGTATGATGCAGATGCGGCGCTGTTGCCGGGCGCTGCCATGGGGCGCGCGGTTGTGTGACGGGTGTGACAGGCCCGCCGGAGCGGGCCTGCGGCTGTTCCTTGTCAGGAAACGATCAGGTCGGGCAGGAGCGGCATCAGGATGAAATCGTTGATGCCGATCAGGCTGGCATCCAGATTGTCCAATGTGATGGCCTGTGTCGGGCTGAGGCGTATTTCGGTGGCGGTCCCGATCTGGGTGATGGTCAGGCTGTCGATGCTGCTTGCGCCGAAGGCGGCGATGTCGATCAGGTCCAGACCATCCTCGAAATCGGTGATGCGGTCGGAATTCATGCTGCTGTTGAAGCGGAAGATGTCGGCACCCGCGCCGCCGGTGAGAAGATCATCGCCGGCACCGCCGTCCAGCATGTCATTGTTGCTGCCCCCCTCGAGCGTGTCATTGCCGGTGCCGCCCAGCATCAGGTCGTTGCCGGTGCCGCCGAAGAGCAGGTCATTGCCCTTGTCGCCGTTCAGCGTGTCGGCGCCGCTGTCGCCGTGGATGGTGTCGTTATTGGCGCCGCCGTCGATCGTATCCAGACCGATGCCGCCACGGATCAGGTCATTGCCGGTGCCGCCGATGATGTTGTCATTGCCGCCGCCGCCATAGAGCATATCCGCGCCCGAGCCGCCGTCGAGCGTGTCGCGGCCTTCCTGACCTTCGAGGGTGTCATTGCCGCTGCCGCCGAAAAGCTGGTCAAGGCCGGAGCCTGCCTGCACGCGGTCGCTGCCGCCGCCGGCGTGGATCACGTCATCGCCGGTGGTGCCTGTGAGCGCGTCGGCGCCATTGGTGGGCACGCCGGGGGGCGGGGCGGCGTCGAGGATGAGATCGGCCAGCGTCAGATCATCGGGCTGGAGGCCTTCGATGTCGAGGGTGGCGCCATCCGCGAGGGTCAGTCTGGTGGCGGTTTCGGTGCTGCTGAGCGCGAGTTGGAAGATGTCCCAGAGGCCGGTGCCCGTCAGGTCGATCCGGTCGCTGCCGGTGGTGAAATCGCTGATCGTGTCCTGACCGAAGCCGCTGCGGAAGATGAAGACATCGGCCCCCGTGCCCCCGGTCAGCAGGTCATTGCCGCTGTCGCCGGACAGGATGTCGTCGCCATCGCCGCCCGAGAGCGCGTCATCGTTGCCGCCCCCGTCGAGCAGGTCGTTGTCGGCCCCGCCGTCAAGGGTGTCGCGGCCCGATCCGCCGAAAAGCTGATCCGCGCCGGTATCGCCGGAAAGCTGATCGTTGCCCGCCTCGCCCAGCAGGGTGTCATCGCCTGCGCCGCCGTCGATACGGTCAGAGCCGCCGGCGCCGTTCATGCTGTCGGCACCGTCCAGCAGGTTGATCACATCCGCGCCCGTGGCCCCGGCGAGGATGTCATCCCCTTCGGTCGCGCCGGTGGGGAGGACGGGGGGAAGGCTGCCGAAGAGAAGTGAATAGGTGATGCCGCCGTTGCTGAGGACCGAGATCGCATAGGGGCCGCTGGCGAGGGGGGTGAAGGTGAGCACGAAGGTTGTGGTGAAATCGCCGGTGACGAAGCCGCCCGAGACGCTGCCTGTGTCGCTGCCGTTGCTGTAGGAGAGCGAGAGGCTGTCGGGCAGGCCGTCGGTGGTGAGGGTGAAGGTATAGCTTTGCCCCGCGACCAGATCGGCAAGGACGGAATCGCCGCTGTCGTCGATGATGATCGACCCCTGGAAACTGTCGCCTTCGGTCAGGATGTAAATGGTGGAGGCGCCGAGGGCGGCGTCGGTGGTTTCAAAAAGGACGGTCATCGCGAACTCCGATGCAACGGGTGAACAAACAGACTGCGCGATGGGTGCTTCTTGGCGGCTTTGGGGGCGAGGCTAGCGGTGATGGGGCGGGGATGCAAAGACAACAATCTTGGGGCGAGCGGCAGGGCGCGCGTGTCACCCAAAGGTGCTGCGCAAAAAGGCGGGCATCGCTGCCCGCCTTTCGCATCGTGATCTGGAGGAGAGGTCAGATCACGATCACTCGGGGATGATCACGGTGTCGATCACATGGATCACGCCGTTCGAGGTTTCGATGTCGGCGGTGGTGACGGTGGCGCCGTTCACGGTGACGCCGCCTTCGGTCATGATGGTCAGATCGCCACCCTGCACGGTGGTCGCCATCATGTTGTTGGTCAGATCAGTCGACATGACTTTGCCCGGCACGACGTGATAGGTCAGGATCGCGGTCAGCTGATCCTTGTTCTCGGGCTTGAGCAGGTCTTCCACGGTGCCTGCGGGCAGGGCGGCGAAGGCTTCATCCGTGGGGGCGAAAACGGTGAAGGGGCCATCGCCCTTGAGAGTGTCCACCAGACCGGCGGCTTCGACGGCGGCGACCAGCGTGGTGAAGCTGCCCGCTTCGACGGCGGTATCCACGATGTCCTTGGACATGCTGTCGGCAAAGGCCGGGGTTGCGATGAGAGCGGCGGCGGTCAGGGCAAGGTAGGTTCTGCGGAACATCTTGATCTCCAGTTTGTCGTCGATGCCTGCGTTGGCAACACAAGGGTTACTCCCGCCATGGGCGATTGGTTCACCGGGGATTCCCGCCTGTGCCGCGCGCAGGGCACTTGACGACAAACGCCGCAGCCCTAAGCCGCGGCGTTTTGCGATTTCCAGTGATAACCTTGTTATCCTGCGCGAGTGTTGCGTGATCGCCCTATTGCCCGATGGCCGCTTTCGCGATGGTGTCGAGCAAGGCCTGCACCTCCTGCATCGGGCCTTCGGGATAGGTGCGATAGCCGATCATCGTCTGGTCCGGCGTATCGGGCGAGACGGCGACGAAGATGTCATAGGGGCAGAAGACGATGTTCATCGGGTCCGCCTCCATCACCTTGCGGGAAATGGCGGCCGAGCAGAAGCTGTAGACATCCGCCTTGGCGAAGATGGTCACATCCGAGCCGACATCGGCGCGGGTCCGTTCCAGCATGTCGCCGACATGCGAGGTCGCGTCGATCACCAGACCCTGATCTATGATCGCATTCTCCAACCCGAAGATCACATCATCAAAGGATTGGTCGGTGGTATATGTCACCATATCCTGCGCCGCAGCGCCGCTTGCGGTCAGGGCGGCCATGCAGATGCCGATCATCATGTGTTTCATCGTGATGTTCCTCTGTTCGGGGGCGCGGGTGCCATTCAGCAAAATCATTCCCCGCAATGCCCGTTTTCGGCAGGAAGCTGTCTTGCCGCTGCACCATTATCTCATCACTCTAGGCCCGGTGCCACCTGCTACCTTGATACAGATCAAAAGGATTGAATATATGGATTTCGCGATGAACGCACTTTTGCTGCTGGCGCTGCTGTTCGTTCTGATATTGGGCGTCGCGGCCTTGGCGGCGATGATCTTTTTCGTCGTGGACAAGATGCAGACCGCCGATGCGGTGCGGCGCAACTATCCGGTGATCGGGCGGTTCCGCCATCTGTTCACCGCGCTGGGCGAATTCTTCCGGCAATATTTCTTTGCCATGGACCGCGAGGAGATGCCCTTCAACCGGGCGCAGCGGGATTGGGTCTATCACGCGACCAAGGGGCAGGGAAACACGGTGGCCTTTGGGTCAACGCGGAACCTGTCGATCCCCGGCACGCCGATTTTCGTCAATGCGGTCTTTCCGCCGCTGGACGATCAGTTTTCGGTCACGCAGCCGATGATCATCGGGCCGACGGCGGCCATCCCCTATCGCGCGAAGTCGATCTTCAACATCTCGGGGATGAGTTACGGCGCGATTTCCCGCCCGGCGGTCGAGGCCCTGAGCCGGGGGGCCGCCAAGGCGGGGATCTGGTTGAACACCGGGGAAGGGGGGCTGTCGCCGTTTCACCTAACCGGGGCTTGCGACATCGTCTATCAGATCGGCACCGCGAAATACGGCGTGCGCGACGAGCACGGCAATCTGAGCGATGAGAAGCTGCGCGCGGTGTCGGATCACCCGCAGGTGAGGATGTTCGAGTTGAAGCTGGCGCAGGGGGCGAAGCCCGGCAAGGGTGGCATCCTGCCCGGCGAGAAGGTGAATGCCGAGATTGCCGCGATCCGGGGGATACCGCTGGGCCTGGACAGTGTGTCGCCCAACCGCCACCTGGAGATCGACAGTTTCGAGAGCCTGCTGGACGTGATCGGCCATATCCGCAAGGTCACGGGCAAGCCGGTGGGGTTCAAGACGGTCATCGGCTCGTCCGAGGCCTGGGAGGATCTGTTCACCCTGATCGACAGGCGCGGGCCGGATTCGGCACCGGATTTCATCGCGGTCGATGGGGGCGAGGGCGGCACGGGGGCCGCGCCCATGCCGCTGATTGATCTGGTGGGGATGCCCCTGCGCGAGGCTTTGGTGCGGATCGTCGATCTGCGCGACCGGCACGGGTTGAAAGAGCGTATCCGCATCATCGCCAGCGGCAAGCTGGTGAATCCGTCGGATGTCGCCTGGGCGATCTGCGCGGGGGCGGATTTCGTCACCTCGGCGCGCGGGTTCATGTTCAGCCTGGGCTGCATTCAGGCTCTCAAGTGCAACAAGAACACCTGCCCGACGGGAATCACGACGCATGATCCCAAGTTGCAGCGCGGGCTGGTGGTCGAAGACAAATTTCTGCGGGTGGCCAATTATGCCACTTCGATCATCAAGGAGGTGGAGATGATCGCCCATTCCGTCGGCGTGGCCGAGCCGCGCCTGATGCGGCGGCGGCATGTGCGGCTGGTGCAGGCCAATGGCGAGTCGATCCCGATGAACAAGATCCGGCCAAGTTACAATCCGGCCACGCCTTTGTGAGACAATGTGGTTTTGCCAAAGCGTCAAGCCGGGATAGATGGCTTATATATAAAGTCATAGGAGGGGCGCATGGCCTATCGCTGGAAATCCGATCTGAAAGACCGCGACGTGACGCCGGAGAGCGTCTATCTGAACCGCCGCACGCTGTTGTCGGGCGTGGCCGGTCTGGGGCTGGCGGGTCTGGCAGGTCCGGGGCGCGCGCAGGAGGCTGCGCTCAAGCCCAACACCTGGGAAGAGGTCACGACCTATAACAACTTCTATGAGTTCGGCACCGACAAGGGCGATCCTGTGCGCAATGCCGGGCAGATGACGACCGCGCCCTGGACTGTCAAGATCGACGGGATGGTGGACAAGCCCGGCGACTATGCCTTTGAGGACATCATGTCCCGGATGACGGTGGAGGAGCGGATCTATCGCTTCCGCTGTGTCGAGGCCTGGTCGATGGTGATCCCGTGGAACGGGTTCGAGCTGGCCGATCTGCTGGAGATGGCAGGGGTGCAGTCGGGCGCGCGCTATGTGGCGTTCGAGACCTTGCTGCGGCCCGAGGAAATGCCGGGCGTGCGCTATCCGGTGCTGGACTGGCCCTATGTCGAGGGGTTGCGTCTGGACGAGGCGATGCATCCGCTGACGATCATGGCGACGGGGATTTACGGGCGTGACATCCCCAACCAGAACGGCGCGCCGATGCGTCTGGTGGTGCCATGGAAATACGGGTTCAAGTCGATCAAGTCGGTGGTGCGGATCACCCTGACGGATCAGGAGCCGCCGACCAGTTGGAACAAGGCGGCACCGCGCG
>JAMWZG010000185.1 GCA_024304855.1 Paracoccaceae bacterium
AGTCTGTGCCTCCGGTCTTGGGGTCATCTGGGGCTGGCGCGGGGCTGGCTGGCGGTTCTTGCCGCGTGGGCATAAGATTGAAAAGGCGGTCAGAGGTCAATATCCTGCGGGTCGCAGGCAAGGAAGGGAAAGGCGTATGAAGCTGTTTGTGGGGCTGGGCAATCCTGGCGCGAAATATGCGGGGAACCGGCACAATATCGGCTTCATGGCGCTGGAGGCGATTGCGGGCGCGCATGGGTTTGCGCCCTGGCGGGGCAAGTTTCAGGGGCAGGTCAGCGAGGGGACGTTGGGTGGCGCAAGGGTGGTGCTGCTCAAGCCCGAGACTTTCATGAACCTGTCGGGGCAGTCGGTGGGCGAGGCGATGCGGTTCTTCAAGATCGACCCTGCGGATCTGGTGGTGTTTCATGACGAGCTGGATCTGGCGCCCGGCAAGATCCGCCTCAAGCAGGGGGGCGGTCATGCGGGGCACAATGGCTTGCGGTCGATCCATGGGCATATCGGCGAGGATTACGCGCGGGTGCGGCTGGGGATCGGGCATCCGGGGCACAAGGACCGGGTCGCCGCCTATGTGCTGTCGGATTTCGCCAAGGCCGAGCAGGGCTGGCTGGACGACATGATGCGCGGCATTGCCGAGGGTGCGCCGATGCTGGCGGCGGGGGAAGGGCCGAAGTTCCTGAACGCGGTGGCGCAGCGGATGGCGCCTGCGCGGCCCGAAAAGGCGACGCCGGTGAAGACGGAGCGTCCCACGCCGGCCCCCGCGCCGGAGCCTGACAGGCGCAACCCGCTGGAGCGGTTGATCGACCGTTTTCGCTGAAACCTCGGACCGAAGGATTTTCCCATGCGTTCCTTGTTGAAATGGACCCTGCGCGCGGTGGCGATGCTGATCCTGGCGGCTGTCGTGATCGGCATCTGGAAGCGCGAGGAGATCACGCGGCTGATGGCGGTAAATTCGCTGTTCGCGGAGGACCGGATCGTGGGCAATTTCAGCGGGATGGAGCGGCTGTTCCTGACCACGCCCATGGCGCGCGGGGATGGGCCTGTCAGCCCCCTGCCCCAAGGGGCGCAGATGACCCCGCCGGAGGGGATGGAGGCCTGGATTGCCGAACGCGCGGTGACGGCGCTTGTGGTGCTGAAAGATGGCGAGATACGGTATGAGCGCTATCATCATGATACCATGCCGACAGATCGGCGGATCAGCTGGTCTGTGGCGAAGTCATACCTGTCCGCCTTGATGGGGATCGTGCTGGAGGAGGGCGCGATCGACAGTCTGGATGATCCGGTGACGCAATATGTCCCCGCGCTGGAGGGCAGCGCCTATGACGGGGCGAGCATCCTGAACGTGTTGCAGATGGCCAGTGGCGTGACCTTCAACGAGGATTATCTGGACTTTAATTCCGACATCAACCGCATGGGGCGCGTGCTGGCCTTGGGGCAGTCGATGGACGGGTTCGCCGCCGGTCTGACCGAGCGTTTCGCAGAGCCGGGGCAGCAATGGCAATATGTGTCCATCGACACCCATGTGATCGGGATGGTGATCCGGGGCGCGACCGGGCGCAGCATCCCCGCACTGATGCAGGAGAAGCTGATCGCGCCCATGGGGCTTGAGGCGGACCCGCTTTATGTGACGGACGGGTTCGGCACGGCCTTTGTTCTGGGCGGGCTGAACCTGATGACGCGGGATTATGCGCGCTTTGGCCAGATGTATTTGCAGATGGGCGAGTGGAACGGGCAGCAGATCGTGCCGATCGACTGGGTGGCCGCTTCGACGGAGCCTTCGGCGCCGACGGCTGCGGGGGCCGAGCAATACGGGTTGCAATGGTGGATGGCCCCGGATGCGCCAGAGGGCGAGTTCTATGCGCGCGGCATCTATGGGCAGTATATCTATGTCAACCGCGCGCGGAATGTGGTGATTGCCGCCAATGGCGCGGATCGCAATTTTCGCGCGGCCGGGGCCAATGATCAGATGATTGCCATGTTCCGCCGCATCGCGGATGCTATGTAGCACAGGGTGGCCCAAACAGAGGAGTGATCCCCATGGTTCTGGACAAATATGCGGCCGTCAATGTGTTGGGCGATGCGCTGCAACCCTGTTCCTATGACCCGATGACCGGGTTTTTCCGCGACGGGCATTGCAACACCTGCGCCGAGGATCAGGGCAGCCACACGGTCTGCGCCATCATGACGGCCGAATTCCTGGCCTGGTCGAAATATGTGGGCAATGACCTGTCCACACCGCGCCCGGAATTCGGCTTTGCCGGATTGACGCCGGGGGATCACTGGTGCCTCTGCGCGGGGCGGTTCCTGCAAGCGGTGGATGAGGGTTGCGGGCCGCGCATCAATCTGGATGCCACGCATCAGAACGCGCTGGAGATCGTGCCGCTGGAGGTTCTGGTGCGGCACGCGCTGCCCGAGTGACGCGCGGCGGGATATGAGTATTTTTGGCAAGTTGAAGCCGGGAGGGGGGACCGTCCCGGCTTCATCTTGCTTCAAATACTCATAAAATTTCCGGCCGTCAGACCTTCATGTCAAAGCCGAGGTGTTTGGCGACAGTGAAGATGTCCTTGTCGCCACGGCCGCACATGTTCATCACGATGATATGGTCTGCGGGCAGGTCGGGGGCGATTTTCGCCACATGGGCCAGCGCGTGGCTGGGTTCCAATGCGGGGATGATCCCTTCGAGCGCGCAGGACAGCTGGAACGCCTCCAACGCCTCTTTATCCGTGATGCTGACGTATTTCGCGCGGCCGATGTCATGCAGCCAGCTATGTTCCGGGCCGATGCCGGGGTAATCGAGGCCGGCGGAGATGGAGAAGCCTTCAAGGATCTGACCGTCTTCGTCTTGCAGCAGGTAGGTGCGGTTGCCGTGCAGCACGCCGGGGCGGCCACCGGTGAGGGAGGCGCAGTGCTGCATCGTCTCATCCACGCCCTTGCCGCCCGCTTCGACCCCGATGATGTTCACGGATGGATCGTCAAGGAAGGGGTAGAAGAGGCCCATGGCGTTGGACCCGCCGCCGATGGCCGCGATGACGGTGTCGGGCAGACGGCCCTCGCCTTCCTGTTCGGCCAGTTGCCAGCGGACTTCCTTGCCGATGATCGACTGGAAATCGCGGACCATGGCGGGGTAAGGGTGCGGGCCTGCGACGGTGCCGATGCAGTAGAAGGTGTCGCGCACATTCGTGACCCAGTCGCGCAGCGCGTCGTTCATCGCGTCCTTGAGCGTGCCGCGACCCGAGGTGACGGGCACGACTTCGGCGCCCAGAAGGCGCATCCGGAAGACGTTGGGAGCCTGCCGTTCCACGTCATGCGCGCCCATGTAGACCACGCATTTCAGGCCGAATTTGGCGCAGACCGTGGCGGTGGCCACGCCGTGCTGGCCAGCCCCGGTTTCGGCGATGATGCGGGTCTTGCCCATGCGGCGGGCGAGGATGATCTGGCCCAGCACGTTGTTGATCTTGTGCGCGCCCGTGTGGTTCAGCTCGTCCCGCTTGAGGTAGATCTTGGCGCCGCCGAAATGCTTGGTCATGCGGTCGGCGTAATAGAGCGGCGAGGGGCGGCCGACGTAATGGGTCCAGAGGTCGTTCATCTCGGCCCAGAAGGTGGGGTCGGTCTTGGCCTTCTCATACTCGGCTTCCAGCGAGAGGATGAGCGGCATCAGGGTTTCCGACACGAAGCGGCCGCCGAACTGGCCGAAGCGGCCCTTGTCGTCGGGTCCGGTCATGAAGGAGTTGATCAGGTCTTCGGGCATCGGTCGCACCTTTCCTTGGCTTGATGCTGATCTAGCCCGTCTGCCGGGTTCGGTAAAGCCACCGCTCGGGTTTTTCCTCTGGGACGGTCTGGTCGGCGGTTCAGTTCTGGGCGATCGCCTGTTTGATCCGGTCCAGCGCCGTGACCGGATCGGTCAGCACGCCGTCGGCGGCGACGGTGGTGGCGATGTCCGGGTGCAGGTGGGTAATCTCGCCCGCGACATAGATCAGCGCCCCCGGTGTGAGCAGGCGGGCGGCGCGGATGAAGCGGGCGAGCGGCAGGATCATCGCATCCGAGGAGGCGGAGAGGCCGATGACCGGGTAGTTGCCAAGGTGTTGCGCCATCAGCAGGTCGTCATGGCTCTGGCCGATTTCGAGGTCGATCTCCCAGCCTTCGCGGCGGAAGAGGTCGGCGGCCATGGAGACGCCCATGACGTGACTTTCGCCCGGGCAGGCGGCGAAGAGAGCGCGGCGGCGGGGGCTGCCTTCGCGGTCGTAGAAGACCTTTTTCAGGCCGCAGATGATGGCGGTCAGGCGGCTGGTGGCGAGGGTGACTTGCAGGAAGCCCACTTCGTCATTGTCCCAAAGCTGGCCAAGGCGGCGGGCGGCGCCGCTGATATAGCCGACATAGACTTCGGACAGGGGGACGCCATCGGCCTGCACGCCGGTCAGCATGTCCGAGGCGGCCATGTGGTGATCCGAGAGCAGCGCCTTCACAAGGGTGTCGATCTCGGCCTCGGTCGCGTGGTGATCGGCCATCATGACGCGTTTGGGGTGTTCGGCCAGACGGCGGACCACCTCGCGGGCGAGTTCGGTGACGACGCCTGATTCAAGCCTTTCGGCCTGACGTTCCGCGGCTGTCAGTGCAGAATGGAACAGTCTTTGGTCGATCACGGCATCCCCTCCCGCGACATCATGATGTCGGCGGCCATGCCGGCGGATCGTGTCGGATGGGTGCAGGCCCGGTGGCGTCCGGTCTGTGGTCCATTCTTCAGGTTTCGCGCCTTTGTCCGGTGTTCCGACATGTCCCTCGGATGCAAAGGTATACCGAAACGGCGAGTCGTCAAAAGGAATCTGGGACTTTCGTGGAAATCAGCGCAGGCGGGGGGCGGCGGCGGTGCCCTGGGCGGCCTGCACGAAGGCGGCGATGAGGGCGGCGTCCTTGATCCCTGGCGCGGTTTCGACGCCGGAGGCGACATCGACTTGCTGCGTGCCGGTGCGGGCGACGGCCTGGGCCACATTGGCGGCGGTGAGGCCGCCTGCGAGCATCCAGGGGCGGGTCCAGTATTTGCGGCCCGCCAGAAGGCGCCAGTCGAAGGAGAGGCCGTTGCCGCCCGGCAGGGTGGCGCCGCGCGGGGGTTTGGCGTCGATCAGCAACTGGTCGGCATGGGTGGCGTAGAGGTCGATCTGGGCAAGATCGGCGGCCTCGGCGATGCCGATGGCCTTCATCACGGGCAGGCCGTAGCGGGCACGGATGGTGGCGACACGGGCGGGGCTTTCATGGCCGTGGAGTTGCAGCATGTCGAGCGGCACAGTGGCGGTGATCGCGTCCAGCGTGGCGTCATCGGCATCGACGACCAGCGCCACCTTGGCCAGACCGACAGGCGCGGCAAGGGCCAGATCGCGCGCGAGGGCGGGCGCGACATAGCGGGGCGACGGGGGGAAGAAGTTCAGGCCGATGTAGCTGGCCCCGCCTGCGGCGCAGGCGGCCACGTCGGATTCGCGGGTCAGCCCGCAGATCTTGACCTTGATGGTTGTGTTCATGCGGCCCCCGCTGGTGTGGCAATCACGGTGGCCCGAGGGGATAGACGGTTCAGGAGGCTTCGTCCAGCAGGGCGAGGACTTCGTCCTGGTCCTGGTTCTTGAGGCGCTTTTCGCGGCGCAGTTCCCGCTCCAGCGCCTCGACCTCGCGGGTGCGGCGGGCGGCTTCGGCGCGGTGCTTGTGTTCGCGCAGCCATTCCCAGACGAAGCCGATGAGCACGCCTGCGATGATGCCGCCGAAGATCACGACAAAGAGCGGCAGCGTCACCTCGGCGCTGAAGCCGATCAGCCCTTCGACGGTGTCGGGCAGCAGATGCAGCGTCACGGAATCGCGGTTCGCGGTGGCGACCACGATCAGGACAATGGCAAGGCTGGCCAGAAAGGCGTAGCGGATATAGCGCATGTGGTCAGGTCACTTTCCGTTCAGGCGGTCGCGCAGCAGCTTGCCTGTCTTGAAGAAGGGCACGAATTTTTCATCCACGGGGACGGTTTCGCCGGTGCGGGGATTGCGGCCGATGCGGGCGTCACGTTTCTTGACCGAGAAGGCCCCGAACCCGCGCAATTCGACACGGTCGCCGCGCGCCATGGCATTGGTGATTTCCTCGAAGATCGTGTTCACGATCTTTTCCACGTCCCGCTGGAACAGATGGGGATTTTCGTCGGCAATCTTTTGAATCAGTTCCGATCTGATCATCG
>JAMWZG010000186.1:0-2487 GCA_024304855.1 Paracoccaceae bacterium
ATGATATGGCGGCCTGCCGCCTCGGCGGCGCGTGCGGCCTCCATCACATCCATCACAATGAAGGGATCGACCGCCCCGCGCCTTGAGTTTCGCATGTGTTCTTCCCTATGCTCGTATCCGAGGCGCAATTCACAGGGAAACGGCGGGCAGGTCAATGCAGCAGCTTGGACGGCTGATCACGGGGATGGTGCTTTGGCTGGCGATGGTCGTGCAGGCGGGCGCGGTGACGCTGATCCGGGATGCCGATATCGAACATGCGCTGTCCGAACTGGCGCGGCCCATCCTGCAAGCGGCGGGCCTTTCGCCCAATTCCGTGAAAGTCCTGATCATTCAGGATGATACGATGAATGCCTTTGTCTTGGACAACAATCACATCTTCATCCATTCGGGCCTGCTTTTGCGCATGAGGACGGCGGCCATGCTGCAATCGGTGATCGCGCATGAGGCGGCGCATATCGCCAATGGCCATATGGCGCGGCGCAGTCAGAACATGAGCCGCGCCAATACGATCTCGGGGTTGGGTGTGGCGCTGGCGGCGGCGGCGGCAGCGGCCTCGGGGCGCGGCGATGCGGCGGCGGGCCTGGGTCTGGGCGTCAGCAGCGCGGCGCGGCGGGTGTTCATGTCCCACACGCGGGCCGAGGAATCCGCCGCCGACAGCGATGGGCTGCGCTATATGGAGCGGGCGGGCGTGGATACGCGCGGCTTTTCCGAGGTGCTGGGCCTGTTTCGCGGGCAGGAGGTGCTGTCCGAGGGGCGGCAAGACCCCTATGCCCGGACGCATCCGCTGTCGCGTGACCGTCTGCGCGCGGTCGAGGCCTATATTCAGGCGCGTCGCGGCGAGGTCGCGGCTGATCCCGCCGCGCAATACTGGTTCGCGCGGATCAATGGCAAACTCTCGGCGTTTCTGCGGGCGCCGCGCTGGACGCTGGACCGGCTGGACCAGAGCGGGACCGCCGACATCGCCCTGATGCGCGAGGCGGTGGCCTGGCATCGCACCCCCGACCCTGCCCGCGCCATTGCCGCCGTGGACCGTCTGGTGGCGCAGCGACCCGATGACCCTTTCGTGCATGACCTGCGGGGCCAGATCCTGCTGGAAAGCCGGCAGTTCGGGGCGGCGGTCAAGGCCTATGGTCGTGCGGCGGCGCTGGCCCCGCGCAATGCGCTGATCCTGGCCGGATATGGCCGCGCGCTGTTGGCCGCCGATCAGCCGAAAGCTGCGCTTGAGGCGCTGTCCACCGCGCGCGACCGCGATTTCCGCAACGCGATGATGCTGCGCGATCTGGCTGTCGCCTATGCCAAGACCGGGCAGAACGGCATGGCCTCGCTGGTGACGGCGGAGCGTTTCGCGCTGACCGGGCGGCTGCCGGATGCGCTGATCCATGCCAATCGCGCGCTGGGCCTTTTGCCGCGCGGGTCGGCCTCTTTCAATCGCGCGCAGGATGTGGTCTTTGCCGCCGAAGCTGCCGCCAAACAACGGAGATGATCCTGATGACCCACCCTTTCCGCGCCGTGACATTCGGCGCCGCGCTGTCGCTGATGGCGCTGAGCGCCCCGGCGCAGGCCTTTGACATCACCGCCATGTCCGATGACGAACGCGCGGCACTGCGCGAGGAGATCCGCAGCTATCTGCTGGACAATCCCGAGGTGATCATGGAGGCCGTGGCCATCCTTGAGCAGCGTCAGGCCGAGGCGCAGGCGCAGGGCGATGTGGATCTGGTCCGCGTCAATGCCGAGGCGATTTTCGAGGATGATCACTCCTGGGTCGGTGGCAACCCGGAGGGGGACATCACGCTGGTCGAGTTCACCGATTATCGTTGCGGCTTCTGCCGTCGCGCCCATCCGGAGGTGGAGCAACTGCTGGAGGCGGATGGCAATATCCGCTTTGTCCTCAAGGAATTCCCCATTCTGGGCGAGGAATCCGTGCTGGCCTCGCGCTTTGCCATCGCGGTCAAGCAGATCGCGGGCGATGACGCCTACAAGGCGGCGCATGATGTGCTGATCGGCTATCGCGGGAACATCACCCCCGAGGCGCTGGAGCGGATCGCGGGCGAGCTGGATCTGGATGCGGGCGCCATCCTGAGCCATATGACCAGCGACGAGGTCACGCAGGTGATCGCGGCCAATCACGCGCTGGCGGGACGGTTGCAGATCACCGGGACGCCGACCTTCATTCTGGAGGATCAGATGCTGCGCGGTTACATGCCGCTGGCCGATATGCAGACGCTGGTGGCGCAGACCCGTCAGGAATGACACAGGCGGTTCCGAAGGCTGTGGCCTGCGCGCTGTTGCTGTTCCATGGTGGCGCGGCCCGGGCCGAGCCGCTGCTGGATGCGGCGGGGCGCGCGGCGCTGGGGGCCGAGATCCGCGCGCTGCTGCTGGCCGAGCCTGACATCCTGGGCCGCGCCCTGACCCCGCCCACTGCCTTTGAGGAGGCGGTGACGGCGGATATGGACCGGCTGGCGCGGCTGGCCCCGCGCCTGTTCGATC
>JAMWZG010000186.1:2497-6163 GCA_024304855.1 Paracoccaceae bacterium
GGCCCTGCCGATGCCCGGCTGCGGATCGCCCTGTTCACAGCGGATGACTGCGCCGCCTGCGCGCAGGCCGAAGCGGATCTGCGCGCGCTGGCGGATGGCCATGACCTGCGGGTGACGGTGTTTTCCCTTTCGGACCCCGCCGCGCGTGAGATGGCGGCGATGCTGGAGCTGACGGAAAGCCCCGCCTATGTCCTGCCGGACATGATGATGCAGGGCCATATCCCGCCCGTCGTGCTGGAGCGTTATCTGACGCGGTAGCGTGGGCGGGGCCTACTCGGCCGCTTCCGCGCCCTCGGCGGCCTTGCGTTCCGCCTCGATCACGGCGGCGCGGGCTTCGACCTGTTCCACGATATGTTCGATCATCTGGTCATTGCCCAGCTTGTGACTCTGCTTGCCCGCCAGATAGACCATGCCCGACCCTGCCCCGCCGCCGGTGAACCCCACATCGGTCATCAGCGCCTCACCGGGGCCATTCACGACGCAGCCGATGATGCTCAGGCTCATGGGCGTCTTGATATGTTCCAGCCGCTGTTCCAGCACTTCGACGGTCTTGATCACGTCAAAGCCCTGCCGCGCGCAGGATGGGCAGGAGATGATATTGACGCCGCGATGGCGCAGGCCGAGGGATTTGAGGATCTCGAACCCGACCTTCACCTCCTGCACCGGATCGGCGGAGAGCGAGACGCGGATCGTGTCGCCGATGCCCATCCACAGAAGGTTGCCCAGACCGATGGCCGATTTGATCGTGCCCGAGACGAAGCCCCCCGCCTCGGTGATGCCCAGATGGATGGGAGCATCCGTCGCATCCGCCAGTTGCTGATAGGCGGCGGCGGCCATGAACACGTCGGAGGCTTTGACGCTAATCTTGAATTCGTGAAAATCGTTGTCTTGCAGGATCTTGATGTGCTCCAGCCCGGATTCCACCATCGCATCGGGGCAAGGCTCGCCGTATTTGTCCAGCAGATGCTTTTCCAGCGAGCCGGCATTGACGCCGATGCGGATCGAGCAGTTGTTGTCGCGCGCGGCCTTGATCACCTCGCGCACGCGGGTGGCGTCACCGATATTGCCGGGATTGATGCGCAGGCAGGCGGCCCCCGCCTCGGCGGCCTCGATCCCGCGTTTGTAGTGGAAATGGATGTCCGCCACGAGGGGCACATCCACCTCGCGCACGATCTGGCGCAGGGCGCGGGCGCTGTCCTGATCGGGGACCGAGACGCGGACGATGTCGGCCCCGGCCTCGGCGGCGGCGTTGATCTGGGCCACGGTCGCGGCCACATCGGTGGTCAGCGTATTGGTCATCGTCTGCACCGAGATCGGCGCATCGCCCCCCACGGCCACGCGGCCGACATGGATCTGCCGGCTTTTGCGGCGATAGATGTTGCGCCAGGGGCGGATGTGGTTCAACGACATGAGGAATTCCTGCTGGGATGATGAGGGCGCGGTGTTTGCGGGCAGCATATCGCGCGCATCACCGGGCCGCAATCGCCGCAGGATCAGTCTGTCGTGACCTGACCTGTCTGCGCCTCGGCCACGGTGCGGGCCAGATCCACGTCCGTCTCGAGATCGGCCACGGTATAGGTGGCGGTCACATGATCGACGCTGAGCGCGACATTCGAGGTGACAGTGCCGCGCGGACCGACGGGGCCGTAATGCTGCCCGTTCACGGCGAAATAGATCGAGCCGGATTCGCCCACACGCAACACGGCAGGCTCTTCGGTCATGGGGACGGCATAGCGGTCCCCCGCCTCCATGATGCCTTCGAAGATCACGGAACCGTCGGCGGCATTCACCCGCACCCAGGCCGAGCGCACGGCGACCATTTCCACGCCCGGCGCGGGATCGGCCACGACCTGCGGCATCTGCGGGCCGAACTGAACCGCCTCGGACAGCGCGGTCTGGATGCCGGCGGCCAGATCATCCGGCGCGGGACGATCCGCGAAGGCCCCGACGGTGGACGGGTCGATGGTCGAGATCGGCGCGTCGCGGGCGACCAGAACCGGCACGTCCAGCGCCTGCGGGCGATACATGCGCGTGAGCGCATCATTGCTGGGCGGCGTCACGCCCGAGGCGGCGAGCGTCGTGCCAGCGTCGGCCATGCCGGTGGCGGGGCGGGCCTGGAGCGGGTCAAGATCGGAGAGCACATCGGGCGTATTCTCGACCGGGGCGAAGGTGACGCGCTGCACCTCGTTCAGCACGGCCCAGCCGCCATAGCCGATGGTCCCGATCAGCGCGAGCAGCACCAGCGTGGAGCCGATGGCGCGCGGTTCGATCTGGCTGAAGAAGGCATCCTTGGCGGGGGCGAAAGGCGTGGTCGGCGCGGCAAAGGGATCACGCACGCTGTTGACCTGACGCGGCAGTGGCGCGCGCTTGGCCGAGGAGGCTGAGGGCGACATGCCATGCGCGGTCGAAAAGCCGCTTTCGGCGCAGAACGCCTCGAACGCCTTGTCGGGGTCCATGTTCAGATAGCGCGCATAGGAGCGGACATAGCCTGCGATGAAGCCGGGCGTGTCAAAGGCGGAAGGATCGCAGTTTTCGATGGCGGCGATATAGGCGGCGCGGATGCGCAATTCGCGCTGCACGTCCAGCAGGGATTTCCCCATGGTCGCGCGTTCGCCCCGCATGAGATCACCCAAGCGCAGGTCGTAATCGTCGAACCCTTTGGGTTCGACCGCCTTCTCTTCTACCTTACGGGAGAACCTGCGCCCGATCATACTCGCTGCCCCGTTACTTGAGGTTTCAGACTCGGACCATCCCCGATTCGAGTCTCACTCTTTCTTGAACTAACGGTAACACAGCACAAGAACATTTACACTCGTAGGTTCGTCACGCACTCAATTCGGCGCGATTCAGCGCACAATGCGACCACAACTCATCCATGGCCTTGACCAGCCGGTCCATCTCATCGGGGCCATGCACCGGCGAGGGGGTGAAGCGCAGCCGTTCGGTGCCGCGCGGGACGGTGGGAAAGTTGATCGGCTGGACATAGATGCCGTAGCGGTCAAGCAGCATATCCGACAGCTTCTTGGTATGCACCGGATCGCCCACGATCACCGGCACGATATGGGAGCCGTGGTCGATGATCGGCAGGCCGAGGCCCTTGAGCCGTGTCTTGAGGATCCTGGCCTGCGTCTGGTGCTTTTCGCGCAGGGCGTGGTCGCGTTTGAGATGCGCCACCGATGCCGCAGCCCCCGCCGCAATCGCGGGCGGCAGCGAGGTGGTGAAGATGAAGCCGGGCGCATAGGAGCGGATCGCGTCGCACATCTTGGCCGAGGCCGCGATATAGCCGCCCATCACGCCGTAGGCCTTGGCCAGCGTGCCGTTGATGATGTCCAGACGGTGCATCAGCCGGTCACGTTCGGCCACACCCGCGCCGCGCGGGCCATACATGCCCACGGCATGAACCTCGTCGATATAGGTGAGCGCGCCGAACTCATCGGCCAGATCGCAGATCGCCTCGATCGGGCCGAAATCGCCATCCATCGAATAGACCGATTCAAAGGCAATCAGCTTGGGCGCGGCGGGATCGTCGGCGGCCAGCAATTCGCGCAGATGCGCCACATCGTTGTGGCGGAAGATGCGCTTGTGCCCGCCATTGCGGCGCACCCCTTCGATCATCGAGGCATGGTTGAGCGCGTCGGAATAGATGATGAGGCCGGGGAACAGCTT
>JAMWZG010000187.1 GCA_024304855.1 Paracoccaceae bacterium
CTCGGCGGTCCCGCCGACGAGCGGCCGGACCTGCTTACGCTTGTCGCTTTCGCGCTTTATGCTGGGCGGGGCGGAAAGGTCTGGGTGGAAATCGCAGGTGGCAGACAGAAGCAATATTGAGGCGGAGTTAGCGAGGGTTCGAGGCCGTCTGACCGATCTGGACGTCGAACGCTCGCAACTTCAGCGTGAGGCTGCAGCACTTGAGGCTCGCCTCTCTGCAGAGCACGTACCCGCAGTGAAACAGCCCTCCTTCGAGAACGCCCCGGTTACGAATGCTTCACCGTCGCACCAAAAGGTCGAGCTGTTCCGTCGCCTGTTCGCCGGTCGGCCTGACGTGTTTCCGGTGCGATGGGAAAACAGGAAGACCGGTCGCTCAGGATATTCGCCCGCTTGCGCCAACGAATGGGTGAAGGGCATCTGCGGCAAGCCAAAGGTCAAATGCGGCGAATGCCCCCATCAAAAGTTCATCCTGCCGGACGAAAGCATCATAGAAAAGCACCTGCGCGGCGACGATGGCCGAAGCGGTGATTTTGTCGCCGGCGTCTATCCTCTGCTGCCCGGTGATACGTGCTGGTTCCTAGCCGCGGATTTTGACAAGGCATCCTGGGCGGACGACGCTAACGCGCTGCTCGAAACCTGTCGGGCAATGGGCGTTCCCGCAGCGCTGGAACGATCGAGGTCGGGGAACGGCGGTCACGTCTGGATATTCTTCTCTGAACCGGTCGCCGCCCGTCTGGCGCGCCAGCTCGGATCGGTCCTGATCACGGAAACGATGGAAAGGCGGCCGGAGATTGGCTTTGCCTCCTATGACCGGCTGTTTCCAAACCAGGATATCATGCCGCTCGGCGGTTTCGGCAATCTGATCGCACTGCCGCTCCAGAACACTGCGCGCAAGGCTGGCAACAGCGTCTTTGTGGACGCGGGTATGCGGCCATTTGACGATCAGTGGGCCTTTTTGTCTTCCCTGCCGAGAATGTCGGCGGCAGCGGTGAGTGACCTCGTCGAAACGGCGGAGCTTTCCGGGCGGGTACTGGGTGTGCGCATGCCGGTAGAAGACGAGCAGGCGGACGAACCGTGGAAAATGCCTCCATCACGCCGCAGCACGCCGCGACGCCTCGATGTGCCTGTTCCGACAACCATCAAAGTGACGGTCGCAGACCAAATCTATATCGACCGTTCTGACCTACCTTCGGCCATGATTGCGCAATTGGTGCGGTTGGCGGCGTTCCAGAATCCCGAATTCTATCGCGCGCAGGCGATGCGGCTGCCAACATTCGGCAAGCCACGCATCGTGTCCTGCGCCGAACTGCATCCCCGACACGTTGCCCTGCCGCGCGGTAGCTTCGACGAAGCGATCAGATTCCTGTCCGATCACGGTGCGACAGCCGATCTGGACGATTTGCGTGTAGACGGAGCTCGTTTGCCGGAGACGGTCTGCTTCGATGGCCAACTTCGCCAGCAGCAATCACGAGCGTTTGACGCATTGGCCGAACACGATACCGGCGTGCTTGCCGCCACGACTGCATTCGGCAAGACAGTGGTAGCCTCGGCACTGATTGCGCACCGCGCTCGCAATACGCTGGTCTTGGTTCACCGCCGGGAATTGCTGAACCAATGGGTCGAACGGCTTGGCTCATTTTTGCAGATCGATCCCAAGCTGATAGGCACCATCGGCGCCGGAAAACGCAAACCCACCGGTGTGATCGATGTAGCGTTGATTCAGAGTCTGGTTCGGAAGGGCGAAGTTGATGATATCGTTGCCGATTATGGCCATCTTGTCGTCGATGAATGCCATCACCTGTCCGCCGCAAGCTTTGAGCTTGTCGCCCGCAGATCGAAAGCGCGCTATGTCGCCGGGTTGTCGGCGACGGTCGCTCGAAAGGACGGACATCATCCGATCATCTTCATGCAATGTGGCCCGGTGCGCCATCAGGTGAGCGCCAAATCGCAGGCAGCCGAAAGCGGACTGCGCCATCGAGCGCGGGAACGTCACACGAGATTCCGGCTGCCAGAAGCCCTCGCCATGGCCGAGCGCCCGTCAATGCCCGCGATCTATGCCGCTCTGGCGGAGGACGAGGCCCGAAACGATCTGATCTTCGACGACGTGCTGAAATCATTGGAGGCCAAACGCTCGCCGATCATACTAACCGAGCGGAAGGATCACCTCGAGCATCTTCATCAGCGGTTCTCCCGATTTGCGAAGAACATCGTCGTGCTCCGTGGCGGCATGTCCGCAAAGGACCAGAAGGCCGCGCATGCGGCGCTGAATGTGGATGACGATGAGGAACGGCTGATCCTCGCGACAGGGCGCTATATCGGCGAAGGCTTCGATGACGCGCGGCTCGACACCCTGTTCCTGACGATGCCGATCGCATGGAAGGGAACGCTGGCGCAATATGTCGGCAGGTTGCACCGCCGACATGACGACAAGAAGGACGTGTTGGTGGTCGACTATGTAGACAGTTCGGTCCCGGTCCTCGCCAGAATGGCGGCCAAAAGAAGAACCGGTTACCGGGCTCTCGGCTATGTGATGGAATAGCGCCCCACAGAGGGCGGGACGCCATTTTACCGCAAAGGTCAAGCACGTTGCGCGGCGACGGCCAGGATCTGCATCAGCTTGTCCGAGGGCTCCCGGAACTTGCCTGGTTGGATCAGAGGTGCGTGGTGCGCCTCCAGAAGCGCTAGCTTCTCGGTCGGGTCCGCGCGCAGATACACGTCGGTCGTCTGGATGCTGGCATGGCCAAGCCAGAGCGCGACCTTGCGGATATCACCGGTGGCCTGAAGCGTGTGCATGGCGCAGCTGTGCCGCAACACATGCGGAGTGACGTGTTTTGCGGCAATCGACGGCGTCGAGCGTTCGGCTGTCGCCACATGCTGCCTTAGCCGATATGCAAATCCGTCCCGCGTCATTCGGCGCCCATCACGGTTCAGGAACAGTTCCGGGCCTACTCGACCGGGCCTGACGGCCAACCACGCGCGAATGGCACATTGAGTCTCCTTCCAGAGCGGCAGCACACGCTCCCGGCGCCCCTTGCCAAATATCCGTACGCTAGAAAACGACCCGTCGGGAAAATCGTCCATCCGCACAGCCAGAAGTTCGGACGCTCTCAACCCTGCGGTATAGGCCAGATGCAGCATGGCGCGGTCCCGCAATCCGCCTGGCGTGTGGCGGTTCGGCGCGGCAAGCAAGGCGCGGACTTCTTCCTTTGTAAGATAATCGATCAGCTTGTTGTCTGTTCGCTTGGTCGGCATGGCCCGGATCATCATCGCCTGCTCAAGGCAGGCCGGTTGGCGATGTTCGACGAAACGGAAAAAGGATTTGATCGCCGCAAGTCGCGCATTGCGGGACCTGACGGAATTGGCACGTCCTTCTTCGATATGTTCGAGGAACGCCCTGATCGTCTGAATGTCGAGGTCTTCGATAAAAAGTTCCGATGGGGTTCGCTTGACCCGCCCGGCGACAAACCGCAGCAAGAGGGTGAACGCACGGGCATAGGCTGCGATGGTATGTCGGCTTGCGCCGCATTCATCGGGAAGATGAGTTTGCAGGAAGGCTGAAAGGTCGGGGGCGAGCGGGGTCATGCCGCACCTCCGATCCAGGTCTCCTCGGCGGTCGCCGCAATCATCTTCAGAAGAACCGGCGTAGCCTCAAGGTACCAGTAGGTGTTGGCAATATCGACATGGCCGAGGTAGGTGCTCAGAGCTTTCATGTGCCGCAACACTGCCTGCGGGTTGTTCCCACAGGCCTCAAGGGATCGCACGGCGAAGGTGTGGCGCAGATCGTGAAGCCGGGGGCCGGGCCCTGTCGGATTGCGGTACCCAAGCTTCCGGACGATCCGAACGAAGACCACATGGGCCCGTGTTTTTGTCGGGGCATGACCATGACCAAGAACGAAAAGATCGTCGTTCGCGTTACGCACGGCCGCGCGGGCTTCGCGATAACATTCCAGCGCGGCGCGGGTCGAAACATGTATTGGAACGAGACGACTCTTACCAAATTTGCCGCTCCGGACCATGAGGCCCTCCGCCGTAAGATCGTCGCACTGAAGGGACAATGCCTCCGAAATCCGCAAGCCCGTCGAAGCGAGCAGCCCGAACAGGTTATGGTAAGTCAACGGGCTGATCGGTGTCAGGCCGGGCACCAGAAGCGCTTCCTGCATGATCCGACTGATTTGGTCCCGCGTCAGAATATGCGGAGCGGGCCGCCTGCGTCGTGACCGACCCAGCAGCCCCATGGCAGGTATCTCGTGCCGTGAATCTTCCGCGTGCAGGAACACCGCCAGTGCGCGGGCGCGATCAAACCGCGCCTGCGCAGCATAAGGCGTCGCGGCGTCGCCAGCCCATTCCAGTATAAGCGCTGCCGTCAGATGCGTGATGGATCGTTTTGTAGCGAAATCCGCGAAGGCGCGCAAGGATGTCTCCTGTGCGGCGAACTTCTTTCCGAGTGTGCGGTTGAGTTGGACGAAGCGGTCTACATGGTGATGTATCATGACGCGTCTCCCGGCCACGGCTGAGCCACTTCTGCCAGCATCCCAACATCGACTTTGGCGTAGATCGCGGTCGTATCGCGCGAACTGTGGCGCAGCGCTGCACCGATCAGGTCAAGGTCCGCACCGCCGCGCAGCCAGGCGGAGGCCAGTGAATGACGAAAGACATGCGAACCAGTCGGCAAGTCGGTAAAACCTCCCCGGCTCATGACGCGGGAAACGATCCCGGCGATCTCGGCAGAGGATCGCAGCGGGGTGAAAGGAGCCTGGACTCGGAGAAAGACCCTGTTCGACGCGACCACCGGACGCGCATCTTCGATATAGGCCAGCAGCGCATCGCCTACATCCTGCGGCAGCGGCATCATAACGCCACGCCTGCCCTTGCCGTGTAATCGCAACCGACTCGTGCGCCAGTCGATATCTGACAGGTGCAACTGCCAGATGTCTCCCGCGCGCAGGGCCAACCGGGCGAGGAGGAGAAGTATTGCGCGGTCTCGGATCTCAACCGGCGTATCGGAGCGACAGGAGGCAATGATCTCTTCGATCTTCGCCGTAGGGATCGTGCGCGGGACTGTAGAAAGCTTGCGCCGAACAGCAGATGGCACCGCATGCAGGAGCGACGGGGCGCATGCGCCCTGGACGATCGTAAAGCGTAGGAAGGCGCGCAACACGGTGACCGTCTTGCGCACAGATGATTGGGACCGTTCTTTAGCTTGATCCAATACGATCGTACGGATGGCCGCCGCATCGTAATCGTCCGGCGTTGCACCCAGGCTGTCCAGCCAGCGACCCACTTCGTTCAAATATCGCCGTACGGTCTCGGGCGTCACTCCACGCTCACTTCGCAGCCATTCCGAAAACCCGATCAGACGTGGGTCTTTTGCGGAGACGCCGTCAGTTGCTTTGGGCCGGACCAGCCCTTCGTCAATCAGGTGTCGAACAAGCGCACGGGCACCTCGCTTGCGGTTCTTATAGTGAGACGCTAGCACCCTTTTGCCATGTTTGGTCATCTCGCCGCATCGGCATTCGTGCCACGCGAACTGATCGATGGTTCCTTCACCAATTGCAGTCACCGGGACTCGCTGTTGTAGGACCCATTCAGCAAAATGGGCGGCGTGGCTGAGCAATGATGCGCGCGACACCTCGCTGTAGCCAGCGGTGTCGAGCTTCTTGGCAAAAGCCTCCAGGTGCTGTCCTAGTCGGGCCGTGTTGTTTGGGATCTCAACTATGCCGGTCTCTTCGAGATATCGAAGAAACCGGCGGGTATAGGTCGCGTACATCGGGCTTCGCAACTGATTGGGGCTGTAGCGACCGCAGCGGCAGCGATGACGAAGAAACCTACCGACATCCGACGCATTGAGGTCGCGGACAGAGACTTTCCGTGCCTGCGCCCACTTCAGAAAGTGACGGGTTGCGCTCAGCGCACCCGGGGAAAGCCCGGGATTGTCGGCAAGGTACGCGTCGGCCAGAGCGAGGTGGTCGGCGCCGTCGTGCGTACGGCA
>JAMWZG010000188.1 GCA_024304855.1 Paracoccaceae bacterium
TTTCAGCGCCAGAGAGATGGCCGTGCCGCCCATGTCCAGCTCGGCCTCGACCTCGGGATGCAGGTGAAAGCGGATGGCAAAGGGAATCCCCTGCAACCGGACGGCATCCATCTGCCGGTCGAACACCTTCTGCGCGGCGCTGTTCAGGGCGATCAGAAGATCCTCGCCCGCCAGCCCGCTGCCATCGAAGGTCAGCTCCAGCGTGCGCGCATGGGTCAGGCCATGGGTGCGCACATAGCCGTCATGGCCGCCCTGAAACCGCACCCCGTCAGAGGCTTGCGACATCTCGACCGGGACCGCACGGGGGGTGTCCATCAACCATTCCGCCCGTCCGGGGATGCCGCCCTTGGCCTTGCCCAACCGCGCACTGGAATAGCCGGCCAGCGTCAGCGTGGAATGGCTGGGCGTGGCACGCCCGGCGCGGCGCCAGTCGGTGCCGAAGGCGGCACCCGATCCGCAGTTGACGATCACGGGCCGCCGCCCCGAGGTCAGCTCGAACGCCAGCGTCGAAGCATGGGCATTGACCGAGGCCGCCCCCGCCGGTGGTGGGGCTGCATCGACGATGATGCTGCTGCGCCCCGCGCCCAGCCGGGCAAAGCCCATCGACAGCCCCTCAGGCATCCGCCCCTTGGCGCCCGAGGCCGCCAGCGCCGCATCCAGCCGCCCCTCAAGCCCGCGCCCGCCACCATGGAACCGCGCCAATCCGCCATCGGCATGGCGCAACGTCCGCAGGCTGGGGGCGATGCGGTCAATCGCCGCCAGAAGATCGGGCGGCACTGTCCGCCCCGCCTCGCCCAGCGCGGCCGCCACCCAGGTCAGAAGGGTGAACACCTCCAGCAATTCCTCGGGGTTGCGGGTGGGAATACCGCCTTGCCCGTCCACATGGGTGCGGCAATCGCGGGCCAGCGCCCGGACGCCCGGATCGACCAGCCGCTCCATCCCCTGCAAGGACAGTCCCGCATAGATCATGCCTGTCAGCGCCTCGATCCGCGGCAACCCGGCCGAGGCCGCGCGCCAGCGCCGCCCCAGAAAGATCGCCTGCTGCGCCAGCGAGCGATAGAAGGCGTCAGAGGCGTCCTTCTCCTGCCCGCGCAGCACGAAAAGCGCGTGATGAATCCAGCGGATCACCCGCCGCCCGGTCAGATCGGGCGTCCAGCCCGGCCCCTGCCCGCGCCCGAATCGCGCGATCCAGCCCCAGAGCCAGCCCTGCGCCAGTGCCCGCGTCGCGCCGTCGCCGACAGCGGCCAGATCATCCATCCAGCCGAAACCATGCAGTTCGTCCGCGAAAAGATCATCCGGCGCGGTGATGTCCCAGATCGACTGCCCCGGCGCCTCGACCAGATGTCCGGCGAACAGGTAATTCCCCGCCACCAACTGTCGGCCACGGGCAAAACTGCCGATCGTGCGGGGTTCAGGCTGGCTGACAAAGCCGGTGGCGGGCCGGCTCAGCGTGCTCAGCCGCGCATGAAAGCGGTGCATCCAGCGCCTGCGACGCGCCGAAAAGCTGTCGGGTCGGGACATTGCTCTGCCTCTCGCGCGGGTTGACGCGTCTTTGGGGCAGCATAACGCGCGCCCCGCGCCAAGTCACCGCCGAATTCCCGGCCCCGCTTCTTCTTGCCGAAAATATCCGCAGGACCGTGCATCCGGGCGCTGCGATTGCCGCAGCGTCACGCCATCCGCAGGCAGGCGATATAGAACCCGTCCATCCCGCCCTGATCCGCCCAGAGATCGGGCCGCAGGCGCAACCCGCCCTCCTCGGTGATCCAGGCGGGATCGAGCCCGGCCAGGTCCAGCGCCGCGCGGTCCACCCGCAATCCCGGATGGCGCGCCAAAGCCTCGTCCACCTGCACCTCGCCCTCATCAGGCAGCAGCGAGCAGGTGCAATAGATCAACCGCCCGCCCGGTTTCAAAAGGGTCAGGGCATGATCCAGCATCGCGGCCTGCATCTCCATCAGGGCGCCGAAATCCGATCCGTCCTTGGCATGGGGCAGGTCGGGATGCCGCCGGATCGTGCCGGTGGCCGAACAGGGCGCATCCAGCAGGATCGCATCATATTGTCCCTGATGGGTCATCGCATCGCCCACCACCACATCCGCGACAAGCCCGGTGCGCGCCAGATTGGCCGCCACCCGCGCCATCCGCGCCTCGGATATATCCAGCGCAGTCACCTGCGCGCCCGTGGCGGCCAGTTGCATCGTCTTGCCACCCGGTGCAGCGCACATGTCCAGCACAGCCTCGCCCGGCCGCGCGGCCAGAACCCGCGCCGGGATCGCCGCCGCCGCGTCCTGCACCCACCAGTCGCCGCTGTCATAGCCGGGCAGCGCCGTCACCTGCCCCGCGCCCGCGATCCGCACCGATCCCGTGGGCAGCACCGCGCCCCCCACGGCGGCAGCAACCGCCGCCGCATCGCCCCGGGCCGTCAGGTCCAGCGGCGGCGTGGCGAATTGCACCGCCTCCATCGCCGCCACGACTGGCGCGCCGTAAGCCGCAACCAGCGGATCACGCAGCCATTTGGGCAGGCGCGGCACTCGCAGTTTCGCCCAGGCCGCCGGCCCTTCGACCGCGATCTTGCGCAGGACGGCGTTCACCAGCCCCTTGAGCGCACCCGTCCGCTTGTCCTGCCCGACAATCGCCACTGCCTCGTTCACCACGCCATGCGCGTCACCGCCCATGCAGATTTCCACAGTCGCCAGCCGCAGCATGTTGCGCACAGTCAGGGGTGGGTTTTTCCGCAGATGTTTTTCCAGCAGGCGATCCGCGCGCTCCAACCCGCGCAACGTATCCAGCGTCAGACGCTGCGCTCGCGCCCGGTCTGCCGGATCAAGCCGGTCCAGCACCCCTGCCGCCAGCAATTCGGGCATCAAACGCCCCTCGCCGGTGATCTGGTCCAGCAGGTGATGCGCCACGCGGCGTGCGGTGTTCGGAGAGGCGGCCATGGCGGAGTCCTTGCTTGCAGGCGGTTGCGCCGTATATCAAGAGCCGTGACCGATAGGAAGACAACCATGACCGACCAGACGCCGCAGCCCGAGACCGCAGACCTGCCACCCGCCGCCCAACGCGCCCTGGCCGAGGCGGAGGAGCGTCGCCGCACAGCGCAATCGCTTGATTTGCCGAAGGAGTTGGGCGGGCGCAACGGGCCGGAGCCCGTCCGTTACGGTGATTGGGAAAAGAAGGGCATCGCCATCGACTTCTGATGGCGGGTCACGGCGCAGATCATTGCAGGGCAAAATCCGCGTAATCGCCCTTGCCCGCGTCCGAGACGAAGCGCACGGTTTGCCCCTGCACCAGCACGGCCTGACAATTCTGCCCCAGATCGCTGCCACCCCAGTTCAGATCGCGGCAGAACAGCCCATCCTGCCAGCGCCATGCCCCGGTGACATCCCAGCCCATCCCGCGCCCCGTGATCGCGCCATCCGGCTGCACGGTCAGGCGCACCACGATGGGACCATAGCCTTTCAGCCGCAGATCCTTACCCGCCACGGTGGACAGGAAGGCATTCTCATCCGGGATCGGCGTGAATTGTTCGGCCATGGCCGGAACGGCGACACCAAGGCACATGGCAAGGCTCAGCGATAGGGCAGCGGTTCTCATGATCCACCTCCACAGGGTTTTGTCTGCATTCCGTATCATTACGTCAGAATCAGGCTTACGGATCATGAACGCGGTCACATCCGCGCGAGGCTCGGCAGCTTCCTGCCGATCCATCATCCCGGACGACCGCTCCTGCCTTACTGCGCCGAGAGGCCCAGCACATCCACCATGTCATATTCGCCCGGGTGCCGCCCCTGCCCCCAAATCGCGGCCTTGAGCGCGCCGCGCGCGAACACGGCGCGGTCGGTCGCGACATGGCGCAGGATGATCCGCTCGCCAGGGGCGGCGAACATCACGTCATGCTCGCCCACGATGTCACCGCCGCGAATGGCGGAAAAGCCGATATGGCCGCGTTCCCGTGCGCCGGTCATCCCCTCGCGCGCGGCATCGCGCACATCCTCCAGCCGTACACCGCGCCCGATGGCGGCCGCCTCGCCCAGCATCAGGGCCGTGCCCGAGGGTGCATCGACCTTGCGGTTGTGATGCGCCTCGATCACCTCGATGTCGAAATCGGCATCCAGCGCGGCGGCCACCCGTTTCGTCAGTTGCACCAGAAGGTTGACACCCAGGGACATATTCCCCGCGCGCACCACGACCGCGTGGCGGGCGGCGGCCTTGATCGCGGCCAGATCATCGTCGGACAGGCCGGTGGTGCCGATCACATGCACCGCGCGCGCCTGTGCGGCCAGGGCCGCGAATTCCACCGTCGCCGCCGGGCTGGTGAAGTCGATCACCGCCTGCGCCTTTGCAAAAGCCTCCAGCGGGTCATCCGTCACGGTCACGCCAAGGGCCGCGCCGCCCATGGCGTGACCCAGATCCTGCCCGATCCAGTCATGGCCCGCGCGTTCCACCGCGCCCACCAGACGCGCCTGATCGCTGGCGGTGATGGTCTGCACCAGCATCCGTCCCATCCGCCCCGATGCGCCCGTCACCACGATCCCCGGCCCGTTTGCGATGCTGTCCGTCATCCTGTCCGCTCCTGCTGCTGTCCTGCCCCTCATATCCAAGCATCGGCGGCTTGGCAAAGCCCGCCGGACAGCTTAGATGGGCGGCATGGCAAAAAGCACATCCTCCCCCGGCCCCGGCCAACGTCAGCTCCGTGTTGGTGAACTCATCCGCCGCACCCTGTCCGAAGTGCTGCTGCGCGGCGACATTCACGATCCCGACCTCAACCGCCTGTCCATCACGGTGGGCGAGGTGCGCGTGAACCCCGATCTGCGCGTGGCCACGATCTATGTCCTGCCGCTGGGCGGTCAGGGCAAGGACGAGCTTTTGAAACTGCTGGCCCGCAACAAGGGCGAGATCCGGCGGATCATCGGCAAGAAACTGACGCTGAAATTCGTCCCCGAACTGCGCTTCCAGCTGGACGAGACCTTCGACCGCATGGATGAGACCCGCCGCCTTTTTGCGCAGGACGAGGTCCGGCGCGATCTGGACGAGTGATGCGCGCCCTTCTGGCACTGGCCGCCCTGCTGGCAGGGATGGCCGCGGCCCCGTCGCGCGCGCTGACCTGTTCCGAGATCATGCACGACGGCATCCTCTATGCGATCTGCGAGGTCGATCCCACGACGCAGCGGCTGGAGCTGTTCCTGAACGATGCCGCAGGCCGGCCATACGGCCATTTCGCAGCGATCGAGGAGAGGTTGGCGAAACAGGGCCAGACCCTTGGCTTTGCCATGAATGCAGGCATGTATCACAGCGACCGCCGCCCGGTCGGTCTTTATATCGAGAATGGCGAGATCCGCGCACCCCTGCAAACGCGCGAGAGTTTCGGCAATTTCGGCCTTCTGCCCAACGGCCTTTTGTGCCTGACCGACACCGGCGCGCGGGTCATCGAAACCCTGCGCTATCAGCGCGAGCAACCCGCCTGCCGCGCCGCCACCCAATCGGGGCCGATGCTGGTGATCGACGGAGAGCTGCATCCGCGTTTCCTGCCCGACAGCACGTCGCGCTATATCCGCAACGGCGTGGGCACAACCACGGAGGGCGACCGCGCGATCTTTGCCATCTCGCGCAACCCCGTCACCTTCCATCAGTTCGCCCGTTTCTTCCGTGACGCGCTAGCCCTGCCGCAGGCGCTTTACTTCGACGGCAATATCTCGCGCCTGCACGCCCCGCAGCTGGGACGGTCGGACAGCGGTTTCCGCATGGGGCCGATCATCGGCCTTCCGGTCGCGGCGGATGACTGACCCCGCCTTTCATCGTTCCCCGAATACTCGGTCCACGGCTGCCACGGGTGCCTGTGTTTGACACAAAGCCGCCCTTGGGCTAGGCCCCGCGCTCTGACAACAACGGGAAGCAACCATGGGACGCAAGCGCAAGGGTCGTGACATTTCAGGCTGGCTGGTGGTGGACAAGCCTGCCGGGC
>JAMWZG010000189.1 GCA_024304855.1 Paracoccaceae bacterium
GGCTGGCGATTTTCGCGGCGCAGATCGCCTATGAAGGGGTGCGGCAGGGGCGCAAGCTGCATCTGACCGACATGGCCGAGGATGATTTCCGTGCGCGCTATACCGCGCTGTCGAACACGCTGATCGGGGTGGCGCTGATGGCGGGGGGGCTGTTCGGGCTGGCGGCGGATTATGTCGGACCGGCCATTCTGCTGGTCGCATTTGCGGGGATTTCTGCGGTCGGCGCAGCTATTGCTGGGCAATTGGACGAGGTGCAGAAGGTGTGATCCTACCCCTTTGGTTGCGTTCCGGTGATGTTTTCCATAATGTGCCGCGTTCACTGAACGGGTGACGTGCCAGAGGCGCGCCCCGTTTCCTGCGGCGGCCATGGCCGTCTGCGGGACCATTGGCGGACGAACCGCCAGCGCAAGAGAACAAGAAGGACAGTGCCATGACCGAAGAGGATAAGACACCCCCGCCCGAGGACGAGGGAATCGAGGCCATTCCCGAACCGGAAGGCGAAACCGAAATCATCGAGACCGATTACACGATCGGGCAGGACAATATAGCGACCCGCAAATGGGTGTTCGAGTTCGACATTCACAACCCGGTTTTCCCGGTGTCGGCGGTGGCGATCCTGCTGTTCACCTTTATGACGCTGGCGTTCCAGACGCAGGTGGAGCCCATGTTCGTGGGCTTGCGCGACTGGCTGACGGGGAATCTGGACTGGTTCTTCATCGCATCGGGCAATATTTTCGTGCTGCTGTGTCTGTTCCTGATCGTGTCGCCGCTGGGCCGTGTGCGCCTGGGTGGGCCCGAGGCGACAGCGGATTACAGCTATGTCGGCTGGTTCTCGATGCTGTTTGCCGCCGGCATGGGCATCGGGCTGATGTTCTTTGGCGTGTCCGAGCCGATGTCGCATTATTCGGCGGCCTTTGGCGGTGTGACGCTGGGCGAGGATGGTCTGCGCACCGATTGGGCCCCCCTGGGCGGGGCCGAGGGCGATGTCGAGGCGGCGCGCCGTCTGGGCATGGCGGCGACGATCTTCCACTGGGGTCTGCACCCCTGGGCGATCTATGCCGTGGTCGCGCTGGCGCTGGCCTTGTTCAGCTATAACAAGGGTTTGCCGCTGACGCTGCGGTCGGCCTTCTATCCGATTTTCGGCGAGAAGGTCTGGGGCTGGCCGGGGCATGTGATCGACATTCTGGCGGTGCTGGCCACGGTCTTTGGTCTGGCCACATCGCTGGGGATCGGCGCGCAACAGGCCAGTGCAGGTCTGGACTTCCTGTTCAACCTGGGCACATCCAACACCATTCTGATCCTGTTGATCGTGGTGATCACGGCGATTGCCATTGTGTCGATCATCCGGGGATTGGATGGCGGTGTGAAGCTCTTGTCCGAGATCAACATGGGGCTGGCCGCGCTGCTGCTGTTCTTCATCATCGCGGTGGGGCCGACGCTGTCGATCCTGACCGGCTTCTTTGCCAATCTGGGGGCCTATGCGCAGCATCTTCCGGCGCTGTCGATGCCCTTCGGCCGCGAGGATTCCAACTTTGCCAGCGGCTGGACCGGCTTTTACTGGGCCTGGTGGATCAGCTGGTCGCCCTTCGTGGGCATGTTCATCGCCCGCGTGTCGCGCGGTCGCACGGTGCGCGAGTTCCTGATTGCGGTGTTGATCGTGCCGACGCTGCTGTCGGTGCTGTGGATGACCGCACTGGGTGGCACGGCCATCAGCCAGGTTGTCGATCAGGGTCTGACCTCGGTGCAGGATGCGGCGCTGGAGCTGAAGCTGTTCGAGATGCTGACGCATCTGCCGCTGACGGGGATCACCTCGCTGGTGGGGATCGTGCTGGTGATCGTGTTCTTCATCACCTCCTCGGATTCGGGGTCGCTGGTGATCGACACGATCGCGGCGGGCGGCAAGACCAATGCGCCGGTGATCCAGCGCGTCTTCTGGGCCAGCTTTGAAGGCATGGTGGCGATTGCCCTGCTGCTGGGCGGTGGTCTGGCGGCCTTGCAGGCGATGGCCGTGTCTACGGGCCTGCCCTTCACGCTGGTTCTGCTGGGCGCCTGCTATGCGATCATCCGGGGCCTGATGAACGAGCCGCGCTGACGACCGGCGCAGGCAGCGACAAGCGAGACGACCGGGGCGGTGCGCGAGAGTGCGCCGCCCTTGTCATGCGGGATCGCATGGGTGATTGCAGAATCAACCTGCCGCTGATCATGTCCTTGATCTTGTGGAACTATCGCCCCCGGTTGTGGATTGGTCACAACTGGGACGTGCAGGAAAGGCTATCTCATGACCGCGCCGCAATGGATGATTTTCGGCATTCTTGCCTTGACGATGGGCCTGTTCCTCTGGGGGCGGCTGCGGCATGACGTGGTGGCGCTGGCCTCGCTCATGGCCTGCGTGGTGACGGGGCTTGTCCCTGCGGCGGATGCTTTTGTGGGTTTTGGCCATCCGGCGGTGATCACGGTCGCCTGTATCCTTGTGCTGAGCCATGGATTGCAACAATCCGGCGCGATTGATGGTATCACGCGCAAGATTTTGCCGCGAAACACCGGGAGGATTGCAACATTAGGAGCGCTGATGGGGCTTGGCGCGCTGCTGTCGGGGTTCATGAACAACGTGGGCGCCATGGCGCTGCTGATGCCGGTTGCGATTCAGGCGGCGGGGCGGCTGGACATGACGGCGGGGCAGGTGTTGATGCCCTTGGCCTTTGGCACGATCCTGGGCGGCATGACAACGCTGGTGGGCACGCCGCCGAACCTGATCGTGTCGGGCTTTCGCGCCGATGCCGGGCTGGGGCAGTTCGGCATGTTCGATTTCACGCCTGTCGGTCTGGCGGTGGCGGTGGCCGGGCTGGTCTTTGTCGTGCTGGTCGGCTGGCGGCTGGTGCCTGCGCGCAAAGCCTCGACCGGGGAGGGGTTCGAGACGGGCGCCTATCTGACCGAGGTGCGGGTGCCGGAGAAAAGCAAGGCCGTGGGTCTGACGCTGCGCCAGATCGAGGCGGAGCTGGACGGGGCCGGGGCGCAGATCACGGCGCTGGTGCGCAATGAGGTGAAGATGAGCGCCCCGCATGGCGGGCGGCGGGTCAAGGCGGATGACATCCTGATGCTGGAGGCCGATGTGGATGGGCTGGCCGAGGCGCTGTCGGCGTTTGGCATCAAGCTGGAGCAGCAGGGGCGGTCGTCCGACAAGTCCGACAAGGAGGCGAAGGCGGAGGCGGAGGCGAAATCCGGGAAGGCCGAGGAGGCCAAGGCCGAGGAGGCCGGGCTCAAGGATCTGGTCACGGCGGATGGGGCCGGGGCGGCGGGTGGCAATGGCAAGGCCAGGGACAAGGATAAGGACAAGGATGATGCCAAGGAAGAGGACAGCCGCCGCGACGAGGATATCGTGCTGCGTGAATTGGCGATCCTGCCGGCGTCAAGTCTGGTCGGGCGGTCGGCGCGCGATCTGCGGCTGCGCTCGCGCTATGGTCTGAACCTGCTGGCTGTGGCGCGCGAGGGGCGTCGTCCGCAGGCGCGGCTGCGCACGCTGAGGCTGAAGTCGGGCGATCTGTTGATGATGCAGGGGCCGGCCGAGGTGCTGTCGGATTTCGCCAATGACACGGGCTGCGTGCCCTTGGGCGAGCGGGATTTGCGTATTCCCGACACGCGCATGGCGGTGCTGTCCATGGCGATCATGGGCGGGGCCATAGCGCTTGTGACCTTCGGGGTGCTGCCGGCGGCGGCGGCTTTTGCGCTGGGCGTGCTGGTGTCGATGATCCTGCGCACGGTGCCGCCGCGCGAGGTTTATACAGCGATCGACTGGCCTGTGGTCGTGCTGCTGGCGTCCTTGATCCCGGTTGCGGGCGCGATGGAGGCGACGGGGGCCGCGGATGTCATGGCGCGGTTTCTGGTCGAGACGGTGGCGCAGGGGAATGCGGTTGCGGCCCTTGCGGTGATCCTGATCGTCACCATGTTCCTGTCTGATGTGATGAACAACGCGGCGACGGCGGCGGTGATGTGCCCCATCGCCCTGGGGATTGCGGCGACCCTTGGGGTCAGCCCGGACAGTTTCCTGATGGCGGTGGCGATTGGCGCCTCCTGCGCCTTTCTGACGCCGATCGGGCATCAGAACAACACGCTGATTCTGGGGCCCGGCGGGTTCGGCTTTGGCGATTACTGGCGGCTTGGCCTGCCGCTCGAGGCTTTGGTGGTCGCGGTCAGCCTGCCGCTGCTGCTGCTGGTCTGGCCGCTGTGACAGGGCACTGTGCCGATACGGCTTGGCCCGACCGGGCCTGTCGCCTAGACTGACATTGAAGAGGATCAACATCATGCATCATTTCTCGCTTCTGGATCTGTCCCCGGTGCCCGAGGGGGCCAGCACGGCCGAGGCGCTGGGCAATACTGTCGATCTGGCCGTGAATGCGGAGCGCGCCGGCTATCACCGGTTCTGGCTGGCCGAGCATCACAACATGCCGGGCATCGCCAGTGCCGCGACGGCGGTGGTGATCGGGCGGGTGGCGGCGGCGACATCGACGATCCGCGTGGGATCGGGTGGGATCATGCTGCCCAATCACGCGCCCCTTGTGGTGGCCGAGCAGTTCGGCACGCTGGAGGCGTTGTTTCCGGGCCGGATCGACCTTGGCCTTGGCCGGGCGCCGGGCACCGACATGAACACCGCGCGGGCCTTGCGCCGCTATATGGACGGGGCCGATACCTTTCCGCAGGATGTGGCCGAGTTGCTGGGCTATCTGGACGAGGCCGCCCCCGATGCCCGCGTGCGCGCCGTGCCGGGGCAGGGGTCGCATGTGCCTGTATGGATTCTGGGCTCCAGCCTGTTCGGGGCGCAGTTCGCGGCCTATATGGGGCTGCCTTATGCCTTTGCCTCGCATTTCGCGCCGCAGATGCTGGACGAGGCGTTGCGCACCTATCGCGCGACGTTCCGGCCGTCGAAATATCTGGCCAAGCCCTATGTGATGGTGGCTGCCGGTGTCTGCGCCGCCGAGACGGAGGATGAGGCGCGGTATCTGCGCAGCTCGCAGATCCTGTCCTTTGCGCGGCTGCGCTCGGGTCAGCCCGGAAAGCTGCCGCATCCGGTCAGGGATGTCGCGGCGCAGGTGCCAGCCCCGATGCTACGCATGGTCGAGGAGGCGATGGCGGTGTCCGCAGTGGGCAACCCCGATGCGGTGCATCGCGGCCTGTCGCAGATCGTGGCGCGCTACCGGCCGGATGAGCTGATGGTGACGGGGATGATCCATGATCATGCGGCGCGAGTGCGGTCATTCGAGATCGCGGCAAGGGCGCTGAGCGATATTCAGGCCAGCGCACAGGCGGCCTGAGCCGTCTTGCGCGCAGCCGGCAACCGGGTCAGGATGGGCCATTGCCGGAGACCCGCGTTTTGCAAGACGATATTTCAGCCAGATCCCAAGAGTTGCGCGACCTTCTGGCCGCGCGGCTGTCCCTGAAACACGGAAGCCTTGAGGAGCGTCTGCGCCGCGCCGGGCGGCGTCTGCCTGCCCGCATCCGCGCGCAGGGGCAGATCGTGGCCGAGGCCGAGGCGCTGTCGGCCCATCCCAAGCTGGCGCGCCGCATAGATGCAAGTGCCGTCGCCCGCGCCCATGCCGAGGTGCGCGATCATCTGAAGGCGATCGATGCGGCCTATCTGCGACGCGGGGCGTTTCTGGGGGTGCTGGGCGGTCTGGCCTTCAACGCGCTTTTGTTTGCGGCGCTGCTGGTGGCATTCCTGCGCTGGCAGGGGATGATCTGAAACGGATTGCGCCGCACCCGGTCAGGGATGCGGCGCGTGGTCTTGTCGCGTCAGGATGAGGCGGATCAGAGGCCCGGATAGATCGGGAAGCGTTTGCACAGCGCCTCGACCTCGGCCTTGACGGCGGCTTCGACGGCGTCATTGCCATCCTCGCCATGG
>JAMWZG010000019.1 GCA_024304855.1 Paracoccaceae bacterium
TCGCGATGGCGGCCATGGCCAGTCAGGCCAATGCTCAACAGATCAAGATCATGACGGGCCCGCAGGGCGGTGCCTGGTATCCGCTGGGCGGTGCGATCCAGTCGATGCTGTCCGACGAAGGCATCGGCGTGCAGGTTCTGCCGGGTGGCGGTGTCGCCAATGCCCAAGGCGTGCAGGGCGGGCAGACGGATCTGGCTTTCGGCAACTCGATCTCGGTCGTGGATGCGCTGGAGGGGCGCGCGCCCTTTGAAGGCAAGGCCGACAACATCTGTTTGATGGCGACGCTTTATCCGCAGTATTTCCAGATGGTTGCACCGACCAACAGCGGGATCGCCTCGGTCGAGGATCTCAAGGACAAGCGGATCGTGACGCAGCCTGTGGGCAACACCGCCGAGCAGGTGATGCGCGCCATTCTGCAAACAGCAGGCACCAGCTATGACGACATGCGCAGCGTGGATTACGTGTCCTATTCGGACGGGGTCGGACTTGTGCAGGACGGCAATGCCGATCTTTTCACCGCAGGCACCACGGCACCTGCATCGGCGATCATGGACCTTGCCAATTCGACCGAGATCACGATGGTGCCGCTGACGCAGGAGTTCATCGACAAGATGCGCGCCGAGATCAATCCCGGCTATGCCTCATTGACCATCGCGGCTGGCACCTATCCCGGACAGGCCGAGGATGTGACGGTCGTGGGTTACATGACCCAGCTGATCGGGCGTTGTGATCTGGATGATGCGGTCGTGACCGCGCTGCTGGAGAACATGTGGGCCGAGCGTGGCGATCTGGCGACGATCAGTGCCGCCCTGCGCGACATCACGATCGAGAAGATGCGCGACGAAGGGGGCGTGCCGCTGCACGCGGCGGCCAAGGCCTTCTACGACGCCAACCAGTAAACCCATCCGGGGCGGGCCATCAGGACAGATGGCCCGTTCCGTCCTTTGCCCTTGAATGACCGGATAGAACCCATGCTGGCAGTAGATGTCTGGCTGCGACGGCTGACCATTGCGGTGGCTGTGTCGATGAGCCTCTTTCACCTCTATGTGGCATGGTTCGGGCCGCCCAACGCCTTTACGCTGCGGGCCACGCATTTCGGCTTTGCGCTGGCGCTGGCCTATCTGGCCTTGCCGATGACCGAGGCGCGGCGCGGCAAGCCGGCGGGTGTGATCGACATCGCCTTCATGTTCGTGGCGCTGGCGGCGGCCAGCTATCCCATTGTGAACCAGACCTATTTCAACACGCGCATGGCCTATGTCGGGCCGGTGTCGGTTATGGATCAGGTCTTTGCCGTGATGATGCTGGTCACCATTCTCGAGGCGACGCGGCGCGCCATCGGGTTCATCCTGCCGCTGACGGCGGTCATCTTTCTGACCTATCAGGTGTTCTTTACGCAGGCCGATCTGGTTCGGCTGCTGGAATATCAATACATGACCACCGATGCGCTGTTTGGTGTGCCGGCGCAGGTCTCGGCCACCTATGTGGTGCTGTTCGTGATCTTCGGCGCGCTGGCGGAACGCTTTGGCATCGGCAAGCTGTTCATGGATTTCGCGCTGGCGCTGACCGGCCATGCGGCGGGTGGCCCGGCCAAGGTGGCGGTGGTGACATCGGGTCTGTTCGGCTCTGTCTCGGGTTCGGCCGTGGCGAATGTGATGACGACGGGCACCTTCTCGATCCCGCTGATGAAGCGGATCGGCTATCGCCCGCAATTCGCCGGTGCGGTCGAGGCTGTCGCTTCGACGGGCGGGCAGATCATGCCGCCGATCATGGGGGCTGCGGCCTTTGTTATGGCCGAGTTCATGGGGGTCAGTTACCTGACCGTGGCAGGCTATGCGCTGATGCCTGCCCTGCTTTATTTCCTGGCGGTCTTTCTGGCGGTGCATTTCGAGGCGCGCAAGCGCGGGATGAAGGGTTTGCCCAAGTCCGACCTGCCGCGTGTGGGCAAGGTTCTCAAGGATGAGGGGCATCTGTTCCTGCCGCTTGTCGTGATCGTCGGCATGTTGATGGGAGGCTATTCCGCGCCCTTCTCGGCGCTGGGTGGTATCCTGTCGGTGATCCCCGTCGTCCTGATGCGCAAGACGACGCGGCATGAGTTCACCTTTCCCAAGCTGATCGACGCGCTGCATTCGGGGGCGGTCAATTCGGTGGCCGTGGCGCTGGCCTGTGCGACAGCTGGTATCGTGATCGGTGTGATCGCGCAGACCGGGCTGGGCCTGACCTTCACCGGGCTGGTCAAGGCGGCGGCCGGGCAGCAGCTGATCTTTGCGCTGGTTCTGACGATGATGGCCGGAATCGTGCTGGGCATGGGGATGCCGACAACGCCGGCCTATATCGTGCAGGTGGCGCTGCTGGTGCCGGCGCTGGTGAACATGGGCGTGTCGATCCCGGCGGCGCATATGTTCGTCTTTTACTATGCGATCCTGTCGGCGATCACGCCGCCTGTGGCCATTGCGGTCTATGCCGCCTGCGGCATTGCGCAATCGCCGGTCATGGCGACCTCATGGGTGGCGGTGCGGCTGGGGCTGACGGGCTATATCATCCCGTTCATGTTCGTGTTCGGGCCGTCGCTGCTGATGATCGGGACATGGACCGAGATCATCCTGACCGCGTTCAGTGCGACGATGGGCGTGACGTTCCTGGCGGCGGGTCTGGCGGGGTTCCTGCTCAGGCCGACGGGGTGGATCGCGCGGGGTCTGTTGGTGGCGGCGGCGTTGACGCTGATCAATCCGGGGCTTGTGACCGACCTTATCGGCCTGTCGCTGGGTGCGCTGGCGCTGTTCCTCAATTCCCGCGAAAGGTCTGATGCCTGGGACGAGGAGAATGACGAGCCGCGCGTTTCTCTCAAGGAAACGCTGAAGGCCGAGGCGGCCAATCGCGCCAAGCGATGAGGCGCGAGGCCGGTGAGAGATGGAAAAGCCGGGGGGTCGCCCCGGCTTTTTCAGTCTTGCCGAGGTGGAAAGCTCAGCGCCCCCTGTCCTTGCGCCATGCGGCGAAGGCCTGGGCGTGTTCATCTTTGGTGCAGGGATAAAGCCCGATGATCGAGGCGCCGGCCTTGACCTGCTCGACCACGAAATCCTCGTAGACCGACATTTCGACCGCCTCGCGCGCCACGTCGGCGGCGATGTCCTGCGGGATGACGATGACGCAATCGGCATCGCCCACGATGATGTCGCCCGGAAAAACCGGCGCATCGCCGCAGCCGATGGGCAGGTTCAGATCATAAGCCTCGTGCAGGGTCAGGTTTGTGGGGCTGGACGGGCGCGTGTGATAGGCGGGGATGTCCAGACCTGCAATCTCATGCGCGTCGCGGAAGCCGCCATCGGTGACGACGCCCGCCGCGCCGCGCATCATCAGCCGAGTGACAAGGATGTCGCCGGCCGAGGCGGCGCGCGGGTCTTTGCGGCAATCCATCACCAGAACCGCCCCTTCGGGGCAGGTATCGACGGCCACCCGCTGCGGATGGTCGGGGCGGCGGAACACCTCGATGCCGTTGCGATCCTCACGCGCGGGGATGTAGCGCAGGGTGACGGCAGGGCCGACCATGTTGCGCCCCTTGGCGGCGACGGGGCGCACGCCCTGGATCACCTGATTGCGCAGCCCGCGCTTGTAGAGCACGGTCGAGAGCGTGGCGACGGACACGGTCATCAATTGGTCGCGGAGCGTTTCATCCATCGGGATCATCCTTCTTGCAGGTCTTGCGGCAGCAGCGCCGCGGGCATGTTCTGATAGGCGACGGGGCGCAGGAAACGGCGGATCGCCATGGTGCCCACGCTGGTCGCGCCGAAATTCGTGCTGGCGGGATAGGGCCCACCATGCACCATCGCATCGCAGACTTCGACCCCGGTGGGGAAACCATTGGCCAGCACCCGCCCGGCCTTGCGTTCGAGGATCGGCATCAGGCGGCGTGCGTGATCCGTATCGCCCGCATCCAGATGCAGGGTGCAGGTCAATTGCCCCTCGAGATCGCGGGCTATCGCCTCCATCTGCGGGGCATCCCTGACGGTGATCAGGATACCCAGAGGGCCGAATACCTCGTGATGCAGGTCGGGCCGGGACTGCCATGTGTCGCCACTGACGCGCAGCAGAACGGGCAAGGCGGTGCGGCCATCGGCCTGTCCCTGGATAAGGGGATCGACACCGGGTGCGGCCAGTGCCGCCGCACAGCCGCTGCGATAGGCGGCGGCGATGCCATCGGTCAGCATGGTCTGCGCGGCGACATCGCCAAGCGCGGATTGCGCAGCCTGAGCGAAGCGCGCGGCATCCGGGCCGTCGATGACGATTGCCACGCCGGGATTGGTGCAGAACTGCCCTGCCCCCATGGTCAGGCTGGCGGCCCAGCCCTGCGCGATGGCCGTGCCCCGCGCGCCAAGCGCCTGAGGCAGGATGAACATCGGGTTGATGCTGCCCAGCTCGCCGAAGAAGGGGATCGGTTCGGGGCGCCCGGCGCAGAGGTCGAAGAGGGCCCTGCCCCCGCGCAGACTGCCGGTGAAGCCCACGGCGCGGATCAGGGGATGGGTGACAAGCGCCTGCCCCACGGCATTGCCGCCCCCTTGCAACAGGGCAAAGACACCGGCGGGCATTCCGCAACGGGTGATGGCGGCGTGGATCGCCTCGGCGATGATTTCCGCCGTGCCGGGATGGGCCTGATGGCCGCGTAGGACCACGGGGCAGCCAGCGGCAAGCGCAGAGGCCGTGTCACCCCCGGCGGTCGAGAAGGCGAGCGGGAAGTTCGACGCCCCGAACACGGCCACGGGGCCAAGCGGGCGCTGCACCATGCGGATGTCGGGGCGCGGCAGGGGTGTGCGGTCCGGCAGGGCCGGGTCCACCCGCCGGTCAAGGTAATCGCCCCGTTCGATGTGATCCGCGAAGAGGCGCAACTGCCCGGTCGTGCGCCCCCGCTCGCCCTCGATCCGGGCTTGCGGCAGGCCGCTTTCCGCAGTGGCGATCTGGGTGATCGCTGCGGCGCGGGCCTCGATCTCCTCGGCGATGGCGCGCAGGAAGGCGGCGCGTTCGGCGCGCGTCGTTTCGGCATAGCTCCAGAAAGCATCCTCGGCCGCTTGACAGGCGCGGTCCACCAGATCGGCGGTCGCTTCGCCGAATTCATGGGCGGGGCCATGGGCCGGGTCCGACCGGAAGGTGGCGGTGCTGGCGGTCCAGTCGCCGGCAATCAGATGGCGGCCATGGGGGGAATAGGTCATTGCTGTCAATCCTTCAGATCAGATCATTTGCGCGCAGAAACGCCTCGAGCGCGCCTTGCTGTTGCGGGGTCAGCGGCCAGGCGGATGGCGGGCGTGTCGGTCCGCAATCCTGCCCCAGCGCCATGAGCGCGGCCTTGACGCCGGTGACATTGGTGCCGTTCATTTCAGCGGCGCGAATATCCTCGAAGGCTTTCATCCCCGCGATCAGGGCATTGGCGCGGGCATAATCGCCTGCTTCGAGTGCGGCATGAATGGCCATCGACCGTTCGGGCCAGACATTGATCAGACCCGAGGTGAACCCCCGCGCCCCCACGGCATAGAAGGCGGGGGCCCAGACCTCGGCCAGACCGCCGACCCAGACGATGGCGGGATCGCAGGCGGATTTTGCCTCGGCCAGCCGCAACGGGTTGGGGGTGGCCCATTTCACGCCGCGCACGCCGGGCACGGCGCAGAGATCCGCAATCGCCGCCGTGCCGATGGCATCATTGCGCAGGTAGAGCATCATCGGCACCCCGCCCGAGGCATCGTTGATGGCGTGCAGGTAATCGACGATCCCGCGCGGGGACACGAAGGGATCAGGCGGCTGATGCACCATCAGCCCTGCGGCCCCCGCCTCGGCCGAGACGCGGGCCAGACGGCAGGCGTCGCGGATACCGCGCCCGATCCCGGCCAGAACCGGTGCGCGGGTGCCGACCATACCCACCACCTCGCGCGCCATGGTGCAGGCCTCATCCGTGGTCAGGGCATAGAACTCGCCCGTATTGCCGTTGACGACCGGGATATGCATCCCCGCCCCCAGCGCACGGTCGATGATGGGGGGCAGACGGTCGGGCGCAATCTCGCCCTGCGCGTCATAGGGGGTGACGAGGATGCCCGAGATCCCGGTCAATGCCGCCTCAAGGGCCTTTGTCTTGCTGTTCATGCGTGTCGCCCCTTTGTCAGTAGATGTCCGGCTCGGCTGCCGCAGGGCCGTGATCCCGCGTCAGGAAATCGAAGTCGCAGCCTGTATCCGCCTGCCCCACATGTTTGGAAAACATATAGCCCCAGCCCCGTTGATACCGTGGTTCGGGCGGTGTCCAGGCGGCGCGGCGCGCGGCCAGTTCTGCCTCGGGCACCAGCATGTCCAGCCGTCGTGCCGCCAGATCCAGCCGCACGATGTCGCCGGTTTGCAGCAGGGCGAGCGGGCCGCCGATGAAGGCCTCGGGCGCGACATGGAGCACGCAAGCGCCATAGGACGTGCCCGACATCCGCGCATCCGAGATCCTGAGCATGTCGCGATGCCCCTGTTTGATCAACGCCTTGGGGATCGGCAGCATCCCCCATTCGGGAAAGCCCGGCCCGCCCAGAGGCCCGGCGTTGCGCAGCACCATGACGTGATCGGGCGTCACCTCAAGGTTTTCGTCATCCACCGCCTTCTTCATGGCGGCATAACTGTCGAACACGAGGGCCGGGCCTTGGTGGGTGTAGAACTTCGGATCGCAGGCCGCAGGTTTGATCACCGCCCCGTCAGGGCAGAGGTTGCCGCGCAGGACGGCCAGCGAGCCTTCGGCATAGACCGGGTTCGAGAGCGGGCGGATCACGTCGTCATTATAGACCTGCGCATGGGCGATGTTTTCAGCCACGGTGGTGCCGGCCACGGTCAGGCAGGATGTGTCCAGCCGGTCCGCGATCTGTTTTATCATCGCCAGCAGGCCGCCCGCGTAGTAGAAGTCTTCCATCAGGTAATTGCTGCCCGAGGGCCGGATATTCGCCAGAAGCGGTGTCGTGCGCCCCAGCGCGTCCAGATCGTCCAGCGTCAGATCCACGCCCGCGCGGCGCGCCATGGCGATCAGATGGACGACGGCATTGGTGGAGCAGCCCGTCGCCATGGCGACGATGGCCGCGTTGCGCACGGCGGCGGGGGTGACGATGCGATCAGGGGTGAGATCCTCCCACACCATCTCGACGATGCGCCGTCCGCTGCCGCTGGCCATGCGGCTGTGATTGCTGTCCACCGCCGGAATGGATGACGCCCCCGGCAGGGTCAGGCCCAGCGAATCCGCGATGGCCGTCATCGTGCTGGCCGTGCCCATGGTCATGCAGACGCCATGGCTGCGCGCGATGCCGCCCTGCACGCCGTGCCATTCGGCGTCCGAGATATTGCCCGCGCGCCGCTCGTCCCAGTATTTCCAGGCGTCCGAGCCGGACCCCAGAACCTTGCCCGCATAATTGCCGCGCAGCATCGGCCCGGCAGGCATGAAGATGAACGGCACCCCCGCCGAGAGCGCGCCCATGATGAGCGCGGGCGTGGTCTTGTCGCAGCCGCCCATCAGGATCACGCCGTCGAACGGATGCGAGCGGATCACCTCCTCGGCCTCCATCGCGAGCATGTTGCGATAGAGCATCGAGGTGGGTTTGGTGAATTGCTCATCGACCGAGAGCACCGGCATTTCGACCGGAAAGCCGCCCGCTTGCAGCACGCCGCGTTTCACCTCGCGCGCGCGTTCGGGGAAATGGCCGTGGCAGGAATTGATCTCGGACCAAGTGTTGAGGATGCCGATGATCGGCTTGCCGCGAAACTCCTCCTCGGCATAGCCAAGCTGCATCATGCGTGAACGGTGGCCGAAACTGCGCAGGTCATCCGGCGCGAACCAGCGCGCGGATCGCAGGGTGTCGGGGGTCTTGGTCATCGGCTGATCCTTCGGGTCTTGGGCATGGGGTGGATTGCGGCTATAGCGGTCATGTCACAGCAAGCAGGAGGGCACATGCCGCATAATCGTCTGAAAACCGGGCTGTCGGAGAAGCGGCCCATGGCGGGGCTGTGGCTGTCGCTGGATTCCCCGGCCGCCACAGAGATTGCGGCGGGCAGCGGGGCGGATTGGCTGCTGATCGACATGGAGCATTCGCCGACCGGGCTGGAATCGGTGGTGCATCACCTGCGGGCGGCCATGGCGGGGCCGGTCGAGGCGGTGGTGCGCGTGCCCAGTGCAGAGCCTGTGATGGTCAAGCGTCTGCTGGATCTGGGGGCGCGCAGCCTGATGTTTCCGATGATCGACAGTGCCGAGGATGCGGCGCGCGCGGTCAGCTATACCCGCTATCCGCCGGATGGGATGCGCGGGCTGTCGATGACGACGCGGGCCAACGGTTACGGGCGCAACGCGGATTACCTCAAGACCCATGCCGATGACCTGTGCGTGATCGTGCAGGTCGAAACCCCGCAGGCGGTGGCGGCGATCCCGCAGATCGCGGCCGTGCCGGGGGTGGATGCGATTTTCATCGGTCCGGCTGATCTGTCTGCGGCGATGGGCCATTTGGGGGGAGCGCAGCATCCCGAACCGCAGGCCTTGATCGACAAGGCGCGCGACATGGCCCGCGCGGCGGGCAAGCCTATCGGCATCCTTGGTTTCGGCACCGAGCTGGCCCGCGGCTATTTCACGCGCGGGTTCGATTTCGTGGCCGTGGCGGGCGATAGCTGGCTTCTGGCGCGGCAGATGGATGCGATCGTCGCCACTGTGAAACCGTAACAGGGTCATACCCGCCGCTCCTGATCGGTGACGCGGCGGCGGGCCTGCACCAGATGATAGCTCATGAGCAGGGCGGCGCCTTCGGCATCGCGATTGCGGATCGCCTCGAGGATCTGGCGATGCTCGTCCAGCACCGCCTCGATCCGGGCATCGGTGCCCGCGCTGGTCAGTTGTTGCGCCACGCCGATGGCCTGCAACATCAGATTGCGGGTGGCGTTCAGCATGTCGCAGAAAATCTCGTTTCCGCTGGCCTCGGCCACGGCCATGTGAAAATCGAAATCCGCCTCGCGCACGGGTTTGCGGGCGCGCATCGTGCGTTCCATATGCTCGAGCGCCGCTTCGATCCGTTCCAGATCGCGGGGCGTGGCGCGCAGGGCGGCGTGGCGGGCGGCGGCGGCCTCCAATGACAGGCGCGCCTCCATGCAGCGCATCAGGCCGGCCACGTCATCGGCGCGCGCATGTTCGATCAATCCCTGCGGCGGGCGACGGCGGACGAAACTGCCGACGCCGTGCTGGGCCGAGACGATCCCATCATCGCGCAGCCGCGCCAGGGCCTCGCGCACGACGGGACGCGACACTTCGAAACGCTCGCTGATCTGATGTTCGGACGGCAGCTTGTCGCCTTCGGCCAATTGCCCCGAGGCGATGAGTTCGAGAATTCGCCCGTAGATCTGATCCGCGAGGGTTTCCCGCTTGCGGATGGTCGCGTTCAGCAGCGGATCTTCGGCCTTGCCCGGCGGTGTCATGTCCGGCCCACCGATGCGGCGCGGCGGCGCACCGCAGCCATTGAGACAAACTGATACATGGGCCTGGGCTCTCCTCACTCTCTGTCAGGTCAACATGCACATAACGATTGATGTTGTAAATAATATTGACAACTAAGGGCCGTTCAGGTGAGACAGGATCAAACCCAAGCAGAAAGCGGTGCAAGACATGACACAGGCCCCGACCCCAGACGCCCGCACAGCGGGCAAGGTTCTTGTGGATCAGCTTCTGGTGCATGGGGCTGATACGGCCTTCTGCGTGCCGGGGGAAAGCTATCTTGAGGTTCTGGACGCGCTGCATGATGTGGCGGATCGTTTCACCCTGATCAACGCCCGCCACGAGGCCGGTGCCGCCAACATGGCCGAGGCCTATGGCAAGCTGACGGGCAAGCCCGGCATCGCCATGGTCACGCGCGGACCGGGGGCCTGCCATGCCTGTATCGGGGTGCATATCGCGCAGCAGGACAGCACACCGATGATCCTGCTGATCGGTCAGGTCGGACGCGACATGATCGACCGCGAGGCGTTTCAGGAAGTGGATTACCGGCAGATGTTCGGCGGGCTGGCCAAATGGGTGGCGCAGATCGACAGCCCGGAACGTGTGCCCGAATACATGGCGCGCGCCTTTCGCGTGGCGACATCCGGACGGCCCGGCCCCGTTGTTCTGGCGCTGCCCGAGGATATGCTGACCACGGCGGTGACTGTGGCCGACGCGCAGCCCTATGCGCCGACGCAGGCGCGGATCACGCCCGCGCAGATCAGCGAGCTGACGACGATGCTGGCGCAGGCGGAGCGGCCGATGCTGCTTCTGGGCGGGTCCGGCTGGACGGATGCGGCGGCCGAGGCGATCCGCCGCTTTGCCGAGGCCAACAAGCTGCCTGTCACCACATCGTTCCGGCGGCAGGATGCGATCGACAACCGTTCGGACAGCTATGTGGGCGAGTTCGGCACCGCCACCGCCGCCGCCCTGCACAAACGCATGGCCGAGGCGGATATGGTGCTGGTGCTGGGTGCGCGGCTGGGCGAGATGACGACCAAGGGATATACGACCCTGACGCCGCCACAGACCCGGCAGCGTCTGATCCATGTGCATCCCGATGCCGATGAGATCGGGCGGGTCTACGGCCCCGATCTGGGTCTTTGCGCCGAGATGGAGGGGGTGGCCACGGCCCTGGCCGGGGTAGATCTGGCGCGGCAGAACAAATGGGGCGACTGGAGCGCCACGCTGCGCGGCGAGTATATGGCGGATACGGCGCGGCCTGCCGACGGGGGCTGGGCGCTGGATATGGGGCAGGCGCTGTGCGATGTGCGCGACGCGCTGCCGGCCGATACGATCATCACGCTGGACGCGGGCAATCACACCGGCTGGGCGCAGCGGTTCCTGCGGTTCGGCCGGCCGGGGCGCGAGGTTGGTTCGACCTGTGGGTCGATGGGGTATTCCGTGCCTGCCGCCGTGGCCGCGAGCCTGCTGCATCCCGACCGTCTGGTTCTGTCGATGGTCGGTGACGGCGGCTTCATGATGAGTGGGCAGGAGCTGACGGTTGCTGCGCAATATGGTGCGACGCCGATCGTGCTGCTGTTCAACAACGGCATGTATGGCACGATCCGGATGCATCAGGAGCGGGATCATCCGCGGCGTGTGTCGGGGACGGTGCTGAAGACCCATGACTTCGTGCAGATGGCGCAGGGCTATGGCTGCCATGCCGAGCGCGTCACCCGGACCGGGGATTTCGCCGCCGCACTCGAGCGCGCGCGCGCCTCGGGCAAGCCGGCGGTGCTGGAGCTGGTGACGGACCCGGAGCAGATCACCTCGCGCACCACGATCACAAAACTGCGCGCCGCCGCAGGTGTCACGGCATGACCGGAAAGGATGACGGAATGATCGACCTCTATACCTGGAGCACGCCGAACGGGCGCAAAGTCTCGATCCTGCTGGAGGAGCTGGGGCTGCCTTATACCGTTCATGCGGTGAACATCGGCAAGGACGAGCAGTTCGCGCCCGATTTCCTGGCCATTGCGCCCAATAACAAGATCCCCGCCCTTGTGGATCATGACACGGGCGTGAGCCTGTTCGAATCCGGGGCGATCATGATCTATCTGGCCGAGAAGACCGGGCAATACCTGCCGACCGAGGCGAAAGCCCGCGCGGCGGTCATGCAGTGGCTGATGTGGCAGATGGGCGGCTTTGGCCCGATGCTGGGGCAGGCGCATGTCTTTCTCAAGTTCAACCGGGGCCTGTCGCAGCCTGCCGAGGAGCGTTTCGCCAAGGAGGCCAAACGTCTTTACGGTGTTCTGGACCGGCAGCTGGCCGAGAATGACCATGTGGCGGGCGACTATTCCATTGCGGATATGGCGATCTTTCCCTGGGTGGCGCGCCATGACTGGCACGAGATCGACCTGACCGCCTATCCCAATGTGCTGCGCTGGTATCGCGCGCTGGCCGCGCGGCCTGCGGTGCAGCGCGGCTATCAGGTGCCCAGTGATGTGGGTCCGATCCCGATGCCCGCATGAGCGCGCGCAGCATCGTTGTCACCGGGGCCGGCAGCGGAATCGGGCGGGCCACGGCGCGGCTGTTTTTGCACCATGGCTGGCGCGTGGCGCTGATCGGGCGCCGTGCCGATGCGCTGCGCGAGAGTGCCGAGGCACATGCGCAGGCCATGATCCTGCCCTGCGATGTCACGGATGAGGGTGCCGTGGAGCGGGCCTTTGACAGCGTGATGGCGCAATGGGGCCGGATTGACGTGCTGTTCAACAACGCGGGTCGCAACCTTGGGGCCGATACGCCCGACCACATCGCCCCGGATGATTTCCGCGCCGTCCTGGATGTGAATGTGACGGGCGTGTTCCTCTGCGCGCGTGCGGCCTTTGCCCGGATGCGCGCGCAAGATCCGCAGGGGGGGCGGATCATCAACAACGGCTCGATCTCCTCCCATGCGCCGCGCCCCGGCACCATTGCCTATACGGCGGCGAAACATGCGGTGACGGGGATCACCCGTGCCCTGTCGCTGGACGGGCGCGCCTTTGGCATTGCCTGTGGGCAGATCGACATCGGCAATGCGATGTCCGGCATGGCCGACCGGATGGCCAAGGGCGTGATGCAGGCCGATGGCAGTATCCGCGCGGAGGCGATGATCGACGTGTCGGTTGTGGCCGATAGCGTGCTGCACATGGCCAGCCTGCCCGACGGGGCCAATGTGCAATTCCTGACCGTGATGCCCGCGACCATGCCTTTCATCGGGCGCGGATAAGGAGAGTTTCCCATGACCGACGTTCTGATCATCGGCACCTATGCCGCGATGGATACCGATGCGCTGCGCGCCGATTTCGGCGGGCCGGAACTGCCGGCTCTGGCCGATCTGGACAGCCTGCCCGCAGCGGCCCGCGCCAGGATCCGCGCCGTTGCCTGCAAGAGCCATGAGGCCTTCGGGGCGGCGGAGATGGACAAGCTGCCTGCGCTGGAACTGATCGCGCGCTATGGTGTGGGATATGAGGCTGTCGATCTGGCGGCGGCCGCCGCGCGCGGGATCGTCGTGACGAATACGCCGGATGTGCTGAACGATGACGTGGCCGATCTGGCCGTGGCCATGTGGCTGGGCCTGCTGCGCGAGGTGGAGAGCGGGATTGCCAATGTCCGCAGCGGTGCCTGGGCGGCGGGCGGTCCGCCGCTGGCGCGCAAGGCGACCGGGCGGCGTGTCGGGATTCTGGGCATGGGTCGTATCGGGCGCGAGCTTGCGGACCGTCTGGCCGCCTTCAAATGCGAGATCCACTATGCCGCCCGCAGCCCCAAGACCACGCCGGACGGGTGGCGGTTTCACCCGGACGCAGCATCGCTGGCGTCTGCGGTGGATGATCTGTTCGTGACGGTCGTGGGCGGTGCGGAGACAGAGAAGCTGGTCAATGCGGAGGTTCTGGAGGCCCTTGGCGGGGACGGCCATCTGATCAACCTGTCGCGGGGCAGCGTGGTGGATGAGCCTGCCCTGCTGGCGGCCCTGACCGGCGGCGTGATCCGTGGCGCGGCGCTGGATGTGTTTCTGAACGAACCGCGCCCCGATGCGCGGCTGGTCGGTCTGCACAATGTCCTGCCCCTGCCCCATATCGGCACGGCCACGATCGAGACCCGTCGGGACATGGGCCGTTTGCAGCGCGCGAATATTCAGGCGCTGCTGGATGGAAAGCCTGTTCTGACGCCTGTTGCCTGACCGCGCGGTGCCGTCACCTGCGGCAGGCCGGAGGCGGGATGTGACGCAGACGGCGCGCCCAGAGGGACGTTGATCCCGGCGTCCCCGAGCAGGCGATACACCTCGGCGAAGGTATGATCGGCTGACATGTGTTCATGTTTGCGCTGGGTCAGAAAGGTTTCGAGCGGGCCGGAGAAGCGGATGGACGCGTCAACCTCGGGGTCTGCGCCCGGTTTATAGGCACCCATGCGGATCAGCTCCTCCATATCCGCATATTTCGCCGTGACCCGGCGCGCCGCCGCCAGCACGGCATATTCCGCCGGTGCATGGCAATCCGGCAGCATCCGCGACAGGCTTTTGAGCAGGTGGATCGCGGGAAAGCGGCCGCGTTCGGCAATCTGACGGTCCAGAACGATGTGACCATCCAGAATACCGCGGACTGTATCGGCAATCGGGTCGTTCATGTCGTCGCCATCGACAAGAACGGTGAAGAAGGCGGTGATGTCGCCAGCCCCACCCTGACCGGGGCCTGCGCGTTCCATGAGCTGCGGCAATTCGGCAAAGACCGTGGGCGGATAGCCCTTGGCTGTCGGAGGCTCTCCTGCGGCCAGACCGATTTCGCGCTGCGCCATGGCGAAGCGGGTGACGCTGTCGATCAGCAGCAGAACCTGAAGCCCGGCATCGCGGAAATGTTCGGCAATGGCGGTGGCGGTCCATGCCGCCTGTCTGCGCATCAGGGGCGGCTCGTTCCCGGTCGAGACGACCAGAACGCAGCGTTTCATGGCCTCGGGGCCGAGGTCGCCCTGGATGAAATCCTGCACCTCGCGCCCGCGTTCGCCGACAAGGCCCACGACGATCACATCCGCATCCGATCCGCGTGCCAGCATCGCCATCAATGACGATTTGCCGACACCGGAGCCGGCAAAGACGCCCATGCGTTGCCCGCGACACAAGGGGGTGAAGACATCCATCGCCTTGATCCCGGTGTCGATCCGCGCGCCGACGCGGCGGCGGTCAAAGGCGGGCGGCGGCGAGGCCTTGACGGCGCGCGCGGTTACACCGTCATGCAGGGGGCCGCGCCCGTCGATGGGCTGCGCCAAGGCGTTCAGCACGCGGCCGATCCATCCGGCATGGGGGCGGACCGTATCGCCATTGGGGCTGCTTTCGATGGCATCCCCGACCACGACCCCATCCCATGTGCCGAAGGGCAGCACATAGGTGTGGCCCGCATCCACGGCCACGACCTCGCCCAGCACCGGACCCTTGGCCCCGTGCACGGTGCAGCGCGCGCCGATCCCCAGCGCACGCTCGACCCCGGTGGCGGCAAGCGACAGGCCCAGCACGGCGCTGACACGCCCGGCGATGCGGGTGCCGTCGATCTGTCGGGCAGCACCGGCGAGGCCAGAAAATGCTGTTTCCATGTATAAATCCTATAGTCAGTCGATTTTATTCATGTTATCTCATGTTAATCATGTAAAGGAAACTGAAATGAAGCTGAATTCCATGTCTTTCTTTCAGCTCGCGTCGCAGCGGATGCATTGGCTGGGCGCGCATCAGAAGGTGGTGGCCGAGAATATCGCCAATGCCGACACGCCCGGATTCAAGGCGCGCAGCGTGAGTTCCTTTGCCGCGCTGGTGGATGGCAGCAGCGGCGGCGGGGTCAAGACCACCCATGTCGCGCATATCAGTGGCGGCGGGGAAAGCGCAGGCATCCGCGTGACCGCCGATACGGCCGCCTGGGAGAACAGCATTGATGGCAACTCTGTCGTGCTGGAGCAGCAGACCCTCAAGGCAAGCGAGATCAGCGAGAATTATCAGATGGCGGCGCAGCTTTACGGCAAGGGGCACCAGTTGCTGACACTTGCCGTGGTTGGCCAGCGTTAAGAGGAGAGGTGAATGGACCCTTTGAGATCCATCGGCGCGGTCGCGTCCAGCGGGATGCAGGCGCAGGGGGAGCGGCTGAAGGTCGTGGCCGAGAACGTCGCGAATGCCGGATCAACCGGCACCTCTCCCGGTGCCGATCCCTATCAGCGCAAGACCCTTGCCTTTGAGGAGATGGTTGACCGCGACACGGGCGTGTCGATGGTCAGGATTGCCGCCTTGGGGCGCGATCAGGCCCCGTTCGGGCGCGATTATGATCCGGCCCATCCTGCTGCGGATGCCGAGGGTTTTGTCAAAACCGCCAATGTGAATCCGCTGCTCGAGATGAGCAATATGCGCGAAGCCGCGCGCAGCTATGAAGCCAACCTCAACATGTTCGAGACGGGTCGCCGGATGCGTGGCCAGATGCTTGATCTTTTGCGCTAAGGGGCACCCATGGTCGAGATTTCTTCGATGTCCATCGCCACCAGCGGGATGCGCGGCGCCTATCGCAATGCGCAGGAGTTGAGCAGTGCCGCGCTGCCGGTGGCCGACAGCCCGGAGCCTGCGAGCTTTGCCGCGATGGTGCGCGATGCGGCGCAGGATGCGGTGACGACGATCCGCGAGGGCGACAAGGCGGCGCAACTGGGCCTGACCGGCGACATGGGCACGCAGCAGGTGGTCGAGGCGACGCTGGCGCTGGAGTCGACGGTCAAGACGGTGGTCGCGATGCGGGACAAGTTCGTGGAAGCCTATCAGGAGGTGCTGCGGATGCCGATCTGATCCGGCACGCAGACCCACCGGCCCCGGCGCGTGTCCGCGTCGGGACAACACCCGAAAGGACGCCTCAGCGTGGATGCCACTGACACCTATGCGATCATGTCGGAAATGATCGTGGCCGTCCTTCTGGGATCGGGGCCGATCCTTGCGATTGCGCTGGTGGTCGGGCTTGGCATTGCCTTCTTTCAGGCACTGACGCAGATCCAGGAGATGACCCTGACCTTTGTGCCCAAGATCGTTGCGATCTTTCTGGGCCTGCTGGCGTCGAGCCCGTTCATCTATGCCACCCTGCGGCAGTTGTCGGACCGGGTGTTCGACCTTATCGCCAGCGGGGCCCTGTGATGCGCGCAGCGATGGCAGGCGGATTGATGGCGGCGGTGATCACGGGGGCGGGGGCGATGCCCGCCATGGCGGATTGGGGCGCCTTCTATCGCGGATCAGCGGTCAGTGATGCGCCGGCCCGGGCTGCGGCACCTTCTGACCGGACGGGGATGCATCCGCGGTCCGGGACAGGTGCAGGGTCGCGTCTGCCTGCGTTGAACAGGGCGGCGGAGCCGTCGGGGGCGCCCATGCCGGGCAGCGCCACATTGGACACGCGGGCGCGCTGCGTGGCCGAGATCCTGCGGGCGCAGGACCGCTATGGCATCCCCGACAACATCCTTCTGGGGATCGGCCTGCAAGAGGCGGGCGTGTCGCGCAACGGCGGTCTGACGGTCTGGCCGTGGGCGGTGAATGCCGCCGGCGAAGGGCGCATCTTCGACAACGGGGACGCGGCGATGGCATGGGTGCGGGAACGGCAGGCGATGGGCGTGGCGTCGATCGACGTGGGCTGTATGCAGATCAACCTGCATTGGCATCCGGGCGCGTTCAGCCATCTGGAACAGGGTTTCGATCCGGCGGTGAATGTCGATTATGCCGCGCGGTTCCTGCACAGTCTTTATGGCGAGACGGGCGACTGGATGCAGGCCGCCGGGGCCTATCATTCGCGCACACCGGACAAGGCGGCGATCTACCTGACCTCGTTGCGGCGCAATGTGGCGGTGGCGAATGACCGGATCGCCGCCTTTCGCGGGATGGTCGGCGCCGAGGGTCTGGACCCCATTCCGGGCGGGTTCCTGCAAGCTGCCGCCCCGGTCGCCCCGGTCGCCGTCGCGGCAGAGGCGGCCATGGCCGCGCCGTTGGAACCCTGGGAGCATGGGCATTGGTCCACTGGCCCGCAGGATCTGGGCGGGGTTTACGGCATCTATAGCCGTGCGCCGCTGGAGCCGGTTCTTCCCCAATTCCTGCAAGATTTCTGACGGAGCGCGGCATGGCGATTTCCTCATCCCGACAGGACCGCAACGACCGCATGGTCGCCTTTGGCTTTGCCAATCGCGATGTCGCCTTTGCGATTGGCGTGACGCTGGTTCTGGGCATGTTGTTCGTTCCGCTGCCGCCGGTGATCCTTGATTTCGGGCTGGCGGTGTCGCTGTCGCTCTCTGTGCTGATCCTGATGGTCGCGCTGTGGATACCGCGGCCCTTGGAGTTCAACAGCTTTCCCACTCTTCTGCTGGTGGTGACGATGCTGCGGCTGGCGTTGAACGTCGCCTCGACCCGGCTGATCCTGAGCGAGGGGCACACCGGGCCGGGGGCGGCAGGCGGTGTGATCGAGGGGTTCTCGCGCTTTATCGTGGGCGGCAATTTCGTGATCGGGATCGTCGTTTTCACGATCCTTGTGGTGATCAATTTCGTGGTGATCACCAAGGGGTCTACCCGGATCGCCGAGGTGTCGGCGCGTTTCTATCTTGATGCGATGCCGGGCAAGCAGATGGCGGTCGATGCGGATCTGGGGGCCGGTCTGATCGACGAGGCCGAAGCGCGCCGCCGCCGCAAGGAGCTTGAGGATGAAAGCGGGTTTTTCGGGGCCATGGATGGTGCGTCGAAATTCGTGCGCGGTGATGCGGTCGCGGGGATCATCATCACCTTGATCAACGTGATCGGCGGTATCCTGATCGGGGTCGTGCAGCATGGTCTGGCCGTGGGAGAGGCGGCGAATGTCTATACGGTGCTGACCATCGGCGACGGGCTTGTGACGCAGATCCCGGCCTTGATCGTGTCCCTGGCGGCGGGTCTGATCGTGACCAAGGGCGGCACGGTCGGTGCGGCGAACGAGGCGGTTCTGCAACAGTTGGGGCGGTTTCCGAAGGCGCTGTTCATGGCGGCAGGCCTGTTGCTGGGGATCGGGCTTTTGCCGGGGTTTCCGCTGCCGGTCTTTGTCGCCATGGCGGTGATGCTGGCCGGGCTTGGTCTTTTCATGCAACGGCAAGCGGCGGCGGCCCGCGATGCCGAGGCCCTGTCCAGCGAGACGGCGCAGAATGCCGCCGCCGAGACCGCGCGCGACGACATTTCCGAGACGCTGCGTCTGGATGATCTGCGTCTTGAGCTGGGGGCCGCGCTGGTGCCGCTGATCAGCGCCCCCGAGGCGGCGCTTCCGGGCAAGATCAAGAGCCTGCGGCAGATGTTCGCGCGCGAGTATGGTTTCGTGATCCCGGCGGTGCGGATCAAGGATGAGCCTGCGCTGCCGGCCAATGCCTATGCGATCATGGTGCAGGGCGTGCAGGCGGCGCGCGGCGAGGTGCGGCCCCGTGCGATGATGGTTCTGAACCCGGCCGAGGCGCCGATGCCATTGCCGGGAGAGCGGATGAAAGACCCGACCTTCGGTCTTGACGCCGTCTGGGTCGAGACGGATATCGCCGCCGAGGCCGAGAGGTTGGGCTGCACGGTCGTCGATCCCGAGAGCGTCGTGATCACGCATCTGACCGAGGTGATCAAGCAGCATATGCCGGAGCTGTTGACCTATGGTGCCACCCAGGCCCTGATCGAGGGGCTGGCGCGTGAGTATCAGAAACTGGTCGGCGAGATTTCCACCAGCGCGCCCGCGATCATGGTGCAGCATGTGCTGCAATCCCTGCTGACGGAACGTGTGTCGATCCGCAACCTTCCGCTGATCGTCGAGGCGATTGCAGAGGCCAGTCGCGGCAGCGCCAATGTGACCACGATCACCGAACATGTGAGGCGGCGGCTGTCGAACCAGATCTGTCAGTCCATGACGGACGAGACGGGCTTCGTGTCGGTCATCACCATGTCGGCCGATTGGGAAGCGGAATTCAACGCCGCAGTGCGGATCGCGGGGGACGAGCGGAATTTTCTGATGTCGCCGCAACGGGTGCAGGAATTCGTGCTGGAGGCGCGCAAGGAGATTCAGGCCTTTGCCGGGCGCGATGAATGGCCCGCGCTTCTGGTCAGCCCCGAGGTGCGCAGCTTTGTCCGCTCGATGCTGGAACGGGTCAGTCCGATGACGCAGGTGATTTCCCATAACGAGGTGCATCGCAAGGCGTCGCTGCGGACCGTGGCGACGATTGGCGGATAGCGGTGGATCTGGCGCTTTTCCTTACTTCGCAGGTATTGGCTGTCGGGCTGGTCTTTGCCCGGCTCGGTAGCGCGCTGGCCTTCATGCCGGGGTTCGGAGAGCGGGTGATCCCGCTGCGGTTCAGGCTGCTGGTCGCGCTGGTGCTGTCGGCGGCGCTGGCCCCGGCCACGCCTGTCGATGCCGTGACCATCGACAGCCCGTTGCTGCTGGTGCCATTGCTGGCGATGGAGGTGACGCTGGGGATCTGGATCGGGGTCACGGCGCGGATCGTCATGTCGGCGCTGCAATTCGTCGGCTACCAGATCGGCCTGATCGCGGGGCTGGCCAATGCCTTTGCCCCCGATACGGGCGCGTTTCAGGGGTCCACCATGATCGCGGATGCCTTGATGATGGCGGGTGTCGCCCTGATCTTTGCGAGTGATCTGCACCATCTTGTCATCGCGGCGCTGCTGATGAGCTATGACATCTTTCCGCTGGGTCAGATCATGCCCGGTGATCTGGCCGAACAGATCGTCAAGGCGGTGGGGGCCAGTTTCTATATCGGTTTTGCCCTGACCGTGCCGTTTCACGTCATGGGGCTGGTGCTGAACCTTGGCATGGGTCTGGCCAACCGGATGATGCCGGCCCTGCCCGTCTTTTTCGTGGCGACGCCGGTTCTGGTGGCGGCCGGGCTTTTCGTGTTGATCGTGGCGGCGCCTTCGATCCTGGAGGGTTTTCTGGACCGCTTTGCCGCCTGGCTTGGCACGATGCGGTTCTGAGGCGGGTGGCATGAGCGCGGACGAAGACGACGGCAGCAAGACCGAGGAGCCGAGCGAGCGCAAGCTGACCAAGGCGCGCGAGAAGGGTGACGTGCCGGCGTCGCGCGAGACGGGCAATCTGATGTCCGTGTTCTCGCTTCTCATGATCACGATCTTTCTGCTGCCATGGGTCTTGCCCGATCTGGCGGGCGTGCTGCGCGGTTTGTTCCAGATGGCGGGGCGGATCGACATTGGCGAGGGGGCGCAGGGTCTTGCCGATGTCGGGATGGTGTCGGGGGAGCTGACGCGCGGCATTTCCCGCACGCTTGCCCCTGTGATCATCGTGATGGTGCTGGCGGCCGTGTTCGGCGTGTTGATCCAGGGCGAAACCGTGGTCGCGCGTGACCGGATCGTGCCGAAACTGTCCAAGATCTCGCCCATCGAGGGGTTCAAGCGGCTGTTTTCGGTGGATGCTCTGGTCGAGTTCGTGAAGAACGTCACGAAGGTGGTGATCGTGGGGGCCATCACCCTTGTGATCACGCATCAGGCCGTCGCGCGGCTGTGGCAGACGACCGGCTCTCTGCCCGAGGCGTTCCTGCCGCATGTGCAGGATGTGGTGCGGCATCTTCTGACTGTCACGACGGTGTTTCTGGTGGTGGTGGCGGTGGCTGACATCATCTGGAAGCGCGTGTCATGGACCCGGAAACAGCGGATGAGCCTGCGGGAGCTGCGTGACGAGTTCAAGGACAGCGAGGGTGATCCGCATATCAAGGCCAAACGGGGAGAGATCCGGCGCAAGCGGGCGCGGCAACGGATCGCGGTCGCCGTGCCGACGGCCACGGTCGTGCTGACCAACCCAACCCATTACGCGGTGGCGTTGAAATATGTGCCCGGCGTCGATCAGGCGCCAGTCTGCGTCGCCAAGGGCACCGGGCTGATGGCGGCGCAGATCCGGCGCATCGCGCGCGAGAATGACGTGGCGATTGTCGAGAACAAGCCGCTTGCCCGCTCGCTCCATGCGCTTGTCGAGGTGGACAGCCAGATCCCGGTCGAGCATTGGCAGGCGGTGGCCGAGATCATCGGCTATATCATGGACCTGCGCCGCAACATCCGCCGCAAGCCACCCGGCGGGTCGCAGTTGCGCGAGTTGGATTGACGGGGCGAGAGCGGCGGGATGCTGCCTCAGTCGAGGCGCACCCTGTCCAGTCTGCGGTCGCCCGGCATTTTCGCCCGCTCCAGCAGGATGAGCGACAGCGCACGGGCACGGACCGGGTTGAGGGCCGCGAGGATGGGGGCGGCGTTCCGCTCGGGCATGGTGCCCAGAACGGTCATCGTCACCTCAAGATCCAGATCGTTCATGATCGCGGCGGCATCCTTGGGCTTCATGTTGGAATAGAGCGCCACCAGCCTGTCCACATCGGCGACATGCGCAAGGCTTGCGCGTTCCAGCAATGCCTCCACTTCCTTTTTCAACTCCGCAAGGCGGGCCGTCTCGATGGCCAGCGCCTCGTTCGCAAGCTCGATCTCGGAGGCGCGCTGCTCGATCGCGGCGCGCTGCTCCTCCAGAAGCTGACGTTCGCTGGCAATCGCGGCCAGCAGGTCGTCGGGGTTGTCGCTGCGCTGCGTCCCCGAAACCGGAAGCGGGTCCGGGGACGCGGGTGCCGTATCAGCCTCGGCCGCGGCAGAGGCTGCGGAGATGAGGGAGAAAGACCCGTGCCCGGATGCAGCCCCCTGATGCGGTTCCAGATAGGCTGCCGCCGACAGGGCGAACTTGCCGAAGCCTGCCAGCGCCAATGCGCCGATGGCCAGGCGCAGGGGAGATTGCGGTGTCATGCCTCGCGGCCCTTGACGGTGTCGAAGAAGCTGCGCACCAGATCGGCCTTGCCCGTGACCCGCGCCATGCCGGGCGGCAGTTGCGCGGGCGCGGCGCCGGTTGGTTGCGCGGGGGGCGAGGGCTGCTCCCCTGCCCCGCCCGTGCGCGGCGCTGTCGCAGCGCTGGCGCGTGTCAGCGGCGGCTCGTCCTCGCGCTTGGCGGTGGCGCGCAGATGGCGCACGGATGTTTCGGTGCGGTCCACAGCCAGCGAGAACTGATCCACAACAGGTTCAAGCGCCCGCATCGCCACCATGAGCGCGCGCACACGGCGATCCACCAGAAAGGCATAGGCCAGCGTGCCCACCAGCAGCAGCAGGATCATCATGTCAATCAGCATGGCCATGGGCCGTCTCCTCTTTTGTTTCTTCGAAAGCGGCCGTCACGCGGAGTGCGACCGACCCATTCTTGCGGCGACCGATCGCGGCGCGGAACAGATCCCGGCCGCTGCTGGACACTGTCACCTCATGCGTGCTGTCGATGCCCAGATCCAGAACCTGACCCGGCACCCAGGCCAGAACATCCGCCAGCGGCAGGTCCGTCTGGTGCAGCACCGCCGTCAGGGTCACGGGCGTATGGTTGAGCGTTTCCTCAAGCTGCGCGCGCCACCCCGGATCGCCACCCAACTGTGCGGCCACTCCCGGTCGCGCCAACATCGGGCGCACGGCGTCCAGCGTGCGATGCGGGATGATCAGGCACAGATGCCCGCCCCGCCCGTCCAGCGTGATGCCTATCCTGACCCGCACACAGGCGGCGGTGGCGGGGGTGAAGAGAATGTCGCGCGGTCCGCTTTCGATGGCCCCGGCCTTGAACGACACCGTGTCCAGAGGGGCGAAAGCGGCGGCCACCTCGCGCAGGGCAAGGCTGACGAGTTGCGCGCCAAGCCGTTTCTCGATGGTGGTGAAGGCGCGCGGCGTCCAGTCCGGCGGATCGCTTTTCCGTGCGTGATCTGCGCCGCCCTCCTCGGGGTCGGACGCGCCCAGCATGATCTCGAGCGTGGTGAAGAGGAGCGCGGGATCAAGGGTGACGGCCACGCTGCCATCCCAGGGCGAGGCGGTTGCAAGGGCGATGAGCCCCGGATCGGGGGCCGCTGCCATGGCATCGCCACAGGCCAGATAATCCATCGCATCCAGCGTGACATCCGCCTGCACATTGAGGGCGGCGCGCAGAGCGGGACCAAGAGCCTGGGCCACGCGGCCCATCAGCACTTCGAGCAACGGCAATCGTTCATAGCTGTGCTGCGCGACGCGGATGATCGCTTCCTGCACATCGGCGGTTGTCGCCTGGGGCCGGCCCCGTGTCACATCAAGCGCCTTTGTCATTGGATCACCAGCCCGGTGATGACCATCTCATGCGGGGCGTCGCTGCCTGCGATGGCGCGGGCGCGGCGCAGCAACTCTCCCTTGACCGTGATCAGCCCGAGGGTGCCTTCGAGATCCCGCTCGGCCAGTTGGCGCAGATAGTCCTGAAAGGCATCGCGCAGAAAGATGTGGCGCGTCTCGACCAGACCGCCGCTGTCCTGCGTCCGGTCATAGACCAGCGCAAGATCGACCTTGAGGAAGCGGCTGATCTGCCGCCCCGATTCTGCGGTGGCCGAGATATTCACGATCATCTCCTCGAAGGGCATCACGACAAGCTCGGCCCCGGGCGGCGGCGGGTTGGCATCGTCGGGCAGGGGCGCTGCACTCTCCTCAGGCGTGGGGGCGCCTGTGAGGACGGCCATCGCCGCGGATGGTCCGAGAGCGGCCATCAAACCACCCAGAAGGGCCACGACGGACAACCCGGCAAGACCCGCGATCAGAATGATCTTGCGGCGCAGCCGGGGGCCGGGGCTGGGCGCGTCGCCGGCACCCTCTAGCTTGGGCGCGTCATCTGACAAGGGTTTCTTCTTGAACATCAGGTGCTCGCGACTTGAATAAAATGGAAGATACAAGATCATTATTGGAAAAATTCACCTGTTTAGCAAGAACTAAAACAAACTATACTTGCTATTCTTGTTTAACTTGGGTTTAAGTTTCAGGGAACACACCCAAACGCTGGATTCTCACGTTGCAGCCGATCCTCAACAATCTCATGGCGCTTGGCCGGACCCGGCTCATTGCGCTGGCGGCGACTGGTGCCGGGCTGGTCATGGCTTTGTTCTTTGGCCTGACCGCCGTGATGGCGCCGACCTTCGAGCCGCTTTACAACAACCTGTCCCTGGCCGGTGCCAGCCGTGTGGTGGCGGCGCTGGAGCAGGAGGGGTTCACGGTTCAGATGGACAGCAGCGGGTCTGTCGTCTCGGTGCCGCTAGCCGATGTGGCGCGGGCGCGGATGGCCCTGGCGGAGCAGGGCCTGCCGGATGAGGGCGCGCCGGGATGGGAGATTTTCGACAACGCCAGCGGCATGGGCATGAACAGTTTCATGCAGCAGGTCAGCCGTCTGCGGGCGTTGGAAGGGGAACTGGCCCGCTCGATCCAGACGATCGAGGGGATCGACGCGGCGCGGGTGCATCTTGTCCTGCCGGACCGTGAAGCCTTCTCGCGCACGCGTCCGGAACCCAGCGCATCCGTCATCGTGCGGGGACGCGCGACGCAGGAGATCGGGCGGCGGCAAGCCCTGGCGATCCGGGCGCTTGTGGCCTCGGCGGTGCCGGATCTGTCGCCGGGGCGCGTGACCGTCCTGACCGCAAGCGGCGAGACGATCCTGTCCGACGAGATGCCGACCGAGGCCGGTTTCGGCAGCACGGGCAATGCCATCGAAGACAGGATGTCGCGCAACATCACCGAGATCCTGACCGCAAGGGTGGGTGCGGGAAACGCGCGTGTGCAGGTCAATGTCGAGGTGAACACCGAACGGCAGGTCATCCGCAGCCAGAGTTTCGATCCTGAGCAGCAGGTCGTCCGTTCAACCGAAACGCGCGAGGAGAATCGCGAGGATCGGGGGACGGATGGCAATGACATCGGCGTTGCGGGCAACCTGCCGGCAGAGCTTGCCGATTCGGGTGCGGGGCAATCCTCGACCAACAGCCTGGCACGCACGGATGAGATCGTGAACTACGAGATCGGCTCGACCCAGAGCGAGACGGTGCGCGAGCCGGGCGAGGTCAAGCGGCTGTCTGTCGCGGTGCTGGTGAACGGGATCTACAACGTCGCTGAGGATGGCACGGTCAGCTATGAGGAGCGCCCGGCTGAGGAGCTGGAGCGGCTGGAGCAGCTTGTGCGATCCGCTGTCGGGTTTGACGCGGAGCGCGGCGATACCGTGTCGGTCGATAGTCTGCGGTTCATCGACTATTCGCTGGATGTCGGCGCGCCGATGGGCATGTCGGTCATGCAGGTGATCGCGGCCAATCTGATGGGCATTCTGCGCAGTCTGTTTGCGCTGGCCATCGTGGCGCTTGTGCTGATCTTCGGGGTGAAACCCATGCTCAGGCGCCTGTGGCCCGAGGGCGGGCTGATGCTGGACGGATCGGGGATGCCGGGTGCGCCGGCCCTCGGGCCACA
>JAMWZG010000190.1 GCA_024304855.1 Paracoccaceae bacterium
GGACCTCCCTGACCGGAATAGCCGCGACGGACCTGATTGATGATCGTGTCGGTGTTCAGCCCGGCCGAGCGGAACATCTTGTCCAGCGGCTTGACGGATACCGTCATCGCCTCTTCCAGCTGGCGGAAGATCTGGTCGTTCTGGTCCTGCATCAGGCGGATTTCAAAGGCCATCTCATCGGCGCGCGACAGCGCATCCTCGGCATCGGCGCGCACGATGTCACGCTCGGCGGCCGTTTCGGCCAGCGCCATCGACAGAAAGTCGATCGCCTCGCCCGCCGCCCGGCCCGAAGCCATGACCTCGCCCGTGCCATCGGCCCCCTCGGCCTGCTCCTTGAGCGCCGCCAGCTCCAGCCGCGCCGCCTCCCGCTCGCGCATAGTGCGTTGCAGGGTGCTCTGGATCACCTCGATCCCCGTCTCCATCTCGCGGCGGCGGGTCTCGGATTGCAGAAGCTGCGACTGCATCACGGAAATCTGCTCCAGGGCCGAGTTGAACCGCTCCTGTGCGGCCAGGGCTTCGGCGGCGCGGGCGTCGCGCTCGGAGGACAGGATATTCAGCCGCGTCTCATAGGTGCGCTGGTCGCGCTTGGCCTGTTCGCGGAAATTGCCGGTGCCGATGCTGTCCATCAGCAGGATCGCCGTTGCGATGATCGCCCAGGCCACCACAAGGGCCGCGCCGGAAAAGGCAATCATCTGCGTGCCCGGCTTCAGCCGGATAAAGCGTGTGTCTGTGTCTGATCGCAGAAACAGCCGTCGTTCCGGGAACCAACGCTCAAGCGTCGCATCGACCCGGATTGCCAGTCTTGTTCTCACCAATCTGTCCCTTGTTCCATCCCCTCGAACGGCCCCCGTCATCCCCAAGGCCACCCCAGCACAGGTGGTAAACAGCGCGCGCCTCTGGGGCAAGACGTTTGCGGCAAGAATAGGGACGCAGGTGCCGGATGCCCGAAATTGGGCAAGAACCCGCCGAGAAAATGCGAATTCCGCCCTATGCGGCCGGGTTATCCTCGGTCAAAGGCCAGTAGAAATCCGGCGGCAGCCCGGCTTCGGCCCGCTTTTCCTCGTTGAAGGGCGGCTTCAGCAGCCCGTGGAAATAGCGCCGGACAAGAGTGTGGAACACATCCTTGGGATCCAGATCGTGCCGCCCGCACAGGAAATGAAACCACTTCGACCCATAGGCGACATGGGACACTTCCTCGGCATAGATCACGTTCAGCGCGGCCACCGTCTGCGCATCATTTGCCTTCTCGAACAGCGCGATCATGCCCGGTGTCACGTCCAGCCCGCGCGCCTCCAGCACCATGGGCACCACCGCCAGCCGGCCCATGAAATCCGTGGCCGTATCGGATGCCGCGCGCCACATCCCCGCATGGGCAGGCATGGCCCCGTAATGGCTGCCCTGCGCTTCAAGACAGTCGCAGAGCAGATTGAAATGCTTGGATTCCTCATCCGCCGCCTTGACCCAGTCATCATAGAAACCCAGGGGCATCGGCACATCCGCAAACCGCGCGATGATGTCCCAGTGCAGATCGACCGCGTTCAGCTCGATATGCGCCACCGCGTGCAGCATGGCCGCGCGCCCCTGCGCGCTGCCGGGGCGGCGACGCGGCACCTCGCGCGGGTCCAGCAGCGCAGGCGCCTCGGGTCGCGCCGGATGATCGGGCGGCGTGGCGCGCCCGATCGCCAGCGGCGCGCCCGCAGCGCGTGCCGCGCGCCATGTCGCGGCATGGGCATGGGACAGGGCGGTTTTCGCGCGCCCGTCCGCCGTCGTCAGAACCTCGACCGCCATCTCGGCCAGCGTCTTTGCCAGCATCCGCCCCATCCTTTCCCGTTCAGCGCCTCACAGTGCCTTGGCCGCCGCCAGAACCTCCTCGGCATGGCCGGGCACCTTGACCTTGGACCAGATCTTGACGATCCGCCCCGTCGCGTCGATCAGGAAAGTGCTGCGCTCGATTCCAAAGAACTTTTTGCCATACATGGATTTTTCCTTCCAGACGCCGTAATCCTCGCAGACCGTGCCCTCGGCATCCGACAGCAGCGGCGCGCGCAGCCCGTGCTTGTCGCGGAACTTGTCATGACTCGCCACATCCTCCTTGGAAATGCCGAAAACCTGCACGCCCGCAGCGGCAAACTGATCCAGAAGCTCCGAGAAATCCTTGTTCTCGGTCGTGCAACCCGGCGTGTCGTCGCGCGGATAAAAGAACAGAACCACCGGCGCCGGACGCAGCTTGGACAGGGTCACGCTGCCGCCACCGTCGCGGGGCAGGGTGAAATCCGGGGCTTGGTCGGAAATATCGGGCATCATCGCTCCTTGGGTGTTGTTGAAAATGTGAGTTTCATATTAGGCCGTGACAGGCGACAATAAAGACAGGTGAGCGGAAGTTTCACTGCAAAAGTGACGGACCTGTGCGACAGGGCAGGGACGTTGGGGCGTTGAAGATCATCACCGGGCATCAGCGACAGGGGCCAGCCCCCGCCGCGCGCCCGGCACAGACAGGCACAGACAGGCAGACCGGAGCGGAATGACATCTCAGGAACCAGACAGGCCGACCGGCACCGCGGCCCGCCCTGACGGCGATGCGCCGCAGCAGGGCCGGGGCCGCAACAGGCGTCAGGTCCGAGCCGAGCGGGCAAAGCGCGGCCTGCGCGGCTCTGTCCTGCGCTCGGTGCTGGGCACGGTCCTCGTTCTGGGACTGCTGGCGGGCCTTGTCGCGGGCCTCCTGCTCTGGTCCGTCGGTCGCCCCATCGCCGCCCCCGACTGGATGCGCGACCGGATCGAGGCGCGCATCACCGAGGCGCTGCCCGGCATGGACATCGCCTTCAGCGACCTCGTGCTGATCGTGGATGCCGGCTGGACCCCCCGCATCCGCCTGCGCGACGTGACCCTGCGCGAACCGGGCGGCCCGCCGCTCATGACCCTGGGCGATCTCGAAGCCGGCCTCTCCGGCGAGGCGCTGCTGCGCGGCCGCCTCCAGCCCGGCCGCGTCACCCTGTCCGGCGCGCGCCTGACGCTGCGCCGCATGGCCGATGGCAGCTTCGATCTGGCCTTCGGTGACGCGCTCCCGCCCATCGAACAGGCGCCGAACCCCGCCGCCCTGCTCGAGGGGCTGGACAGGCTCCTCAACCAGCCGCGCTTTGCCGGTCTGCGGGTGATCGACGCCGACAATCTGGGCCTTCGCTATGAGGATGCCCGCACCGACCGCGCCTGGCAGGTGGATGGCGGCCGGGTCGAGCTGCGCCGCGAGGGCGACAATCTCACCCTGCGCGGCGATGTCTCGCTGCTGTCGGGCTATGACTATGCCACCTCGCTCAGCCTCAATTACACGGGCCAGATCGGCACACCCGCCGCGCAGATCGGCCTCAACTTCGAAGACATGACCGCCACCGACCTCGCCAGCCAGTCCGGCGCGCTCGCCTGGCTGGGCGTCCTGCGCGCCCCCATCTCCGGCGCGATGCGCGTCTCCGTCGCCGCCGATGGCAGCCTCGGCCCGCTCAGCGTGGCGCTCCAGATCGGCGCGGGCGTAGTGCAGCCGAGTGAACAGGCCGCCCCCATCCCCTTCGACTCGGCCCGCACTTACCTCACCTACACACCGCAAAGCGGACAGCTCCAGTTCGACGACCTCTCGGTGCGCAGCAAATGGATCACCGCCCGCGCCGAAGGCCGCGCCACCATCGCAGAGCTCGAGAATGGCTGGCCCACCGCGCTTTTGGGCCAGTTCCGCATCCTCGACATCACCGCCAACCCCGCCGATCTCTACGACACGCCCGTGCAACTCGAGGAGGCGCTGCTGGACCTGCGCCTGACCCTCGACCCGTTCGAGCTGCGGCTGGGCCAGCTTACCCTCTTCGACCGGGGCCAGCGCCTGCTGCTGGATGGGCGCGTCGGCGTGGACAGCGCCGGCTGGAACGTCGCCGTCAACGGCAGCATGGATGCCGTCCTGCCCGAACGCATCCTGCAACTCTGGCCCGAGCGTCTGGTGCCCAATACCCGCAACTGGGTGGCCGAAAACGTGCACAGCGCGCGGCTCCATGATGTGCAACTGGGCTACCGACGCAATCCGGGCATCCCGGATCAGGTCTATCTGGGCTTCGGCTTCGATCAGGCCAACGTCACCTACGCCCGCGAGATGCCGCTTCTGACACAGGCCGCAGGGCAGGCCACATTGACTGGCCGCCGCTTCGTCGTCAGCGCGACCGAAGGCAGCGTGACACCGCCGCAGGGCGGCCGGATCGACGTGGCGGGCACCAGCTTCATCATCCCCGATGTCAACCGCCGCCCGACCCCGGCGCAGGTCCGTCTCGCCGCCAGCGGCAGCATCACCGGCGTTCTGTCCATGCTCGACAGCCCCAATCTGCGCTTCATGGAAAAGGCGGGCCGCCCCGTCGATCTGGCGCAGGGCATGGCCGAGGTGACAGCCCTCATCGACATGCCCCTGCAACGCCCGATGCCGCTCGAGGCGTTGCGCTTCGCCGCCAGCGCCCGGCTGCGCGACGTGGAAAGCCGCGGGATCATGCCGGGCCGCGTCCTGCGCGCCGACGCGATGGAGGTGAAGGCCGATACCAGCAGCCTCAGCATCGGTGGCGCGGGCCGTCTGGGCGAGGTGCCCTTTGACGCGATCTGGCGCACCGCGCTGCGCGACAATCCCGACGGCCAAAGCGATGTGACCGGCACTGTCACCCTGTCGCAGGCCTTTGCCGATGAATTCCGCCTGAACCTGCCGCCCGGCACCTTCAGCGGGGCCGCGCCGGGGCAGATCCGGCTGGACCTCGCGCGCGACCGCGCCCCGTCCTTCACCCTGACCTCGGATATGGCGGGGCTGGGCCTCTCGGTGCCCGCGCTTGGCTGGTCGCTGCCACGCGCCACCACCGGCACGCTCGATGTTGCGGGGACATTGGGCAACCCGGTTGCCGTCCGCCGCATCGCCATCACCGCCCCCGGCCTGACCCTCAGCGGGGCCATGGATCTGACGGCGGATGGCCAACTGGCCACCGCCCGGCTTGACCGCGTGCAGGCGGCAGGCTGGCTCGACGCACCCGTGACCCTGACCGGCCGCGGTGCCGGGCGCGCGCCCGCCATTGCCATCACCGGCGGTCAGGTCGATCTGCGCCGCAGCACCCTCACCTCATCCGGCGGCAGCGGCGCAGCCAGCGGCCCGCTCAGCCTCGCCCTCGACCGTCTGGTGATCTCGGAAGGGATCGCCCTCACCGGCTTTCGCGGGGATTTCGCCACCACGAACGGGCTGGACGGCACCTTCAGCGCACAGGTCAACGGTCAGGCGCCTGTCGTGGGCCGCGTCGTCCCGATGAACGGCCGCAGCGCCGTGCGCATCCAGTCCGATGACGCGGGCAAGGTCTTCGGCGCCGCCGGTCTGCTCCGTCAGGCGCGCGAAGGCCAGCTCGACCTCACCCTGCGCCCGACCGGCGGTCCCGGCACCTATGACGGCAACCTGATCGTGCGCAACGTCCGCCTGCGCGACGCCCCCGCGCTGGCCGCCCTGATCAATGCCGTCAGTGTCGTGGGCCTGCTGGAACAGATGAACGGCTCCGGCCTGCATTTCTCGGATGTCGAGGCGGATTTCCTGCTGACACCCGAACAGGTCGTGCTGCGCAGCAGCTCGGCCACCGGCGCGTCACTGGGCGTGTCGATGGATGGCTATTACAACCTCGCCGCCAAGGAGATGGATTTTCAGGGGGTCTTCTCACCCGTCTACATGCTCAACGGTATCGGCTCGCTGCTCACCCGCAAGGGCGAGGGGCTCTTCGGCTTCACCTATCAACTCGCCGGAACCCCCGACGCGCCCCGCGTGCAACTCAACCCGCTCTCGGCGCTGGCCCCCGGCATGTTGCGC
>JAMWZG010000191.1 GCA_024304855.1 Paracoccaceae bacterium
GCGGTTGACACTGGACGGCCCCGCAACCAATAGGGGGCCACAATCTGAAATACACCATCTATAGGAGAGCCGGATGCTCAGAGCCTTGTCGAAACCCGCTGTCAAACTGATGGAGCGGTATCTGCCCGATCCGTTCATCTTTGTCGTTCTGCTGACGCTGATCGCGGCGGCGGCGGCGATTCTGGTCGAGGGGCGGGGTCCGATCGAGGTCGCGCAGATGTGGGGCGACGGGTTCTGGGCGCTTCTGGCCTTCTCGATGCAGATGCTTCTGGTGCTGGTGACGGGGTTCATCCTGGCCTCCTCGCCGCCGGTCAAACGCTTTCTGGCGGTGCTGGCGGGGCTGGCGCGGACGCCGGGGGCGGCGATTCTGCTCGTCTCGGTTGTTTCGCTGCTCGCGTCTTGGGTGAACTGGGGATTCGGTCTGGTGGTCGGTGCGCTGTTTGCCAAGGAACTGGCGCGGCAGGTGCGGGTGGATTACCGGCTGCTGATCGCGGCGGCCTATTCGGGCTTTGTGATCTGGCACGGCGGGCTGTCCGGGTCGATCCCGCTGACGGTGGCGACGGCGGGGCATTTCACCGAAGACCAGATCGGGGTGATCGGGACGGGCGAGACGATCTTTGCCGGGTTCAACCTGATCATCGTGGCGGCGCTGTTCGTGGTGATCCCGCTGGTCAACCGGATGATGCTGCCGTCCGAGGCCGAGAGCGTCTTTGTCACGCGCGCGCAGCTGGGTGAGGAGGAGAAGCCCGTCTTCACCCCGACGCGCCCGGCGGATCATCTGGAGAACAGCCGTCTGCTGATGTGGCTGATCGGTCTGCCGGGGCTGGTGTTTCTGGGGCATTACTGGTTCGTGCGCGGCGGGGCGATCAATCTGAACATCGTGAATTTCATGTTCCTGTTCCTGGGCATCCTGATGCATGGCACCGCGCGCAACCTGCTGGATGCGCTGAACGAGGGGATCAAGGGCGGTGCGGGCATCGTGATCCAGTTTCCGTTCTATGCCGGGATCATGGCGATCATGACGCAATCCGGCCTGGCACAGAGCCTGTCGGAAGGGTTTGTCAGCATCTCGACCGCGGCGACGCTGCCGTTGTGGACCTTTGTGAGTGCGGGGATCGTGAACCTGTTCGTGCCCTCGGGCGGGGGGCAGTGGGCGGTGCAGGCCCCCGTGATCCTGCCGGCGGCGCAGGCTTTGGGGGCGGATATTCCGCGCGTGGTGATGGCGGTGGCCTGGGGCGATAGCTGGACCAATCTGCTGCAACCCTTCTGGGCCTTGCCGATGCTGGGCGTGGCCGGGCTGAAGGCCAAGGACATCATGGGCTTTTGCCTGATCCATCTGGTGATCACCGGGGCGATCATCGGGGCGGCGCTGCTGATCCTGTAGGTGCTGCGGCCCGAGGGCCGATGACCCCGTCCGCTGCAAGGCGGGCGGGGTTTTTGTTTTGTGGGGCGGGTCAGCCCTGCGCGCTCCAGACATAGGCGGCATAGGCAAGGGTCATGAGCAGGCCGACGCCGCGCCCGATGCTGGGGCGCATGACCAGAAGGAAGGTCAGAAGCGCCGAGACGGCGATCATGATCGGCACATCGAAGCTGAGGAAGCGCGACGAGACCGGGATCGGGGCGATCACGGCGGTGATGCCCAGAATGCCGAGGATGTTGAAGATGTTGGAGCCGACGATATTGCCGATGGCGATTTCCGACTGGCGGCGGAAGGCGGCGATCAGCGAGGTGGCCAGTTCCGGCAGCGAGGTGCCGACGGCCACGATGGTGAGGCCGATGAAGGCCTCGGACACGCCGTAGTCACGGGCGATGGAAACGGCCCCATCCACCAGAAAGCGCGCGCCGATCATCAGGGCGGCAAGGCCACCGACGACCCAGAGCAGCGAGACGAGCAGCGTGGCGGGGGGCTTGGCTCCGTCCTCATCCTCGGGGACGTTGGCGGCGCTGCGATAGGCCCAGATCAGATAGGCGGCGAGGCCCGCGACGAGGATCGCGCCGGCCGGGCGGCCCATGACGCCCATGGCGAAGATCGGCACCAGCGCGAGGGCGGCGGCCATCATCACGGCGGTGTCGCGGCGCAGCGTGTCGCCCAGGACGCGGATCGGCCAGACCATCGCCGAGAGGCCGACGATCAGCAGGATATTGGCGATGTTGGAGCCCACGACATTGCCGAGCGCGATGTCGGGCACGCCGCGCAGTGCGGCATCGACCGAGACGAGCAGTTCCGGGGTCGAGGTGCCGAAGCCCACGACCGTGAGGCCGATGAGCAGCGGCGGGATGGCGAGGCGGCGCGCGATGTCCACGCTGCCGCGCACGAGGGCCTCACCGCCGAGGAACAGCCCGACGATGCCGCCAAGAAGAAGGAGATAGTCCAAGATGAAGATCCTTTGGGCAGGGGGATTCCTGCCATGCGGACAGAGGTGTGCGTCGGCGCGAATGGGTGCAAGGTCGTTGCGGAAATTTTCCCGCGCTGTGACCTGGCAAGCTGCGAGCGCGACTTTTGCAGCATTTGTGCCTTGACGCCTGTGGGAGCGGCCCCAATCTGTGCGGCAGGCCTGTGGAGCCGCGCTTGGATAAAGGGTTCGCCGTGGTCGGGCATGACAGAGGGGAAGGTCGTCGTGAGGCATGAGAACGGCGCATCTTCTGTGCGCGCCGGGCAGGGTGAGGCTGGGGGCGCGGCTGCGGCCGAGGCTGCCGCGTGGAGTGCGGCGGCGGCGGGGCGTGTGGACGGTTTCGTGGATCGGCATTTCCGGCTGCGCGGCACAATGCGTTTGCATGGGGCGGCGCTGGGCGGGGATATGCTGCGCGCGCCGGTCAATCTGCTGCTGGCGCCGGTTCATGCGCTGGTGCGTTTGCTGGCGCTGATCGCGGCCGGTCTGGGGGCGCGCCGGCTGGCACTGTGGTTGCGGGGGCGGCGCATTCTTCTGCGCACGCGCGTGGGCGCGCGCGTGGAGCGGGCGGTTGTGACCGAGTTGCTGGGCCTGCCCTGGCCCGCCGTGGCGGCGGGGGCGGATCACGCGGCGGTGGATCATGAGGCGGCAGATCAAGGGACTACGGATCATGAGGCGGCAGTCCTGCGCGCGATCCTGTCCGCGCCGCAATTGCGCGCGGCCTTGCGCCGGCAGGGTGATCCCGAAGCTGTGACGGCGCAGGGGCAGCGCCTGGCGCGGATGGTGGCGGATTATGCCGGCACACGCGCGGCCGTGGCCGAGATTGTGACGGCGCTGGTGCTGCTGATGGTGGGCGCGGTGGTGTTCCGGGCGCTGACGCCGGGCATGATCTCGCTTGCGCCGGAACTGGCCGGGGTCATGGCCCATGGCGCGGCGGTGGCGGATTTCCCCTTGGGGCGGGCGCTGGGCGGTCTGTGGTATGGTGTCTTTCCGGTGGGGGTGTCGCCCTGGCTGATGGCGGGGACGGTGGTTGCGCTGGTCATGCTGGGGGCGGTCATGGCGGCCTTTGCCGGGGTGCTGGCCGATCCGGTGCAGGCACGTCTGGGGCTGCATCAGCGCAGGTTGCGCCGCCTGATCCGGGCCATGGCGGCCGAGGTGGCGGCGGGGCAGGGCCGGGGCTTTGCCGCCCATGAACATGCGCTGGCGCGTGCGATGGATGTCTGGGATGCGGTGACAAGCCTGCTGCGGGCCTTGCGCGGATGAGGGTGATCGTGAAGGAATGATCCATCCGGGCATCCCGCCCCTATACCCAAGGACATGGTGGCAGATCTGGCGCAGCCATGGCGCGCCTGCCGCCCATTGAGGACATAAATGTATATCGAAATCGGAATTGTGCTGTGCCTGACCCTGCTGAACGGGCTTCTGGCGATGTCGGAACTGGCGATTGTCTCGGCGCGGACGGCGCGGTTGCAGGTGATGGCGGATCGCGGCAGCAAGGGGGCGCTGACGGCGATCCGGCTGGCGGGCGATCCGGGGCGCTTCTTGTCGAGCGTCCAGATCGGGATCACGCTGGTGGGCGTGCTGTCGGGGGCCTTTTCGGGCGCAACGCTGGGCGCGCGGCTGTCGGATGCGCTGCTGGCGCAGGGGGTGGCGGAGAGCGTGGCCCTGCCGCTGGGGGTGGGGTCGGTCGTGGTGGCCATCACCTATCTGTCGCTGATCGTGGGCGAGCTGGTGCCCAAACAGATCGCCCTGCGCGCGCCCGAAGCGGTGGCCGCGCGGGTGGCCCCGATGATGCAGGTGATTGCCACGGTGGCGGCCCCGTTGATCTGGGTGCTGGATCGCTCGGGCAAGGCCTTGCTGCGGCTTCTGGGGCAATCGGGGGATCAGGCGCAGCATGTCAGCGACGAGGAGGTGCGGCTGATCCTGTCCGAGGCCGAGACAGCGGGGGCGATGGCCCCGGCAGAGACGCGGATGATCGAAGGGGTGATGCGTATCGCCGATCGCGTCGCGCGCGGGCTGATGACGCCCCGCAGCGAGGTGGAGATGTTGCCGCTGCATCTGGACCGGGCCGCGCTGCTGGATCAGCTGGACCGGCTGAGCCGGTCGAAGCTGCCGGTCTGGGAGGGGGAGCCTGACAATATCGTGGGCGTTCTGGCGGCGCGCGACCTGCTGGCGCCCGAGTTGCTGCGCGATGGCTTTGACCTGCGCGCGGTGCTGCGCGAGGCGCCGGTGGTGCGCGACGGGCAGGGGGCGCTGGATGTGATCGAGAACCTGCGCCGCTCTCCTGCGCATATGGTGCTGGTCTATGATGAATACGGTCACTTCGAGGGGATCATCACGCCGATGGATGTCTTGCAGGCAATCACCGGCGATTTCCTGGAGGATGGCGAGGAGGAGCCGAAGATCGTGACGCGCGATGATGGCAGCCTGCTGGTGGCGGGATGGATGCCGGTCGATGAATTCGCGGATGCGCTGGGCCTGCCACTGGAGCCGGACCGGGATTATCAGACGGTGGCGGGCATGGTGCTGGACCGGATGGGTCGTCTGCCCCAGGTGGGGGAATCGCTGGTCGAGGGGGGCTGGCGCATCGAAGTGGTCGATCTGGACGGGCGGCGCATCGACAAATTGCTGGTCGCGCCGGTGAATCAGGCGGGTGATTCAACCCCGGCGGCGGCTTGAGGCGGCGCGAGTCGCCCCTCTGGCCGGATCGAGGGGGGAATGAGTCGCCCCCGCGCAGAGCTTCGCCCGGCGGCACGAGGGTGTCGGGCGGAAATTTGCAGGGGCGCAGCATGGGGTGAAAGCCGCGCAAAGCCAACAGGACAAGGCTTTGTCGCCTATCAGGCAGGCGGTCACGGAAAAACTTGCAGGACAATTTCGATTTTCTTCGATTTTCCTCTTGCGGCCAGATCGGGTTATATCTAGATAGCCCCTCACGGCGACGCAGAGACGCGGCGCTGGGGACCGGACGGAACGAAGCGGCGGTGCTGCTGAGGGAGATCCGGGTGAGAATTTGGGGATAGATTGAGCGGGTTGCGCTTGTAGTTAGAGCGCACTCGGTTTGATTTTGTCTCTTGGGGTTACGGCTCCGACGCTCTTTGACATTGATAGTATCTGAAGAGATATGTGGGCGGTTTGGTTCAGTTCGATGGATCAACGTCTGTATATCGCACCGGTAGGGGCAACCCGATGACCGGTGTCAGCTTCACTGTTTGAGTGGCTTTCGGTTTCTGATGAAACCTGAAGTACATCAAACAGAGAAATTTGATGTTTACCTCCGTTCCTAGCCGGGTGGAGGTGCTGCGGAGATATTTGTGGGCGTTCGCGTCCTCAAGTAGCGAAGCGGTAGGACATCAAAGATGTGCAGAGGTTCGAACGTCAAGGTTATGTCAGCGATGACATTTCAACTTGAGAGTTTGATCCT
>JAMWZG010000192.1 GCA_024304855.1 Paracoccaceae bacterium
GTGCATCTGAAACCGGCGCTGGAGGCGCGGGGGTTCGAGGTGGCGGTGTTCCACGCCACCGGCATGGGCGGGCGGGCCTTTGAATCGCTGGCGGCGGAAGGCGCCTTTGCCTGCGTGATGGATTTCGCCACGCAGGAGATCGTCAATCATCACATGGGATCGGGCATTTCCGCAGGCGCGGACCGTATGACCCATGCAGGCCGTCGTGGCATCCCGCAGATCGTGGCCCCGGCCTGCTATGATCTGGTCGATCTGATCGGATGGCAGCCCATTCCGCCGCGTCTGGCGGGGCGGCCCCGGCATGATCACAACCGGCTGCTGACATCGACCGTGCTGACGGCGGACGAAAGGCGCGAGATTGCCGCTGTCTATGCCGACAAGCTGGCCATGGCGACCGGGCCATCCGCCTTCATCCTGCCGCGGGGGGGCTGCAATGAATGGGACCGCCCCGAGGGGCCGCTGCACGATGCCGAAGGTCTGGCCGCCTTCTGCGCGGCGATGGAGGCGGTGATGCCCGCCACCACGACGCTGCATGGCTTGGATTGCCATATCAACGATGCGGGTTTCACCGCCAAGGTTCTGGAGATCTTCGACGACTGGGTGGCGCAGGGGATCGTGCGCACCTGACGCCTGCTTCTTCTTGCGGCAAATATCCCGGGGGAGGCGTTCACCGCAGGTGGACGGCGGGGGCGGCGCCCCCTGCCCTGCCCGCCCTCAACCGCGCGGGTCGCGGTCCAGCCTGTCCAGCTCGTTCAGCAGATCGAGCAGCGTATCCAGTTTGTCGGCACCGAAACTGTCGCGCAGCCATGCGTTCAGGCGTTGGCTTTCCTTGAGGTTGTCGGCGATCAGTTGCCGCCCCTCGGCGGTGATGCTGACCAGTTGGCGGCGCTTGTCGGTGGGATGCGCCTCGCGCGTGATCAGGCCCTTGGTCGTCAGGGTTTGCAGGATGCGCGTCAGGCTGGGCATCAAGAGGCAGGAGCGATCCGCGATCTCGGTCGGGTCGAGCGTGCCGCGTTCGGCCAGCACGCGCAGCACGCGCCATTGCTGTTCGGTCACGCCCACATCGGCCAGCATGGCGCGGATCGGTCCCATCACCTTTTCCCGCGCGCGCAAAAGCGCGATAGGCAGGGACCGGTTCGTGTCGGGGGCGCTGGGGTTGTGGCTGTCCATGGCCCTATCTGCCCCGAAACGCGGGCGCAGGCAATATGGGGGCTTGACGCAGCACCGCTTATACTTAACATGTTAATAGAAAACGCCGGGGAGGGAGTCATGCCGCATATCACCATTGATTATTCCGCCAATCTGGAACCCGAGGTGGATATGGCCGCGCTCTGCGATCTGTTGCGGCGTGCGGCGATCGAGACGGGGGAATTTCCGGTGGCCGGCGTGCGGGTGCGCGCCATTGCGGCCAGCCATGTGAGCATTGCCGATGGCAACCCGGATCACGGCTATATCGACATTGGCGTGCGGCTGCGGGGCGGGCGTGATCTGCCGACGCGGGAACGCGCGACGGCGCATATCTTTGCTGCGGCCGAGGGGTTTCTGGCCCCGGTGATGGCGCGGCGCTCTCTCGCGCTGTCGCTGGAGATGCGGGATATTGATCCGGCGCTGTCGCCCAAGGCGGGCTCGATCCGCGAGCATATGAAGGACTGATCCGATGAGTGATACCACGGCGCTGGATGCGAATATGGACAAGCTGCGCCCCATACTGGAGCGTATGGCGGCGACAGGTGTGATGAACCGGATCGGCGGGGTGGATTGTCCGGCGTCGAATGGCGCGACATTCGCCAATCATTCGCCGGTGGATGACAGCCTGATCTGTCAGGTGGCGCGGGGGACGGCGGCGGATATTGACGCGGCCGCCCGTGCGGCCAAGGCGGCGTTCCCGGCGTGGCGGGATATGGACGGGGCGGCGCGGAAAAAAATCCTGCACCGGATTGCCGACGGCATCGTGGCGCGGGCCGAGGAGATTGCTTTGGCCGAGTGCTGGGATACGGGGCAGGCGTTGCGGTTCATGTCCAAGGCGGCGTTGCGGGGGGCGGAAAATTTCCGCTTTTTCGCAGACAAGGCGACAGCGGCGCGGGATGGGCAGCACCTGCCTTCGCCCACGCTGATGAACATCACGACCCGCGTGCCGATTGGCCCGGTGGGGGTGATCACGCCTTGGAACACGCCCTTCATGCTGTCCACCTGGAAGATCGCGCCGGCGCTGGCGGCGGGCTGCACCGTCGTGCACAAACCCGCCGAGTTCAGCCCGGTCACGGCGCGTATCCTGCTGGAGATTGCCGAGGAGGCGGGATTGCCGGCAGGCGTGTGGAACCTTGTCAACGGCCTGGGCGAGGAGGCGGGGCGCGCCCTGACCGAGCATCCCGATATCAAGGCGATTGCCTTTGTAGGGGAATCCAAGACCGGGTCGATGATCATGAAACAGGGGGCGGATACGCTGAAAAGGGTGCATTTCGAGCTGGGCGGCAAGAACCCGGTGATCGTGTTCGACGATGCCGATCTGGACCGCGCTTTGGATGCGGCGATTTTCATGATCTACTCGCTGAATGGCGAGCGGTGCACGTCATCTTCGCGGTTGCTGGTGCAATCCTCGATCGCCGAGGATTTCACCGCCAGGCTGATCGCGCGGGTGGAGCGGATCAAGGTGGGGCATCCGCTGGACCCGGCCACGGAAGTGGGGCCGCTGATCCACAAGGTGCATTTCGACAAGGTATGCAGCTATTTCGACGTGGCCCGTTCCGAAGGCGCGACCATTGCCGCCGGTGGCGTGGCGCTGGATAAACCGGGGCATTATGTGCGCCCGACGCTGTTCACCGGGGCGCGGGCCGATATGCGGATCGCGCAGGAGGAGATTTTCGGGCCTGTCCTGACCGCCATTCCCTTCGAGACGGAGGACGAGGCGTTGGAGATTGCCAATGGCGTGGCCTATGGGTTGACCGCCTATGTCTGGACCAATGACCTGAGCCGTGCCTTGCGGGTGACACATGCGCTGGAGGCGGGGATGATCTGGGTGAATTCTGAGAATGTGCGCCACCTGCCCACGCCATTCGGTGGGGTCAAGGCGAGCGGCATCGGGCGCGATGGCGGCGATTGGTCGTTCGATTTCTACATGGAACAAAAGCACATCGGTCTGGCGCTGGGCCAGCATCCCATCCCCCGGCTTGGTGCCTGAGAAGGAGGTCTGAACATGCCCGTCCCTGCCCCGGTTCTCTATCCGCCGTTCAACATCGTCCGCCTGAGCCATGTGGAATATCGCGTGACCGATCTGGCGGCCTCGCGCGCGTTCTATGTGGACACGCTGGGGTTGCAGGTCACGCAGGAGGATGGGGAGACCATCTATCTGCGCGCGCTGGAGGAGCGGGGGCATCATTGCATCGTGCTGCGCCGCGCGGATGCGGCAAGCGTGGGCGTGCTGGGGTTGAAGCTGTTCGATGACCCCGATCTGGAGAAGGCGGAGGCGTTCTTTCGCGCCAAGGGGTTGCCGGTGGAGTGGGTCGCGCGGCCCTTCATGGGGCGGGTTCTGCGGACCTGTGATCCCTTTGGCATCCCGCTGGAATTCTATGTGCGGATGGACCGCCTGCCGCCGATCCACCAGACATATGCGCTGTATAAAGGCGTGAAGCCGCTGCGCATCGACCATTTCAACATGTTTTCCAGCGATGTGGATGCAAGCGTCGCGTTCTATAACGAGATCGGCTTTCGCGTCACCGAATATACCGAGGATGATCAGAGCGGCAGGTTGTGGGCGGCCTGGATGCATCGCAAGGGTGGCGTGCATGACGTGGCCTTCACCAATGGAACCGGGCCAAGACTGCATCACACGGCCTTCTGGGTGCCCAATCCGCTGGCGATCATTGATCTTCTCGATCTGATGGCGACGACGGGGTATGTTGCCAATATCGAGCGGGGGCCGGGGCGGCATGGGATTTCGAACGCGTTTTTCCTCTATATCCGCGACCCGGACGGGCACCGGATCGAGATTTATTGTTCCGATTATCAGACGGTGGATCCGGATCTGGAGCCGATCCGCTGGAGCCTGACGGACCCGCAGCGCCAGACCCTGTGGGGGGCGCCCGCGCCGCGCAGCTGGTTCGAGGAGGGCAGTCTGTTCGAGGGGGCGACGCTGGTGGAGAGCGGGTTGAAGGCCCAGCCGATTGTTGCGCCTTAGGCGAGGGCAGATTTGAGTATTTTTGGCAAGATGAAGCGGGGGGCGGCGTGATGCGGTTTGCGACGGTGAGGGCCGAGGGGCGACAGCTTTACGGGGCGGTGGCCGAGGGTGGCTTTGTGGCGCTGTCCGAGGATTTTCCCGCATGGCCCAGCCTGCGCGAGGTGATCGCGGCGGATGGGTTGGGCATGTTGGAGGCGGCGGCAGAGAGGCGCGTGGTCACGCATCCCGAGGGCAGTTTTGACTGGGATCTGCCGATCCCGGCGCCCGAGAAGATCATCTGCGTGGGCGTGAATTTTCCGGATCGCAATGCCGAATACAAGGATGGGCAGGAGGCGCCGCCCAACATGTCCCTGTTCATCCGCTTTGCGCGGTCCTTTGCCGGGCATGGGCAGGCGATGATCCGTCCGCCCGAGACGCCGCAGCTGGATTACGAGGGCGAGATTGCCGTTGTGATCGGCAAGGGCGGGCGGCGGATCGCGGAGGATCAGGCGCTGGATCACATCGCGGCGCTGACCCTGTGCAATGAAGGCACGCTGCGCGACTGGGTGCGCCATGCGAAGTTCAACGTGACGCAGGGCAAGAACTGGGATCGCTCGGGCGCGATGGGGCCTTGGCTGGTGCCATTCCGGGATCACGCGCAGATTACGGATGTGCGCTTGCAGACGCGGGTGAATGGTGAGGTGCGGCAGGATGATCGCACCGGGCGGATGCTGTTTCCGGTGGCGCGGCAGATCGCCTATATCTCGACCTTCACCACGCTGGTGCCGGGTGACATCATCGTGACGGGCACGCCCACGGGGGCCGGGGCGCGGTTCGATCCGCCGCGATACCTGATGCCCGGCGATGTGATCGAAGTTGAGGCCGAGGGGATCGGCATCTTGCGCAATACCGTGGAGGATGAGGCATGACGGAGGCTGAAATCGCGGCGGCGGCAGAGGCGTTGTTTCAGGCGGAGGAGACGGGGCGGCAGATCGGGCTGCTGTCCATCGCGCATCCCGGCATGACGATGGACGAGGCCTATGCCGTGCAAAAGGCGCTGGTGGTGCGGCGGATGGCGGCGGGGCGACGGGTGATCGGCTGGAAGATCGGCCTCACGTCCAAGGCGATGCAGGCGGCGCTGAACATCGACATCCCCGATAGCGGGGTTTTGACGGATGACATGGCCTTTGACAGCGGGGCGGTGATCCCACGCGGGCGGTTCATCCAGCCACGGGTGGAGGCGGAGATTGCCTTTGTGATGAAAGCGCCCTTGGCGGGCGGATCGGTCACGCGGGCCGATGTGGTGGCGGCGACGGATTATGTGGCACCCGCGCTGGAGATCCTGGACACGCGCATCCTGCGGGCGGATCCGGCCACGGGACAGACGCGGCGGATCGTGGATACGATTGCCGATAATGCCGCCAATGCGGGGATCGTGATGGGGGCGGCGCGGCATGATGTGGGGGCGGTCGATCTGCGCTGGATCGGCGCGATCCTGACGCGCGACGCCGAGGTCGAGGAGACGGGGCTGGGCGCGGGCGTTCTGAACGATCCGGTAGAGGCTGTGGTCTGGCTGGCGCGGCGGATGGCGCTGTATGGGCAGCGAATCGAGGCGGGGCAGGTGATCCTGTCGGGCAGTTTCATCCGGCCCGT
>JAMWZG010000193.1:0-3308 GCA_024304855.1 Paracoccaceae bacterium
CCGCGCCTGATCCTGATGGACGAACCCTTCGCCGCGCTGGACGAGATCACCCGCTTCCGCCTGAACAACGACCTTCTCAAACTGAAAGAGGCGATCGGCTGCACCGTGATCTTCGTCACCCATTCGGTCTTTGAATCCGTCTTCCTGTCGGACCGGATCGTGGTCATGGCCGCGCGTCCGGGCCGCGTCATCCGCGAAGTCACCGTCCCCGCCCCCTATCCGCGGGACGAGGAGTTTCGCACCTCCGCCGACTACGCCGCCCTTTGCCGCGAGGCATCCGCCGCCCTGCATCAAGCCATGGGAGAGCACGCATGAGCCTGTCCGACACCAGCGCCACGACACCCGAACCCGTCGCCCTCGACGCCGAGGATCTGCGCCGCCTGCGTCTGCAACGCTTCGACAGGTTCGGCAAATGGCTGCTGCCGCTGGCCGTGCTGATCCTGACCATCATCGGCTGGGATCGTCTGGTCGTCTGGAACAGTATCCCCCATTACATCCTGCCCGGCCCCGGTCTGGTCTGGACCACCCTCATCACTGACTGGGCCATGCTGTTCGAGGCGCTGCTCGTCACCCTCCAGATCACCATGATGGCGCTGGCCGTGGCGGTGATTGGCGGGGTCGGGCTGGCGGTCCTGTTTACCCAGTCGCGGCTGGTCGAGATGTCCTTCTACCCCTATGCCGTGATCCTTCAGGTCACACCCATCGTGGCCATTGCACCCCTGATCTTCATCTATGTGGACAGCCGCACGGCGGGCCTTTTGATGTGCGCATGGCTGGTGGCCTTCTTTCCGGTGCTCTCCAACACCACGCTGGGCCTCAATTCCGCCGACCATAACCTGCGCGACCTTTTCCGCATCTATGGCGCGACCCGGTGGCAAACCCTGCGCTACCTGCGCCTGCCCTCGGCGCTGCCCTATTTCCTGGGCGGTCTGCGCATCGCGGGCGGCCTTGCCCTGATCGGCGCGGTGGTGGCGGAATATGTGGCGGGCACCGGCGGCATCGGATCGGGCCTGGCCTTCCGCATCCTCGAGGCGGGCTACCGCCTCAACATCCCGCGCATGTTCGCGGCCCTGCTGCTGATTGCCGTGACAGGGGTTGTCATCTTCGCCGGCCTGTCGTTCCTCAGCCACATGCTCCTGCGCAAATGGCACGAAAGCGCCATCAAACGCGAAACCTGAACGGAAAAGACCATGGATTTCAAGACCCTGCCGCAGGTCCACCGCCTGCGCCTCGACAACCTGACCGTGCCTGCCTGCCTGATCGGGCAGGGGGACGGCCTGACCCGGATCGGCCTGACCATCGCGGATGGCCGCATCGCGGACGGCCCCGGCGACGTGACCCTGGACATGGGCGGCGCCATGGTCTTTCCCGGCTTCACCGACATGCACACCCATCTGGACAAGGGCCATATCTGGCCCCGCGCCGCCAATCCCGACGGCAGCTTCATGGGCGCCCTCACCACCGTCGGCGCGGATCGTGAGGCGAACTGGACCGCCGAAGATGTGCGCCGCCGCATGGATTTCGCCCTGCGCAGCGCCTATGCCCATGGCACCACCGCGATCCGCACCCATCTGGACAGCATCCCCCCGCAAGACAGCATCAGCTGGCCCGTCTTCCGCGAGATGCGCGCCGAATGGGAAGGGCGCATCGCCCTGCAAGCCTCCTGCCTGGCCGGGGTGGACCGGGTGGATGTGGCGGGCGATTTCGCCAGCACAGCCGACATCGTCGCGTCAAGCGGCGGTGTGCTGGGCCTCGTGACCTATCCCATCCCCGACCTGCGCGAACGCCTGCTGGCCTTCTTCCGGCTGGCCGCTGATCGGGGGCTCGAGGTGGATTTCCACGCCGACGAGACGGGTGATCCCGATGTGGCGACCCTGCGCCTGATTGCCGAAACCGTGCTCGAAACCGGCTTTGACGCCCCCGTGACCGTCGGCCATTGTTGCTCTCTCGCCGTGCAGGACGCCGCCGAATGCGACCGCACCCTTGATCTGGTCGCCAAGGCCGGGCTGAACATCGTCTCCCTGCCCATGTGCAACCTCTATCTGCAAGCGCGCGAGGCTGGCCGCACTCCTCGCTGGCGCGGCCTGACCGTCGTGCATGAGATGAAGGCCCGCGGCATCAACGTCAGCTTCGCCTCGGACAACACCCGCGATCCCTTCTATGCCTACGGCGATCTCGACATGCTGGAAGTCATGCGCGAGGCGACACGCATCGGCCATCTGGATCACGCCGATCCCGACTGGGTGCAAGCCTTCCTTGGCAACCCCGCCCGCGCCTGCGGCTTTGCAGCACCCTCATTGGCCCCCGGCGCGCCCGCCGATCTGGTCATCACCCGCGCGCGCAACTGGTCGGAACTCTTCTCGCGCCCCCAATCCGACCGGATCGTGATGCGCAAAGGCCGCGCCATCGACCGCACCCTGCCGGATTACGCCGAACTGGACGATCTTTTCACCTGATCCGCACAAAGCAAAAGGGGCGCCGCAGCGCCCCTTTCCCGTCTCGCAAGACCGTCAGATCACTCGCGGCCGACCAGTTTCCACAGGCCGTTTTCCACCACCGAGATGGTGATGTCATTGGCACCCTGATGGTTGTCGGGGCTGTATTTGATCTGGGTATCCAGCAGGTCGCTGTAATATTCCAGGTTTTCCAGCGCATTGCGGAAACTGTCCTGCGTCAGGTCAGGGCCAGCCGCTTCCAGCGCCCGCACCACGGTTTCCGCCGCGTTATAGCCCAGCATGGCAAAGCCCGTCGCCGGCTGGCCAAAGGCCGCCTCATACTCCGCGATGAACTTGGCAGGTGCCTCGTCCTCACGACGCGCCTGAAGATCAACCCAGCCCGACGCCGCATAAAGACCATCGGTCACGCCACCCGGAACCGCCGCCACAGCCTCAAGGAAACCGGCAGATGTTGCCAGAAACTTGACATCGGTCCAGCCAAGCTGCTTGGCGGTGCCCACAACCGTGATGCCTGCGCGCACACCCAGCGCCATCGTCACAACCTCGCAGCCATCGGCGCGCAGCTTCTGCACCGCACCGACGAATTCCTGCTCGTCGGGCTTGTGCGTGGTTTCCGACACGAAGGTCATGCCCACGGCTTCGGCCTGCTCCTTGGTCGCTTCCGAAATCTCCAGACCGAAATCGGTCGGCAGATACATGGTGCAGACCTTGGTCAGCTTGTATTCATTGGCCAGATACCGCATCCCCGCCACAGTCTGGTCATAGTAGCTGGAAAACCCCGTGAACTTGTTGTCCACCGGCTCCTGCAACATCTCGCGCGCGGCGGTCAGCGGGTTGATGTTGAAGATCCCC
>JAMWZG010000193.1:3318-5781 GCA_024304855.1 Paracoccaceae bacterium
TCCATCAGCTGGAACCCGGCCAGGTTATGCGGCGTGCCAAGGCTCAGCAGGTTGGCAAAGACCTGATCGCGGTTGACCAGCTTGTTATAGGCCTGCGTCGATTTCGGCAGCTGATAGGCGTGATCCTCGACCACGAAACGGATCTGGCGGCCATGCACGCCACCGGCCGCATTCACCTGATCGAATTTCAGGTTCGCGCCATTGATCGCGGGCACACCCACGGCGGCAAAGATACCGGACAGGTCATTGACCGATCCGATCACCACCTCGGTATCGCTGACCCCCTGTGTCTGCGCGACGGCGGCCTGAGCCATGCCCAGGGCCACCGCACCGGCAAACAGCGATGTCATAATTTTCTTCATCTTTGGTCTCCTCCCAGAAACACCCCGATTGCGGGATTCATTTATACATATCATCAATCAGCGCCTTGTGGCGCTTTTCCACAAAACTGCGGCGCAGCTTCATCGTCGCCGTCAGTTCCTCGTCCTCCGCCGTCAGCAGAACATTGATCAGGCGGAAATCCTTGATCTGCTCTACCCGTGCGAATTCCTTGTTGACCTGATCCACCTCGGCGCGGATCAGATCGACCACAGGCTCCGCCCGGCAGAGCGAGGCGAAATCCGAGAACGGAACCTTGTGATCCTGCGCGTATTTCTCGACGTTCTCCTGATCAATCATGATCAGACAGGTCAGGAACTTGCGCTTGTCCCCGATCACCACCGCATCCGAGATATAGTGGCTGAACTTCAACCGGCTCTCGATTTCCGCCGGGGTGATGTTCTTGCCCCCCGCCGTGATGATGATGTCCTTGAGGCGTCCCGTGATCGTCAGGAACCCCTCGTCGTCGATCCGGCCAATATCGCCCGTGCGCAGCCAGCCATCATCGGTATAGGTCTCGGCGGTCTTCTCGTTATTGCGCCAATAGCCCATGAAGTTATTGAGGCCGAGGGTCTGGATCTCGCCATCCTCTGCGATCCTCAACTGCACCCCCGGCACCGCGCGGCCCACCGAACCGGGCCGGTTCGCCGCCTCGGAATTCACCGTCGCCAGCCCCGCGTTCTCGGTCATGCCATAGCCTTCCAGCAGCGGCACACCGATGGCGCGATACCACATCAGCAGGGCAGGGCTGATGGGGGCAGCCCCCGACGTGCCTTGCCGCAGCCGGTCCAGCCCCAGCATCTGCCGCAGGTTGCGGAACACCAGCGCATCGGCAATCCGGTAGCCCAGCGCGGTCATCGCCGGCACGGGCTTGCCTTCCTGCATCAGCGTGGCGCGCTTCATCCCCACCGCCAGCGCTGCCTTGAAGGCAAACTTGCCAAGACCCGTCGCCTCCATCGCCAGCACGGTCACGCGGGAATAGACCTTTTCCCACACACGCGGCACGGCGGTGAACACATGCGGGCTGACCTCGCGCAGGTTGTCGAACACAGTCTCCGGGCTTTCCGCGAAATTCACCGTGGACCGCACCGCCAGCGGGAAATAGATCGAACTGTCCCGCTCAAGGATATGACAGAGCGGCAGAAAGCAAAGCTGCTCCGCCGTGCCATCCGTGGGCAGGGCGCGAATACCCCCCTCGATCGCGGCCATGATGTTCTCATGGCTCAGCATCGCCCCCTTGGGCGCGCCGGTGGTGCCGGATGTATAGATCAGCAGGGCAATATCGCCCGCCTTGGCCTTCTCGATCTCGGCCTCGAACATCTTGGGGTTCTCGGCCAGATGCTGACGGCCCAGATCGTAAAGCTGCTCCAGAAACAGATAGCGATCACCCTCCAGATCATGCAGCCCCTCATCCTCAAGGATGATGACCTTCTCCACCCCCGGCGCGCCATCGGGGATCTCCAGAAACTTGTCCAGTTGCTCCTCGTTCTCGACGATCAGGAACTGGGTGTCGCTGTCCTTCAGGATATAGGCCAGCTGGCTGGAACTGTCGGTCGTATAGACGCCCGACGAAATCCCGCCCACGCATTGGATGCCCATATCGGCATAAAGCCATTCCTTGCGATCCTCGGACAGGATCGACACCACGCGCCCCCGTTCCAGACCCAGCCGCCGCAGGCCCAGACCGATCAGCCGCGCCCGTTCCCAGTAATCGGCCCAGCTATAGGCTTTCCAGATGCCAAGGTCTTTCTCGCGATGCGCGGTGCGGCTGCCCAGCGTGGTGCAGCGCGCCTGAAACAGCGCAGGCATCGTGGTGCAGCCGTCGATCACCAGCGGACGCTGCCCCGGCGTCGCGTTCAGCGACACACCATTGACCACCTCTTGTGGCTGGATGGGATCGTGCTTTGTCATCGCATCATCTCCATGTCTTTAACGCCATGTCTTCTTGCGCTTCCAGCGCCGCTCACCGCGCGCGCCTTCCGTGTCATGGCCCAGATAGAAGCTCTGGATATCCTCGGACGCGGCCAGACGGTCGGCGGTGCCAGACATCACGATCCGCCCCAGCTCCATCACATAGCCATCATC
>JAMWZG010000194.1 GCA_024304855.1 Paracoccaceae bacterium
CAGACCCAGATCCGGCTGGCTTTCAAGGCCGGGGCCACGTTCGGCGGCGCGGGCGCGGGCCTCGCGCTCGGCTTCCTCGCGCAGAAGGTCGGCCACGGATGTATCCAGACCGCGCCGGGGCATCGGCAGGTCGCGGGCGGGGTCTTCCTCGTAATCGTCTTCCTCGACCTCGGGCAGGCGCGAGACGGGATCTTCGGGATCGGGGATCAGCCGGTCGCCAGCGCGCGGGCTGTCAGTCAGGCCGGGATCGGTGGGAAAGCCCTGCCATTCCTCATCCGCTTCATCCTCATCCTCAATTGGCTGTGCGGGGGAGGGGGCCTTGGCCGCAGGGGCTGCGGGTGCGGGCGGCTCCGGCTCCGACCTTGTGGCGGTTTGTGGGGCAGGCTGTTGCGCGGGCGCGTCCTCTTCATCCTCGTCAAAGAGGCTGTCATCTTCGGCGTCGTCGGCCTCATCCCACAGATCATCGGGATCGGCGGCTTCCGCCGCGTCGGAGGCGGGGCTGTCCCGATCGGGGTGCCGCTGGAACCATGTGTGGCCACAGCTGGAACATTGCACGTCACGCCCGGTTTCGGGGATGACGCTTTCGGGCACCTCGTATTGTGCGCCACAATTCGGGCAAATCAATCGCATCCGTGTTCCCTGCCGGGTCTAACATCTGACCTGAGGCGCTGACCCGAAAGGGGCCAACGCTGTGCTTGTGTTACCATATGGTGTAAACCACTGGTGGAAAAGTGCAAAGGTCGCACTGACGGGAAACACCGTCCTGATTGCAACAGTGCCCGTGTTGGGGCAAGAGGGTGCAGAGCAGAAAAGGGATCGCGCGTGATCGAGCTGGAACAAGTCGCCATGAGCTATGGCGGGGGGGAGTTGCTGGGCGACATTTCCCTGACCCTGTCGCCGGGATCGTTTCATTTCCTGACCGGACCTTCGGGGGCGGGCAAGACCACATTCCTCAAGCTGTGCTATGGCGCGCTGGTGCCGACGGCGGGTCATGTGCGGCTGTTTGGCACCGATGTGCGCGATATGTCGCGCGATGACGTGGCGCTGGCGCGGCGGCGGATCGGAGTGGTGCATCAGGATGTGCAGTTTCTGGACCATCTGCCGGTGGCCGACAATGTCGCCCTGCCGCTGATCGTGTCGGGCCATGATCGCGGCGAGGAGGCCGACAATCTGGCGGAACTGCTGAGCTGGGTGGGGCTGAGCAAGCGCGCCGGGGCCTTGCCTGCGGAACTGTCGGGGGGCGAGCGGCAGCGCGCCGCGCTGGCGCGGGCGGTGATCATGTCGCCCGAGGTGATCCTGGCGGATGAGCCGACGGGCAATATCGACTGGGAGATGTCGCAACGCCTGTTGCAATTGCTGGTGGAGCTGAACCGGATGGGCAAGACGATCATGATCGCCACCCATGACATGAACCTGATCCGCGCCGCCAAAAGCCAGGTGCAGGCGCGGGTGCTGCGGATCTCGCAGCGCCGGTTGCAGGCTGCGGGGGCGGATCTGTGACGCTGGACCTGACACGGATCACCGATTTCCTGGCGGGCGATGTGCAGGCCGACCGGCTGGTGCCGCCGACGGGGTTCACGGCGCGGCTGACGGTCTTTGCCGCCGGGGCGATGGCCTTTCTGACGGTCTTTGCGCTGGCGTTGTCGCTGGCGACGGGGCGGCTGGCGGATCGCTGGAGCGATGAGCTGGCGCGGGCCTCGACCCTGCGGATCTCGGCCCCGCTGGACCAGCGCGCGGCGCAGACCGCCGCTGCGCTGCGCCTGCTGGAGACGACGCCGGGCGTCGCCTCGGCCCGCGCCTTGACCGAGGAGGAGCAGCGCGCCCTGCTGGAGCCGTGGTTCGGGCCGGAACTGCCGGTGGCCAGCCTGCCGATCCCGCAGCTGATCGAGGTGATCGAGGATGAGACGGGATATGATCCCGCCGGACTGCGCCTGCGTCTGGCGGCCGAGGTGCCGGGGGCGGTGCTGGACGATCACACGCGCTGGCGGCGGCCGCTGGTGGTGGCGGCGGACCGGCTGCGCCTGCTGGGCTGGGTGTCGATCGTCCTGATCGGGGCCACGATGGCCGCGATGATCACGCTGGCGGCGCAGGCGGCGCTGGCCGCGAATGCGCAGGTGATCGCAGTGCTGCGGCTGGTCGGCGCGCGGGACGGCTATATCGCGCGGGCCTTCGTGCGGCGCTTCACCCTGCGCGCGCTGGGTGGGGCGGCGGCCGGCACGGCGCTGGGCATGGTCGCGGTGCTGATCCTGCCTTCGGCGCAGGCCGAGGCCGGGTTTCTGACGGGGCTGGGCTTTCAGGGCTGGCACTGGGTCTGGCCGCTGGTCATTCCGCCGCTGGGCGCTGTCGTGGCCTTTGCCGCCACGCGCCACGCCGCGCAGCGCACCTTGAGGGAGTTGTCGTGATGGCCTACGCATGGCGCTGGCTGCGGTCTTTCGTCTTTGTCTTGCAGATGTATGCGATGATGCTGGTGATCGGCCTGCTCTATCTGCCCGGTGCGATCCTGTCGCCCGAGGGGGCGCGGCGCGGCTGCAAGGCCTATTGCCGCTGGGTGTTCTGGACGGCGCGCTGGATGATCGGCCTGCGCTGCGAGGTGCGCGGCACGCCGCCTGCCGCAGGCGCGCTGATTGCGGCCAAGCATCAGTCTTTCCTTGATATTCTCATGATCTTCAACGCTCTGCCCGCGGCCATTTTCATCATGAAGCGCGAGATCCTGTGGACGCCGATCATCGGGCTTTATGCCTATCGTCTGGGCTGTGTGCCGGTGAACCGGGGCAAGCGCGGCGTGGCGATCAAGAAGATGCTGGCCGCTGTCGCTGCGGGGCACAAGGCGCTGGGGCAGTTGATCATCTATAGCCAGGGCACGCGGGTCGCCCCCGGTGTCAAGATGCCCTACAAGATCGGCACCGGCGCGCTGTATGAGCAGATGGGGCAGGATTGCGCGCCGGTGGCCACCAATGTGGGCGTGTTCTGGCCGCGCACCGGCATTTACCGCAAGCCCGGTCTGGCGGTGGTGGAATTCCTGCCCGTGATCCCGCCGGGGCTGGAGCGGGGGGCGTTCATGGCCCGGCTGGAGGCTGATGTCGAGAGCGCCTCGGACCGGCTGATCGCCGAGGCGCGGGCATCCTTGAGGGAGGGGTGAGGGATGGACTTCATTGATGGGATCGCAGGGCTGGAGGCGCTTTATGGCGCGGCCTCGGTCGGGTCGCAGCGCAAGGTGGCGGCGCATCTGACACCGAGCTATCGCCGCTGGATCGAGGCGTCGCGGTTCTGCATCGTCTCGACCATCGGCGCGGGCGGGACCGATGGCAGCCCGCGCGGCGACGATGGGCCGGTGGTGCGGGTGCTGGACCCCAAGACGCTGGCCATGCCCGACTGGCGCGGCAACAACCGGCTGGATTCCTTGCGCAATATCGTGACGGACGGGCGGATCTCTCTGATCTTTCTGGTGCCCGGATCGCAGATCATGGTGCGGGTCAACGGAGCGGCCAAGCTGACGGCGGATGCCGGGTTGCGGGGCAGTTTCGGACGGGATGAGACGCTGCCCGCGACCGTGGTCGTGGTGCGTGTGGACGAGGTTTACGCACAATGCTCGCGCGCGGTGATGCGCTCGGGTCTCTGGAGCCGCGACGACGCGGCGGGGCTGCCCACGCTGGGGGATATTCTGGCGGATGTCACGGCGGGCGAGATGGGCGGCGGCGATTACGATGCGGATTGGGAGAAACGGTCGCTCGCGGCGCTGTGGTGACAGCGGGAGAGGACTGAGGGCGGTGCCCGACCGCGGGGGGGCGCTGATCCCCCTGAGATCAGGCAGTTTATCGCGCCGCATCCTTGAACATGAATGACGGATGCGCGGGTGCAAAAGCGCCCGCCCGGGGGGCGGTCGGGCGCTGCCCGGGGCGGCGTGCCGCCGCTGGTCCCGGGCAAGGTATCGCTTCGCGTGATAGGGAAAAGGTGGCTATGTGATATGAAAAAGGGGGCCATGTGGCCCCCTTTCAGGTTTTGGCGTTGATCTCAGGCGTGGATCGGGCCGTCGCCGCAGGCCAGGGCCGCTTCGCGCACGGCTTCCGACACGGTGGGGTGGGCGTGGCAGGTCAGGGCCAGATCCTGCGCCGAGGCGCCGAATTCCATGGCCACGCAGATCTCGTGGATCAGATCGCCGGCCGAGGGGCCGATGATATGCGCGCCAAGGATGCGGTCGGTCTGCTTGTCGGCGAGGATCTTGACGAAACCGTCGCCCTGGAACATCGCCTTGGCCCGCGCGTTGCCCATGAAGGAGAATTTGCCGACCTTGTAGGCGACGCCCTCTTCCTTGAGTTGCTGTTCGGTCTTGCCGACATTCGCCACCTCGGGCTGGGTATAGATCACGCCGGGGATGACGCCGTAATTGACGTGGCCATGCTTGCCGGCCAGCACTTCGGCGACGGCCATGCCCTCATCCTCGGCCTTGTGGGCCAGCATCGGGCCGTCGATCGCATCGCCGATGGCGTAGATGCCCTTGACGTTGGTCTGCCAGTGGCTGTCGGTCTGGATCTGGCCGCGCTTGGACGTCTCAATGCCCAGATCGGTCAGGCCCAGCCCGTCGGTGAAGGGTTTGCGGCCCGTGGCGACCAGCACGCAATCGGCATCCAGCACATGTTCGCTGTCATCCTTGCGCAGCTTGTAGGTGACTTTCGCCTTGGTCTTGAGGGTTTCGACACCCTGCACGGCGGCGCCCATCACGAAGCTGAGGCCCTGTTTGGTCAGCATCCGCTGGAAGGTTTTCTGCACCTCGGCGTCCATGCCGGGGGTGATCGCGTCCAGATATTCGACCACCGTGACCTGCGTGCCAAGGCGGGCATAGACCGAGCCGAGTTCCAGCCCGATCACGCCTGCGCCGATCACCACCATGGTTTTCGGGATCTTGCCCAGCGTCAGCGCGCCGGTCGAGGTGACGACGATCTCCTCGTCCACGGTCACGCCGGGCAGGCTGGCGGGGGCGGAGCCGGTGGCGATGACGATGTTCTTCGCCTCATGCACCTCGTCGCCGACCTTGACCTTGCCGGCCTCGGGGATCGAGCCCCAGCCCTTGAGCCAATCCACCTTGTTCTTCTTGAACAGGAATTCGATGCCCTTGGTATTGCCTTCGACGGTTTCATCCTTGTAGGCGAGCATCTGTTTCCAATCGACCGAGGGGGATTTGCCCTTGAGGCCCATCTTGGCGAAGTTGTGCTCGGCCTCGTGCAGCATGTGGCTGGCGTGGAGCAGCGCCTTGGAGGGGATGCAGCCCACGTTCAGGCAGGTGCCGCCCAGCGTGGCGCGGCCTTCGACGCAGGCGGTTTTCAGGCCCAGTTGCGCGCAGCGGATGGCGGCGACATAGCCGCCGGGGCCCGCACCGATGATGATCACGTCATAGCTTGCCATGGGAATTCTCCTTAAGATCGTGTGAATGGCGAGGGGCGCGGGGGCCGATGCCGCGCGCAGGGATATTTGAAGCAAGAAGAAGCATCAGACCAGCGCCGCCAGCAGCATCAGGGTGGTGGCGGAAAAGCCGACCATCCAGATCAATGAGCGCCATGGCACGAGGCCGAAGGCATAGGCGGGCACATAGAGCACGCGGGCGATGAGGTAGGTCCAGGCGCAGGCGGCGGTGAGGGGGCTGGACTGGCCCGAGAGCGTGACGACGACCACGGCGAGGGTGAAGAGGATCAGCCCCTCGAAATGGTTGTTGAGCGCGCGGAACAGGCGGCCGGTGCGCGGGCTGACC
>JAMWZG010000195.1 GCA_024304855.1 Paracoccaceae bacterium
CAAACAGACGCGAATTTGATTTAGATCAACCGCGCGCGCTGCGAAAGACCAGAAAGCCCCTCATGTCAGACCGTGATTTCCGCCCCCTCGAAGACCGTATCGACCCTTCCACCGCCCTTGCTCTGCTGCGCGAGGCGACGGCCGGCGCCGATGACGGAGAGCTGTTTTTCGAAAGGCGGCGGTCGGAATCGCTCGTCTTTGACGACGGGCGGATCAAGACGGCCAGCTATGACGCCTCCGAGGGATTCGGATTGCGCGCCGTGCGGGGCGAGGTGACGGGCTATGCCCATTCCTCCGAGATTTCCGAGGCCGCCTTGCGCCGTGCCATGGGCACCGCCCGGCTGGCCGTAGGCGATGGTGGCGGCACCTGGGCCGAGGGGCCGCGCGCCACCAACCGCCGTCTTTATACCGATGCCGATCCCATCGCCGGCGTCAGCTTTCCCGTCAAGCTCGAGACCCTGCGCGAGATCGACGCCTTTGCCCGCGGCCTTGATCCGCGCGTGGTGCAGGTCAGCGCGACCATCGCCGCCTCGATCCAGGAGGTTGAGATCCTGCGCCCGGACGGGTTGCAACTGCGCGATGTGCGCCCGATGACGCGGGTGAATGTCAGCGTGATCGTGGATCAGGACGGACGGCGCGAGAGCGGCACGGCAGGCGGCGGCGGGCGCCTTGGGCTTGACGGGTTGCTGGACCCTGCCGACTGGCAAGCCAAGGTGCATGAGGCGCTGCGCGTGGCGAGCGTCAACCTGGAAGCGGTGCCCGCCCCGGCGGGTGTGATGGATGTGGTGCTGGGCCCCGGCTGGCCGGGCATCCTGCTGCACGAGGCGATCGGCCACGGGCTTGAGGGCGATTTCAACCGCAAGGGCACCTCGGCCTTCGCGGGCCTCATGGGCCAACGCATCGCCGCCCCCGGCGTGACGGTGCTGGACGATGGCACCATCCCCGACCGGCGCGGCTCGATCAGCATCGACGACGAGGGCACGCCCTCGGGCCGGAATGTGCTGATCGAGGATGGCATTCTCGTGGGCTACATGCAGGACCGCCAGAATGCGCGGCTGATGGGGGTGCCCGCCACCGGCAACGGGCGGCGCGAAAGCTATGCCCATGCGCCGATGCCGCGCATGACCAATACCTATATGCTGGGCGGCGACAGCGCGCCCGCCGACGTCGTGGCGGATCTGAAGGACGGGATCTATGCCGTGGGCTTTGGCGGCGGGCAGGTGGACATCACCAATGGCAAGTTCGTCTTCAGCTGCACCGAGGCCTATCGCGTCAAGGACGGCAAGATCGGCGCGCCGGTCAAGGGCGCCACGCTGATCGGAGACGGGGCCACCGCGCTCCAGAAGATCCGCGCCATCGGCAATGACATGGCGCTGGACCCCGGCATGGGCAATTGCGGCAAGGCCGGGCAATGGGTGCCCGTGGGTGTGGGCCAGCCCACGCTGATGATCGGCGGGCTGACGGTCGGCGGCTCGGCCACCTGAGGCCGCGCCTTCATCGTTCTGCAAAGACGCATCTGCGCGGCCCGTCGTCCCGGCGGGCCGTTTCTCATTCCGGTTTACCGGCCATTAACCACCGATGGGCTACACCTGATTCTGCAAGCAGACGGAGTTGTGATGACCTGGGAACCCACCTCTTCCACTCACCCCCCACTCCCACCCACCACGGAAGATGACCGGGTGTCATGGCTTCGTCTCTTGCGCTCCTCGCGGGTTGGGCCTGCGACGTTTTTCCGGCTGATGGCCGAACATGGCAGCGCCGCCGCCGCTTTGGCGGCCTTGCCAGATGTGGCGCGCGCGGCGGGTGTGGACGGGTATAAACCCTGCCCCGCCGGTGTGGCGCTGGCCGAACTCCGCGCCGGGCGGGCCGCAGGCGCGCGAATGCTGTGCGCGGGCGATCCATCCTATCCGGCCACTTTGCTGAGCATTCCTGACGCGCCGCCGATCCTGTGGGTCACGGGCGATCCGGGCGTGCTGTCGCGCCCGATGGTGGCGATTGTCGGCGCGCGCAACGCCTCGTCCCTTGGCACAAGGATGGCCCGCGGCCTCGCCCGTGAGCTGGGCGAGGCGGGTTTCGTGGTCGTCTCCGGCCTTGCACGCGGCATCGACACGGCGGCCCATGCGGCCACGCTGGACACCGGCACGCTGGCCGTGCTGGCCGGCGGGGTCGATGTGCTTTACCCGGCCGAAAACGCAGGCCTCGCGCAAGACATCACCGCACATGGCCTGCGGATTTCCGAGCAGCCGATGGGGTTGATCCCGCAGGCCCGTCACTTCCCCCGCCGCAACCGGATCATCTCGGGTCTGGCGCAGGCCGTCGTGGTGATCGAGGCGGCGTCCAAATCCGGCAGCCTGATCACCGCGCGCTGCGCGCTGGATCAGGGGCGCGATGTGATGGCGGTGCCGGGGCATCCCTTTGACGCGCGCTCCTCGGGCTGCAACATGCTGATACGGGACGGCGCGCGGCTGGTGCGCAACGCCGCCGATGTGATCGAAGGGCTGTTGCCGCCGCCCCTGCCCGCGCCGCGCAACACCCGCGCGCCTGAACCCTGCGCGCCGCCTGCGCCGCGCAGGGACAGCCGCTCCTTGCAGGAAACCGCTGCGCTGCACGGGTTGATCCTGGATCGCCTCGGCCCCTCGCCGCTGGCTGAGGATCAGTTGATCCGCGACCTTTCCAGCGCCGCGCATCAGGTGACACCGGCCTTGGTCGCGCTGGAACTGGAAGGGCGCATCCAGCGTCAGCCGGGCGGCCTTCTGTCTTTGGTGCAATAAGGCCGGGGCCGGATCGCGCGCACAGAACTTGGCCTGTCACCCCCTGCGGGGGTGGCCCGTCGCAGGGCCGGGCCGCCCCACCTGTGACCGGCCACGCCAAGACCCGCCAAACGGACAGAATTCGCACCAAATGGGCGCGGCGCGCCTGTGCCGCCGCATTGACAAAGCCCCCTTTCACCCCACATGGTCCGCCGCCATGGCCCCCCGGCATCCCTCCGGCACCGGCCTGTGAGCGAGTCGAAAGGAAGCGTGATGCCCGTTGTTGTTGTGGAATCCCCGGCCAAGGCCAAGACAATCAACAAGTATCTGGGTTCCGACTACACGGTTCTGGCCTCCTACGGCCATGTGCGCGACTTGCCCGCCAAGGATGGCTCGGTCGATACGGACAACGGGTTCGACATGACCTGGGAAGTCGGCACCGACAGCCGCAAGCATGTCAAAGCCATCGCCGACGCACTGGCCAAGGACAACGCCCTGATCCTGGCGACCGACCCCGACCGCGAGGGAGAGGCGATCAGCTGGCATCTGGAAGAGACACTGCGCCAGCGCAAGGCCATCAAGAAGGACACGCCCGTCAGCCGCGTGGTCTTCAACGCCATCACCAAGGCCGCCGTGACCGAGGCGATGAAACACCCCCGTCAGGTGGATGCCCCGCTGGTCGAGGCTTATCTGGCGCGGCGCGCGCTGGATTATCTGGTGGGCTTCAACCTGTCGCCCGTGCTGTGGCGCAAGCTGCCCGGATCGCGCAGCGCAGGCCGGGTGCAATCGGTCTGCCTGCGCCTGATCGTCGAGCGCGAGATGGAGATCGAGGCCTTCCGCGCCCGTGAATACTGGTCCGTGACCGCCCGGCTTGTCACCCCGCGCGGGCAGGAATTCGAGGCGCGTCTGACGCAACTGGCCGGCAAGAAGCTGGACCGCTATGACCTTGAGAACGCCACACAGGCCGAGATGGCCGTGCAGGCCGTCACCTCGCGCGATCTGACCGTCACCTCGGTCGAGGCGAAACCGGCCTCGCGCAATCCTTCCGCCCCCTTCATGACCTCGACCCTGCAACAGGAAGCCAGCCGGAAATACGGCATGGGCGCGCGGCAATGCATGAACGCGGCGCAACGCCTTTATGAGGCGGGACACATTACATATATGCGCACCGATGGCATCGACATGGCCCCCGAGGCGGTGACGGCCACGCGCGAGGCGATCAAGGACCGCTACGGCGCGGATTACGTGCCCGCCAGCCCGCGCATCTACAAGAACAAGGCCAAGAACGCGCAGGAAGCGCATGAATGCATCCGCCCCACGGAAATGTCGCGCGACGCCGAAAGTCTGCGCATCTCGGACGCCGATCAGCGCAAACTCTATGATCTGATCTGGAAACGCACCATCGCCTGCCAGATGGAGGCGGCGCGGTTCGAGCGCACGACCGTGGATATCGGCAGCAAGGATGGTCAGGTCGAATTGCGCGCCACGGGTCAGGTCGTGCTGTTTGACGGTTTCCTCAAGGTCTATGAGGAGGGCCGCGACGATGTCGCCGATGAGGACGAGCGCCGCCTGCCCCAGATCATGCAGGGCGAAAAGGCCGACAAGCGCGCGATCACGCCCGAGCAGCATTTCACGCAAGCCCCGCCCCGCTATACCGAGGCGACGCTGGTCAAGCGGATGGAAGAACTGGGCATCGGCCGCCCCTCGACCTATGCCAGCGTGATCACGACGATTCAGGACCGCGACTATGTCCGCAAGGACAAGAACCGCCTGTTCCCCGAGGATAAAGGCCGGATCGTCACCGTCTTTCTGATGAATTTCTTCCGCAAATATGTGGAATATGACTTCACCGCCGACCTCGAGAACCAGCTTGACGAGGTCAGCGCCGGCGAGATGGATTACAAGGACGTGCTGTCCCGCTTCTGGCGCGATTTCTCGGCGGCGATTGCGGAAACCTCGGAGCTCAGGATCACCGAAGTGCTCGATGTGCTGGATGAGGCGCTGGCCCCGCAGCTTTACCCGCCCCGCGCCGATGGCTCGGACCCGCGCAGTTGCCCGCTTTGCGGCACCGGGCAGTTGCATCTGAAAACCTCCAAGACCGGGGGGTTTGTGGGCTGCGGCAATTATCCCGAATGCCGCTATACCCGCCCGCTGAATGGCGATGCCGAGGCGCAGGGCGACCGTATTCTGGGCGAGGATCAGGGCGACGAGATCAGCCTGCGTTCGGGTCGCTTCGGCCCTTATGTCCAGCGCGGCGAGGCCACGCCAGAGAACAAGAAACCGCCGCGCGCCAGCCTGCCGAAGGGCTGGTCGCCTGATGACATGGATCTGGACAAGGCCCTGATGCTCTTGAACCTGCCGCGCGAGATCGGGCCCCACCCCGAAGACGGCGTGACGGTCGAGGCGGGGATCGGCCGGTTCGGCCCCTATATCAAGCACGGTTCGGTTTACGCCAATATCAAGGAGGTGGAGGATGTCTTCACCATCGGCATGAACCGCGCGGTCGAGGAGCTGGCCGCCAAGGCCGCCCGGACGCCGGGTGCCGGCCGCACCGCCGCCAAACCGCTGGCCGAACTGGGCGAGCATCCCACTGAGGGGGGGCCGGTGCAGGTGCTGGACGGGCGCTATGGCCCCTATATCAAATGGGGCAAGATCAACGCGACCCTTCCCAAGGATACCGACCCCGCCGCCCTGACCATGGATGAGGCAGTGATCCTCATCGCGGAAAAGGCGGCGAAATCGGGCGGCAAGAAGGGCGCGGCCAAGAAGGCGCCCGCCAAGGCGAAACCGGCGGCAAAAACCGCCACCGCCAAAACCGCCGCGGCCAAGAAACCGGCCACCAAGAAAGCGCCTGCCAAAGCTGCGGCCAAGAAGGCGCCCGCGAAGAAGACAGGCACCTGACGGGGGCCGCGCGCGGCCCCTCCTGCCCGCTCTGCGGCGCGGCATTTGATTGACTCTTGCCATCACCGGCGGCAAACAAGGCCGCA
>JAMWZG010000196.1 GCA_024304855.1 Paracoccaceae bacterium
CGCAACTCCAGCAGGACGAGCGTGTGGGCGATTTCCGCGTCGTCGCCAGCCATCAGGAAAGCCTGCACAGCCATGATGCCGTCAGCATCCTGACCGACGGGCCGACCTTCGCCAGCGACAGCGTCGATCCCAAACTCTTCAACACCCTGTTTCACGTCGGTTGAGGCCGCGGGCCGGTACGCCTGCCGGCCTGCATTCCCGCCCGCGTCGCCGCCGCCCGGTTCAGACCCGGCGGCGGCTTTTTTCATCCCGCCAATCGCCTGTCTTCCGGCAATTTTCCTGCGCGATGCTGCGTTGCGGCACAACAATGCTGCGTTGCGGAAAACGCAGGGCGGGGTTGCAGTTTTGGCGGTGGTGATGCCCGCCTGGCTTGCCTATGTCACCCCCGAGCCCGCGAACGGGTGACGCAAGACCACAAGGATAAATGCCATGAGCAGCAATACCACCAACCTCTCCCTCTCCCACGGTGTCAACTGGGCCGGTTTCACCGCATGGGCCTCCCGCGCCTTTGACGCCTATGTCGCCCGCCGGTCGCGTATCGACCAGATCCAGGCGCTCGACGCCAAATCCGACGCGGAACTGGCCGCTCTGGGCATCAAGCGCGAGCAGATCGTGCAATACGTCTTCCGCGACTGCTACTGGAGCTGAGAGCGCCCGCGGCCCGTCAGGGCCAAGAAGCGCCTCCCGCTGATGCAAAGGCTGTCCAATCGGGCAGCCTTTTGCCTTTTCCGACAGCGGTTTGGGCACGGTTTCCCGGCAAGGCTTGCGCAGGGGGCAATGCCGCAATGCAGCATTGTCGGTAGTCAAGTCATCAATGCTGACCTATCTTGATCGGCAGGGAGACACTTGAAACAATCGGAAAGAGGTTCCCAATGGCTACGCAATCCACCAACCTGACCCATGCCCAAAGCGAAACCCGTGCCCGCCTGATGGCCCGCGTTGACGCCTTCTTCGCGGCGCTGGGGCAGGGGATGAACGCCTATATGCACCGCAAGTCGCGCATGGACGAGATCGAGGCGCTGAACGCCAAATCCGACGCCGAACTGGCCGAGATCGGCATCACCCGCGACGACATCCCGCGCTACGTGTTCCGCGATACCTTCTACATCTGACGCCGCAGGCTCCGAATGGTCCGGCAGGGCTGCGTGACGCTTGACAGCGCCGCGCCCTGCGGCCAAGCCTTGCCACCATGTTGGATCTGCGACCCGTCGGATATGTGATCGGCCTTCTGGTCGCGACGCTTGGCCTGACCATGATCCCGCCGCTTGCGGTGGATCTGGCCGAGGGCAGGGGCCATTGGCCCGTCTTTGCCGAAAGTGCGATCCTGACCTTTCTCTGCGGCGCGCTGGTGGCCCTGGCCTGTAGCAGCGGCGCCCGCGAGGGTCTGACCCTGCAACAGACCTTCATCCTGACCAGCGGCGTCTGGCTGGTCCTGCCGATGTTCGGCGCCTTGCCCTTCATGCTGGGCGCGACCGAGGCGCGTTTCGTCGATGCCTTTTTCGAGGCGATGTCGGGCATGACCACCACCGGCTCCACCGTCTTTGTGGGGCTGGATGATCTGCCCAAGGGGCTTTTGCTCTGGCGCGGCATCCTGCAATGGCTGGGCGGGATCGGCATCATCGTCGTGGCCATGGTGTTTCTGCCCGAATTGCGCGTGGGCGGGATGCAGGTCTTCAAATCTGAAGCCTTCGAGACGATGGGCAAGATCCTCCCCCGCGCCAGCGCCATCGCCTCGCAGATCTCGATCATCTATGTCGGCCTGACCATTGCCTGCATGTTCACCTATCTGATCATGGGCATGAATGCCTTTGACGCGACGGTGCACGCGCTCACCACGATCTCGACCGGCGGTTTCGCCAATTACGACGCCTCCTTCGGGGTCTTTCAGGGGCCGCTGGAATATGCCGCCTCGCTCTACATGATCCTCGCGGCGCTGCCCTTCGTGCGCTATGTCCAGATCCTCAACGGCACCGCGCAGCCGCTCTTTCGGGACAAGCAGGTGCGCTGGTTCATCGGGATCATCATGGGGCTGGCCGTCGGCACCGCCTTCATCCTGACCACCATCTTCCCCAACCATCCCGAACAGGCCTTCCGCGAGGCGCTTTTCAACATCACCTCGATCATGACCGGCACCGGCTTCTCCAGCGTCGATTACATGGGCTGGGGCAGCCTGCTGATCGGCATGTTCTTCTTCATCGGCCTGATCGGCGGCTGCGCCGGATCGACCGCCTGCTCGGTCAAGATCTTCCGCTACCAGATCCTGTTTTCCGCCATCAAGGCGCAGATCCGCAAGACCCAGATGCCCCATGGCGTCTTCATCCCAAGGTTCGAGGGCGCGCCCATCACCGATGATGTCATGGATTCGGTGATCGCCTTCTTCGGCTTCTTCGTGCTGACCCTCGGACTAGTGGCCGTGGCGCTGGCGCTGACGGGGCTGGATTTCCTGACCTCGATCTCGGGCGCGGCCACGGCCATCGCCAATATCGGTCCGGGTCTGGGCGACAAGATCGGCCCGGCGGGCAATTTCGCGGGGCTGAACGACACCGCGAAATGGATCCTCAGCTTCACCATGTTCGTGGGCCGTCTGGAACTTCTGGTGGTCTTCGCCGTCTTCACGCCGAGCTTCTGGCGCGCCTGACCCGCCCCCCTCCAAACGCAACGGGGACGGACCGTCCGGCCCATCCCCGCATCACTGGCCTCACATCACTGGCCCCAGATCACGGACCCTGCATCACCGCGCCCGCGCTGCCTTGCCCGGCTCCGGTGCCCTCAGTCCCAGCAGCCCACCAGCACCGTCATCATGCTGGCCTGCCGCGTCAGATCGACCGGGTTCATCACCCCCGCCGCCACCGCCGCGTCACTGGCCAGCCCCAGCCGGTCCATCAGACCCCGGATCGCCCCCGCATCCACGCTGAAACTGACATCCGCCGGCAATTGCCGCCCGTCGCTCATCGGCGCGCGCAGCATCCCCAGCACCGCACCGCTCGTGTCGAACACCGGCCCGCCGACATCCCCCGGCAAGGCCTCCAGCTCCAGCCGCTTCAGATCGGCCTCGCCGTTCAAACCCTGCACATCCGCCAGCCGCCCATAGGTCAGCGTCGGCGCGCTCAGGATGCCGCCATAGGAAAAGCCCGCCACCGCCACCTCGGATTGCAGGCGCGGTGCGGCGGTCTGGAACGCGGCCGAAGCGACAGGCACCAGCGGCACCGCCGGGCGCAGCACCGCAATCCCCAGCGCCTCATCCGTGCCCAGAACCGTCGCCTCGCTATCATTGTCCAGCGTGATCCGCCCGCAACCGGCCACTGCATCGGCCGTCGTCACGACCGTGCCCGCGCGGTCCACAAAGAACCCCGACCGCGTCTGCCGCGGCTTGCGCACCTCCAGCCCCGACACCAGGTCGATCCGCTGCGCGCTCTCCCCGCCCTCGCTGAACCGCAAAGCCCCGCCCAACCGGGTAAAGCTCTTCTGCATCTCGCCCAGCAGGCGCAACCGGCGATCCTCGTCCCCCGCCGGCCAGACCAGCGTGAACCCCTTGATCTGCCCGTCCTCCAGACTGACCTCGGTATGCGAGACGAAATCGCCCCCCAGCCCGATCAGCGTGAACCCGTCCTCGCGCCGCTCGCGCGGGCCGTCCAGCGGCACGATCGCCAGCGTCTGCATGATGTCATAGAGCCCGAACATCGTGCCCCGGTCGCCTTCCTGACTGATCAGCAGGACGCGCGCATCAATGTCTCCGCGCGCCTCGTAATGCACGAAAGGCGGCTCGACCCGGTCCAGCGCGACCACACCCAGCGGCAGCATCATCTCGATCCCCGCCGTCTCGTCGCGCACCATCTGCAAGTCCAGACCCTCCAGCACCGCATTGTATTGCCGCAGCAATGTCTCGCGCTGCAAGGTGGTCAGGATGCCCGTCGGCTCAAAGGCATTGGCCCCCTGCCAGGCCGCCATCGACCCCCGCGTGCCACGCCCGAAGGCCCCGTCAATCGGCCCGTCATAGAAACCGGCCCATTTCAGCGCCACCTGCAAGGCCTCGCGCCCCTCGCGCGTCAAGGCCGCCTCCGAGGCGCGCGCCTCGGCCGGGCTCTCATCGGGCAGGGGGGGCTGGGGAATCCCCGCCTCATCCGTCTCGACAGGCGCCTCGACCAGCCCCGCCACCGGCCCCTCGGCCTGCCCCTGCGGGGCCGTCTCGGTCGGCGCCACCGGCGCGGAGGGGTTCAGAAGATTGGCCCCGACCGGCCAGAACTGCTGCCGGAAACCGCCGGTAAAGGCGATATAGCTGTCATTCGGGATCGCCCCCTCGGCGCGGTAGACCCGCAGCACCTGCTCGGCATCGGCCCGCGTATAGGGGCCAAGCGCCACCGCATACCAGCCGCTCGACAGCGCGAAACCGTTCACATCCGGCAGATCCGCCGCATAGGCGCGCGCCCGCTCTGTCGCCTCGGCCAGGGTGGGCCGCGCCTCGATCTGCACCCAGACGATGTCCTGTTGGGCGAATGCCGCCCGTGCGAGGATCAGCGTAAAGGTCACGACCGCTACAAGTTGTCTCAACATCTAGAAATAAGTCCCTGCCCAGTGAATATGGCCCGTTGGGGCATTTTGGCCGCTCTTGGCCTGCTCTGGTGGTGTTTTAGCAAATCCAGCCCTACATGCACCCGAATAATGCGTTATCGCCTGATTGACCCCATGCGCGCCGAACCGTAGGTAGGGCGCGCGATTTGATCGGGGTGTCACACCGCGATCGGGGACGGCAGCATCACTTTCCGAAAGGTCGGACGGACCATGACAGAGACAGGCAGCACACCGCGCAGCTTTCAGGAGATCATCCTGCGGTTGCAATCCTATTGGGCGTCCAAAGGATGCGCCGTCATGCAACCCTATGACATGGAAGTGGGCGCGGGCACCTTCCACCCCGCCACGACCCTGCGCAGCCTTGGCACCAAAGCCTGGGCCGCCGCCTATGTGCAGCCCTCGCGCCGCCCCACCGATGGCCGCTACGGGGAAAACCCGAACCGGCTGCAACATTACTACCAGTATCAGGTGCTGATCAAACCCAGCCCGCCCGATCTTCAGGCCCTCTATCTCGGCTCGCTCGAAGCCATCGGCATCGACATGGCGCTGCATGACATCCGCTTTGTCGAGGATGACTGGGAATCCCCCACGCTGGGCGCTTGGGGTCTGGGCTGGGAAGTGTGGTGCGACGGGATGGAAGTCTCGCAATTCACCTATTTCCAGCAGGTCGGCGGCCATGATTGCCACCCGGTGTCGGGCGAGTTGACCTATGGCCTTGAACGCCTTGCGATGTATGTCCTCGGCGTCAATCACGTCATGGACATGCCCTATAACGACCCGGACGCGCCGATTGCGCTGACCTATGGCGATGTCTTCCGCCAGACCGAACAGGAATACAGCCGCCACAACTTCGACGCCGCCACGACCGACATGCTCCTGCGCCATTTCGAGGATGCCGAGGCCGAATGTGCCCGCCTGCTGGCCCAGCCCGCCGAAGACCCCAAGACGGGCCGCCGTATCATCATGGCGCATCCGGCCTATGACCAATGCATCAAGGCGTCGCATCTGTTCAACCTGCTCGATGCGCGCGGGGTCATTTCCGTCACCGAACGGCAGGCCTATATCGGCCGCGTCCGCGCGC
>JAMWZG010000197.1:0-4821 GCA_024304855.1 Paracoccaceae bacterium
CCGCTTCCAGCACTTTTTCGGTCACTTTGGTGGCAGAACGGATCGCCAGACCATCGTAATTGCCGATGATTTCCAGCAGCTTGTCCTTGTCCTTGCCCAGCTTGGGCTGAAAATCCACGTCAATCCCGCGATCGCGGAAGATCTGCACGGCGGCATCGGACAATTCGTCGGAGATGAGAACTTTGGGAGCCATATCAGCGGTCCTTTGATGAGAATGGGGGGAAGGCGGGGCGCGCGTTGCGGCGCACCCCGGTGCAATCAGGGATCAGGGGATCAGGCGGCGGCGGATTGGGCCGCGATTTCAACCTCGAACGCCCATTCGAGCCAGGGCAGGACAGCCTGCACATCAGCCAGTTCCACCGTGCCGCCGCACCAGATCCGCAGACCGGCGGGCGCGTCGCGATAGGCGCCGATGTCCAGAGCCACGCCTTCGGATTCCAGGCGCTTGGCGACAGCCTTGGCAAAGGCGGCGCCGTCCTTGATCCGGTCATCGGTGAACTTGAGACAGACGGACGTGTTCGACCGCGTTGCCGGATCGACCGCCAGATTGGCAATCCAGGGGCGGGTTTCGCAGAAATCCCAGATCGCCCCGGCATTGGCATCGGCCCGCGCCATCAGCCCCTTGAGACCTCCAACGGAGCGCGCCCAATCGAGTGCGACGAGGTAATCCTCGACCGCGAGCATGGAGGGGGTGTTGATCGTCTCACCGACGAAGATCCCCTCATTCAGCTTGCCCTTGGAGGTCAGGCGGAAAATCTTGGGCAACGGCCATGCGGGGGTATAGCTTTCCAGACGGGCGACCGCGCGGGGCGACAGCACCAGCATCCCGTGCGCCGCTTCGCCGCCCAGCACCTTCTGCCAGGAGAAGGTGGTCACATCCAGCTTGTCCCAAGGCATGTCCTGCGCGAAGGCGGCCGAGGTGGCGTCGCACATCGTCAGACCCTTGCGGTCAGCCGGGATCATGTCGCCATGCGGCATCCGCACGCCCGATGTGGTGCCGTTCCAGGTGAAACACACGTCGCGGTCGTAATCGAGGGACGCCATATCCACGATCTCGCCATAGGCGGCCTCGTGCACGCGGGCGTCGATCTTGAGCTGTTTGACGGCATCCGTCACCCAGCCTGCGCCGAAACTTTCCCAGGCGACCATTTCAGCGGGGCGTTCGCCCAGCATGGTCCACATCGCCATCTCGAACGCGCCGGTATCCGAGGCGGGCACGATGCCGATCCGGTAATCGGCGGGAATGCCGAGGATTTCGCGCGTGCCGTCAATGGCGGCCTTGAGCTTGGCCTTGCCGACGCCGGCGCGGTGGCTGCGGCCCAGGGGCGCGTCTGCCAGCAGGTCAAGCGAGAATGTGGGGATTTTGGCACAGGGGCCAGAGGAGAACCGCGGATTGGCCGGCCGCGATGCCGGTTTCGTCGTCGTCATTGATGCTATCCTTCCAGATAAGCGCCCCCCGTTGGGGAGGGGTGTCCCACCGCCGGAGATAGAAGGCTTGCGGCGCTTTCACAACGGGGAAAATGCGGCTATAGCGCCGCATCATCTACAATTTGCGACATCTGCATCCACGATCGGAAACACGCCCATGTTTATCGCCACGGTTCTTGCCAATCCCGACCAGCGCAACCTGGAGAGCGGCCTGCTGGATTCCTTGCGCAATGCATGGGGTGGCGGCGATGTGGTCTGGCTGGACCCCGGCGTGGCGGCGGAATTCGCCCTGCCGGTGATCCCCGCGAATCGCTGGCAGGTCTGGGAGGATTTGCAGGGTATGGGGCTGGACCTGGTGGTGCTGGCGGCGGAAGGGCGGCGCAAGCGGATGCTGCTGGCGGATATGGACAGCACGATGATCCGGCAGGAATGTATCGACGAGCTGGCCGATATGGCGGGCGTGGGGGCGCATGTGGCCGCGATCACCGCGCGGGCGATGAATGGCGAGCTGGATTTCGAGGCGGCGCTGCTGGAGCGTGTGGCGCTGCTGAAGGGTCTGGATGCGGCTGTGATCGCGCAGGTAATGGCCGAGCGGATCACCTTCATGCCCGGTGGCGCCGCGCTGATTGCCACGATGAAGGCCAATGGCGGCCATGCCGCGCTGGTCTCGGGCGGGTTCACGGCCTTTACCGAACAGGTGGCTGCCGCGCTGGGCTTTGACGAGCACCGCGCCAACACCCTGCTGATCGAGGGCAACCGTCTGGCCGGGGATGTGGCGCGGCCCATTCTGGGGCGGCAGGCCAAGATCGAGGCGCTGGAGCAGATCACCGCGCGGCTGGGCATTGCCGAGGCGGATGTGATCGCGGTGGGCGACGGGGCCAATGATCTGGGGATGCTGGCGCGCGCGGGCACAGGTGTGGCGCTGCACGCGAAACCATCGGTCGCGGCGCAATGCGATGTGCGGATCAACCACGGGGATCTGACCGCGCTGCTGTTCATTCAGGGCTATGCCCGCGCGGATTTCGCCGCCGCCTGAGCATCCTGTCACACAGGGCACAGGGTGACATTCACGCATCACCCGGCCGCGCAAGCCCTGCGCCACGGCGGGGACGGGACCGGAAGGCGTTGCCCCCCGGGCTGGATTGCGTCAGGTGTCGGGGTGTTTTCACGTTAACAAATCAATATGTTACCTGATGAGGCAAAAGGCGGCGCGAAGAATGACGCCGCCGGGCAGGAGCAGGGCAGGTGCCGACAGTCGAGATATTTCTGACCGGGGATCAGATCGGAACCTATTCCGGGCTGTCGTCTTCGGGCAATTCCAACGGGTCGCGCGTCACGCTGAACGGGGTGCAGGCACTGGGCGGCGAGGGCGACATCTTTCGCGTGGTGATCCGGCAGGTGAATGCGGGCGACGACATGTTCCGCAACGGGCAGATGATGGACATCTATGCCTGGCCCGACACGTCTCCGCCGGGTCCGCCGCTCTATTCCTCGCTCAATCCGCAGCATGACCAGTTTCAGGGCCGCGCCTCTTCGGGGACGCATCAGGTGATCACCAGCCCGGCGCGGATCGTGATTGCCACGGATGGGATCACGCCCGGCACGATGCAGTTCGGGCCGGGGGCCAATCCGCCGCGCGACGAGCAACTGCGCTTTGAGAGTTTCGCCGCTGATCCGCCGGTCTTTCCCTGTTTCGCCGCCGGCACGGTGATCGAGACGGGCGATGGCCCGCGCGCGGTCGAGACGCTGCGCCCCGGCGATCTGATCGTGACGGCGGATCACGGGTTGCAACCGCTGCGCTGGATCGGACAGCGCGCGGTGCCGGGGACGGGCCGCCTTGCGCCGGTGCGTTTTGCGGCCCGGACCCTTGGCAATCGGCGCGATCTGCTGGTCTCGCCGCAGCACCGGATGCTGCTTCAGGACTGGCGAGCCGAGATGTATTTCGGCAGGGCGCAGGTTCTGGTGGCGGCCAAGCATCTGGTGAATGGCACCACGATCCGCCACGCACCGCAGGCAAGGATCACCTATGTGCATCTGGCCTTTGACCGGCATGAGGTGATCTTTGCCGAAGGATGCCCCTGCGAGAGCCTGCATCTGGCGCCGGAGTCGCTGGCGGCGCTGGGGGACGAGATGCGGGACGAGCTGGCCCGCATTTTTCCCGACCTTTTTCAAAGGGCACCACAGGGCAAGACGGCGCGCCCCTGCCTGCGTGGCTGGGAAGGGGCGCTGGTGGTCTGACGCTGCGCCTCAGGCGAAGGCGGTGCCGGGTTTGATCCTGCCCGTCTCGACCCCGCGCCGGTTCAGGATCGGGGCGTTGAGATAGAGGCGTGTGGCCGGGTGATCCGCCGCCAGCACACCCAGACGGACGAGGATCGCGGCAATCGCACATTCCGCACCGCGCGTCGTGCCATCGGTGATCTTGAGCGCGACCCCCAGCTTGCGTTCGGGAATGATGGCGATGAAGAACGCCTCGGCCCCGGTTTTCAGCGCCACGCGCCCGTCCATCGCGCGCATCAGGGCGGTGCAGGCACGGCCTTCACCGGCGACGAGTTCGGGATAGGCTGTCATGGCCTGCACCAGACGGGCCGCGGCGCTTTGCTGCGCGGGGCCGTCGTCACGCGCGGCGGCGAAAAAGGCCATGGCACGGGCCATGCCATGCAGCGAGGTGGCATAGTTCGGGGCCGAACAGCCGTCGATGCCGAAACCGGGGCTGGCTTCACCCGTCACCTCTTCGAACGCCGCGAGACAGGCGCGCTGCACGGGGTGATCGGGGTCGATATATTCGGAACCGCCGCGCAGATGGCGGTTCAGCGTCAGGAAACCGGCGTGTTTGCCCGAACAGTTGTTGTGGATCTGGCAGGGCTGCGCGCCCGCCCGGATCAGCGCATCACGCGCGGGAATGTCGGCGGGTTCCTGCGGGCCGCAGCGGAAGTCATCGACGGTGCATCCGATGTGATCCAGCCAGCCCTGCACCCGGTCCGTATGGATCGCGGCCCCCTGATGGCTGGCGCAGGCCAGCGCCAGATGTTCGGGCCAGAGCCGGGCCGCATCCGCCGCCCCGCTGGTGATCAAAGGCAGGGCTTGCAGCATCTTGGAGGAGGAGCGCGGCATCACCACGGCCTTGGGGTCGCCCCAGGCCTCGACGATCGCGCCTGAGGCATCGCAGATCACCGCATGACCGTGATGGATGCTTTCCAGAAAGGGGCCACGCCAGATTTCGGCCATGGGAACGGGGGCAGTCATGGGATACTCCTCTCTCAACTCTGCGCGAGCGGCGGCAATCCCTGTGCGATTTTCCGCCAACTCCTCTTTCGTCTGTGGCAGGTTTCAGGCTATTGTTGCAAGGTCGGACAGAGAATGGGGATCGCGAAAAGGCCGAAAACGGCAAAGCGG
>JAMWZG010000197.1:4831-5622 GCA_024304855.1 Paracoccaceae bacterium
ATGGTCCTGGCAACGACGGGCGCATGGGCGCAGCAGACAAGCGACAATCAGGTCGCGGCCAACACGGATTGGAGCGTCTTCGAGGATGCTGATCCCAAGGAATGCTGGGCCGTCTCCTCGCCCAAGGAAACGGTGAACACGCGCGATGGCCGCGTGGTGGCCGTGCAGCGTGGCGAGATCCTGTTGATGACCTTCTATCGCCCCGCAGCCGGGGTGAACGGTCAGGTGACATTCACGGGCGGCTATCCCTTCGCCTCGGGATCGACCGTCAATCTGGACATCGGCGGCACCCAGTTCGAGCTGTTCACGGAAGGCGAATGGGCCTGGCCTGCCTCGGCCGAGGATGATGCGCGGATCATCACCGCGCTCAAGGGTGGATCGTCCGCGATCCTGACCGCGCGCTCCAGCCGGGGGACCGTGACAAAGGACACGTTCTCGCTTCTGGGCTATACGGCCGCCACGGATGAGGCCGCGCGCCGCTGTCAGTGACGCCGCCGGCCGCGCCATGACGGGCAGTCCCGCGCGGGGCTGCCCTTTTTTCGTTTCAAACTTGCCTTTGGATTCACCACGCGAATCCTGTATGTGCCCTGCTTGTTTCCAAGGATGGATAGAACGATGACCGCCAGTGCCCCGATCACCCAGGATGTGATGACCATTCCGCGCAAGCTGCCGGAAGGGCCGGTGAACCTTGTCGGGCTGACACGCGACGGGATGCGCGCGGCGCTGATCGCCCATGGCACGCCGGAAAAGCAGGCCAAGATGCGCGTGGGCCAGATCTGGCAGTGGATCTA
>JAMWZG010000198.1 GCA_024304855.1 Paracoccaceae bacterium
GGGATCAGAAGGCAGCTTTCGGGTCAGGGCGCGGCGCATAGAGCCAGCGCATCGCGATGGGGGTCAGAAACATGGGCACCTGATACACACCGATGAAGATCAGCAGCGGGTCCGTCGTGGCCGCAGGCAGGGCCAGCAGGAACAGCGCCACATTGCGGTTGCCCGCTATGATCGAGGGACCGGTGGGGTCCATCGCCACACGCCCGCGCAGGATCATGAAGCAGGCGATTTGCAGGCCGAAGTTCACGGCGCACACGCCCAGCAGCCATTGCAGCACCAGCACGGGATCGGCGCGCAGCGCAGGCCCCACCGCGGCCATCAGCCCGATCACGATGACGAACAGCGCCATCGCGTTCAACCCGTCCACCTGCCGCAGATCCGGCGCGGGGATCAGGCGGCGCAGCGCAAAGCCAAGGCCGGAGGCGATGGTGATCACCACCAGAAGCCGCCCTGACGCGGCCAGCACATCGGCGATATTGCCCAAGGCGGGTGTGGCCCAGAGGATCGGCATCACCGTCAGCGGAAAGACCGTCATGCCTGCGATCTGCACCCGCAGCGCCGGGGCCGGATCACGGCCCAGCAGCGCCGTGAAGGCCGCCCCGCCCGACACGCCCGGCGCCGTCAGCATCAGCATCACCGCAATGGCAAAGGTCGTGGCCATCAGCCCCAGCGACCAGAAGATGACCAGCGCGGCCATGGGCATCGCCAGTTGGAACACCGCGACCAGCACAAGGCTGGAGCGCGCCTCGGCCAGCGATCCCGCCGCCTGCCGCAGCCCGATGCGGAACGCGGTCAGGAACAGCAACAGCGCCACCAGATGCGGCAGCCAGGGCCGGATCAGCGCCGCCAGATCCGGCAGCGTCAGCCCGGCCAGCAGCCCCGCGACCAGCGCCAGCCGCCCGTGCCGCGCGATGCCGGCCAGAGCTGTGGCGATCACGCTCAACCGCCCGGCCCCTGTCGCACATTCTCGGGCAGCCAGGTGGCCAGCTCCGGGAACAGGATCAGCACGAAGACCATCACCACCATGATCAGGAACATCGGAAAGGCGGCGCGGGCGATATAGCCCATCTCATGCTGCGTCATGCCCTGCAACACGAACAGGTTGAACCCGATGGGCGGGGTGATCTGCGCCATCTCGACCACGACCACGACGAAGATGCCGAACCAGATCAGGTCGATCCCCGCCTCGCGCACCATGGGTTCGACCACGGCCATGGTCAGCACAACGGATGAAATCCCGTCCAGGAACATGCCAAGGATGATGTAGAAGACCAGCAGCACCATCAGCAGTTCGAACCGCGACAGGTTGAAACTGCCGATCAGATCAGCCAGCCCGCGCGGCAGGCCGGTAAAGCCCATCGCCATCGACAAGAACGCCGCCCCCGCCAGGATCAGCGCGATCATGGCCGAGGTGCGGGTGGCCCCCATCAGCGACTGCGTGAAAGTCTCCCATGAGAGCGAGCCTTGAATGGCCGCCAGCACCAGCGCGCCGATCACGCCCAGGGCGGCGGCCTCGGTCGCGGTGGCATAGCCCAGATACATCGACCCGATGACGACGCCGATCAGCGCGAATACCGGGATCAGAAAGCGCGAATTGACCAGCTTCTCGGCAAAGCTCTGGCGCGGTTCGGGGTCGGGGTTCCAGTCGCGCGACACGCGGGACATGATCGCGACATAGGCGGCGAACATCACCGCCAGCACCAGACCGGGCAGGACACCCGCGAAAAAGAGCTTGGAGATGCTCTCGTTGATGGTCACGCCGTAGACGATCAGGGTCAGCGAGGGCGGGATCATCAGGCCCAGTGTCGCCGCCCCCGCCAGCGTGCCGATGATCATCTTTTCGGGGTAATTGCGCTTGCGCAATTCGGGGATCGACATCTTGCCGACGGTGGTCAGCGTCGCCGCCGAACTGCCCGAGACAGCCGCAAAGACGGTGCAGCCCGCCACATTGGTATGCATCAAGCCGCCCGGCAGCCGCGCCATCCAGGGGGCAAGGCCGCGAAACATATCCTCGGACAGGCGGGTGCGGAACAGGATCTCGCCCATCCAGATGAACAAAGGCAGCGCCGTCAGCGTCCAGGACGATGACGCGCGCCAGAGCACCGTCATCATGACATCGCCCACCGGCCGCGTGGTGAACAGCTCCATCCCCACCCAGGCCACGCCCATCAGGGCCAGACCGACCCAGACGCCAGAGCCCAGCAGGACGAACAGAACAAACAGAAACAGAATGATGATCGACAGGTCTTCCATCAGGGCTACTCCACGGCGCCGGGGTCGCGGGTCACGCGGGACTTGCCGCGAAACAGAAGCGAGATCAGATTGTCGGTCAGGGCAATCGCCAGGATCACGGCACCGATCAGCAAGAGCGACTGCGGTATCCACAGCGGGGTGCGGTCCTGCCCTTGGCTGATGTCACCGAATTTCCACGACCAATAGACGAATTTGCGCGCATACCAGACGACATACCAGGCAATCGCCGCTCCGATGGCAAAGCACCAGACATCCACGATCCATTTGCCGCGCGGTGGCAGGGCGTTCAGCAGGATCGACACCCGGATATGGCTGCCCTTGTTCAGCGCATCGGCAAAGGCCAGGAACGAGGCCGCCGCCATCGCATAGCCCGCCATTTCCGGCGCGCCGGGAAAGACCTCTCCGGTCCAGCGGGCCAGCATCTGCACGACGATCAGGAACAGAATGGCAATCAGCGCCAGCGCCGCAAGGATGCTGCCCGCCCGGTAGAGCGTATCAAGGAAAAAACGAATGCCGCGCAGAATGGCCATCGGCCCCTCCGTTCTGGTCACTTGGGGTTGATGATCGGTGACGGGGGCCGCCCCTTGGACAGCCCCCCCTCGCCCGGATCACTTCATGGCGCGGTAGGCCTCGACGATGGCGCGGCCATCCTCGCCTGCGGCTTCCAGCCATTCGGTCGTCATCGTCTCGCCGATGGCTTGCAGATCGGCCTTGAGCGTGTCCGAGGCCGGCTCCACCGTCATGCCACCATCGCGCAACCCTTGCAGGGTGAAGCCCGTGTATTCCCGCGCGCGCCAGTTGCCCGCATATTCGGCCAATTCCGCACAGCCGGTGACAATGGCACGGTTCTCCTCGGACAGACCTTCCCAGACGCCGGAATTCACCATGATGTAGTTGCGCGGCAGCCAGGCATCGACCTCGTAGAAGTAGTTCAGGCTTTCCCACAGCTTGCTGTCATAGCCGGTCGCCGCCGATGAGATCATCGAATCCGCCACACCCGTGGCCAGCGCCTGACTCAGCTCCGCCGCCTCGATCTGCACCGGCAACATGCCCGTCAGCTCGGCCAGACGCGCGGTCGCGGCGTTATAGGCGCGGAACTTGATCCCGCTCATCTCCGCGACCGAGGTGACGGGCGTTTTGAAGTAAATCCCCTGCGGCGGCCATGGCACAGTGTAGAGCAGCGTCAGATCCTGCTCGGCCAGAACCTTCTCCAGCGTCGGCTTGGCCGCTTCCCACAGCTTCGCGGAATCCTCAAAAGACGTGGCCAGGAAGGGGATGCTGTCAAAGCCGAACACCGCATTCTCGTTCTGATGCGCGGACATCAGACGCTCGCCGATCGGCACCTGCCCGGTCTGGATGGCGCGCTTGATGTCATTGCCCGCGATCAGCGAACCCGATGGATGCGTGGCAATCGTAATGTCGCCGCCGGTGCCGGTGGTCACGCATTTGCCGAACTCGGCCGCGACGGCGGAATGGAAATTGGTGGCAGGATAGGCCAGCGGCATGTCCCAGGTCTCGGCAAAGGCGGGGGCGGCGATGGCCGTGGTCAAGGCGGTGGCGGTCAGAAGGGTCGTGATGGTCTTCATGGATCTGTCTCCCGGTTGAGGCCCGGCGCGGCGGGCAATCTGGGTGGGATCTTGCGCCCCGTTCCCGGTCTATGATTGCACCAAAAGGGTGCAGAGGCAGGCTCGTCCGGTCAAGGCGCAGCTTGGATCAGCCCGGATGACACCCGATTCCAAGGGTCATACTGCCTGACTTTCAGATTACGTCAACAAAATGTTGACATTTTATCAGGATCACCCAATCTCCTGCCCATGACATCATCACTTGGCCCCATCGTCTCATCCGCGCATCTGGCAGAGGGTTCCTTTGCCGAGATTTCAGAGCTTGAGTTCGGCATGATCATCGCGGGACATGCCTTCAACCGCTGGATGGTGCGCGCCATGGCGGCCACAGGCTTTCCCGACCTGTCGGCGCTGGACGTGCTGGTGCTGCACACCGTGCGCAATCGCGGCCGGGCCAAGAAACTGGCCGACATCTGCCTTGTCCTGAATGTCGAGGATACGCATACCGTCAACTACGCCATCAAGAAGCTGACCAAGCACGGGCTGGTCAAGGAAGGGCGGCGCGGCAAGGAAAAGACGGTCGAGGCGACCGAGGCCGGACAGGCCGCCTGCGCCCGCTACCGCGAAATCCGCGAGGATCTGCTGCTCAAACCCGTGCTGGAACTGGGGCTGGAACCCGAACAGATCAGCAAACTGGCCACGCTCTTGCGCACCATGTCGGGCCAATACGATCAGGCCGCGCGCTCCGCCACGGCCTTCTAGACCTCAGATCAAGCGCGCCGGCAGCGCCGCATAGCCGCGAAACCGCAGCCGCCTGCCCTGCCGCCGCCCCTCGGTCAGGGCATAGCCCGGAAACCGCGCCAGAAAGCGTGACACCGCAATCCGCCCCTCCAGCCGCGCCAAGGTCAGCCCGACGCAGACATGCGGCCCCCCGGCAAAGGCCAGATGCCGGTTCGGGCGGCGCGTGATGTCGAAACGGTCGGGGTCCGTAAATTGCGCAGGGTCGCGATTGGCCGCCCCGATGCACAGATGCAGGTTCGTGCCTGCCGCAATCTCCTCCTCGCCGATGGTCACGGGGGCCGTCGTCTCGCGGTTGCCCAGCTGATTGGGCGACAGATAGCGCAGCACCTCCTCGATCGCGGGGGCGGCAAGATCGGGGTCAGCCAGCAGCCGCGCCTTCTGGTCGGGGTGATCGTGCAGCGCGGCCAGCGCATTGCCGATCAGGTTCGTCGTCGTCTCATGGCCGGCGTTCAGGATGAAGATGCAGTTTTGCAGCAACTCCTCTTCGGACAGGGTGCCGCCATCGCCCCCTTCCCCGGTGATCAGCCGCGTCAGCACATCAGTCTCGGGATCGCCGGGCCGCGCGCGGCGGCGGGCAATCAGGTCGCGCAGATAGGCGCAGAACGCCGTCACCGCCCCGTGCCCCCGCGCCAGTTGATCCTCGGACAGCACCGGCTCCAGCGCGCCAAGGATCGCCAGCGACCAGTCACGCAGCGGCGCGCGCTCGGCATGGGGAATATCCAGCAGGTTGCCGATGATCTGGATCGGGATCGAGGCCGCGAAATCCTCGACCAGATCGGGGGTCTCGCCTGCGGCGGCGCGGCGCGCCAGCCCCTCCAGCAGGTGATCGACCGTCGCCACCAGCCCCGGCTCCATCCGCGCGATGGCCCGCGGTGTCAGGGCCGCGCTCATGATTCGGCGCACGCGGGTGTGCAGCGGCGGATCGCTGAACACCAGCGAGGTGGTGTGATGCCGGTAAAGCGGTGTGCCCGCCCCGAATTTGGGCGCGAA
>JAMWZG010000199.1 GCA_024304855.1 Paracoccaceae bacterium
TTCTTTTGCCTGTAATCCATGTGTTTACCATGTGATAGGCGTCGAAACCTGAACGAATCTTCGATATTTACCGTATCATTTTGTGTTTAGATTGTGATCTGTTTCCTGAAAGGACGATAATCCCCTCATGCAAGACGTCATTGTTCATGCCGATACGCCTGTCACCCTGATCGGCGGCGGCCATAGCGATGCCGAGACGCTGGCGCAGGTGCTGGAGCTTGCCCCACGGCTGGTGGCCGCCGATGGCGGGGCAGGGGCGGCGCTGGCCGCAGGGCATCGGCCCGAGGCGGTGATCGGTGACATGGATTCGCTGACACAGGCCGCGCGCGCCGAACTGGGCGAGGATCGCATCCACCGGATCGACGAACAGGATAGCACCGATTTCGACAAATGCCTGATGGCGATCCGCGCGCCGCTTGTGCTGGGTCTGGGCTTCACCGGCCCGCGTCTGGATCACCAGATGGCCACGTTCAACGCGCTGGTGCGGCACCACCGCAAACGCTGCATCCTCGTGGGCGCGCAGGAGGTGGTGATGCTGGCCCCGCCTGCGCTGCGGCTGGATCTGGCGGCGGGCGAGACGGTCTCGCTTTTCCCGATGGGCGCGGTCGAGGCCAAGTCCGAGGGGCTGCACTGGCCCGTCGGCGGCCTCAGCTTTGCGCCCGATGGCCGTGTGGGGACATCCAACCGCGCGACGGGGCCGATCTGGCTGGCGGTGACCGCGCCCAAGATGCTGCTGTTCCTGCCGCGCCGCGTGCTGGGGCCGCTGGTCGCGACCCTGCTCGACCGGCCCTATGGCTGGGACTGAACCGCCTTCGTCACGCGCGCCGCATCCCGGCTGAGGTTGCGCTCGCGCGCGACGATATAAAGCCCCGAGGCCACGGTGATCGCGATGCCGATGGCGGCCAGACCGTCGGGCAGGTCGCGCCAGATCAGCCAGCCGATGAAGGTGGCAAAGGGGATCTCCAGATATTGCATCGGCGCCAGCGTGGCGGCAGGGGCATAGCGCAGCGACCATGTCATCATCAGATGGCCCACGGTACCCAGAATGCCCACGCCGATCAGCAAGGCCCAATCCCGCGCATCGGGCATCATCAGGCGCAACTGCGCGGGTCCGCTATCGGCACTGCCGAAGATCAGCAGCACCGGCAGCAACACCACGCTTGCCATGACGCCGCTGATGGCCTGCAAGCCGATGGGATCGGTCTCGCGCGCGACCAGCCGGGTGACAAGGATGAAGGCGGCAAAGACCACCGCCACGCCCACCGGCAAGAGCGCGGGCCAGCCCACCTCGGCGAAACTGGGTTGGATCACCAGCAGCGTGCCGATGAAGCCCACGATACAGGCGATCAGGCGGCGGGGGCCGACCTCCTCCTTGAGGATCGTATGCCCCAGCAGCAGCAGCACGAAGGGCATGACAAAGGCGATGGCAATGGCATCGGCCAGCGGCAGATGCGCCAGCGCGCTGAACATCAGGGTGATGCCCGCGATATGCAGGGCGGTGCGCAGCACCACCAGCCGCAGGATGCGCCCCTGCAACCGCCACAGCCGCCCTGTCGCCGCGACCAGCGGCACCAGCAGGATGGCCTGCACGGCAAAGCGGGCAAAGACCGCCATCATCAGGGGCACCGTCTCGCCCAGGATCTTGGCCACCGCATCGGCCATGGGGGCCACGGCGCAGAAGCCCAGCATCAACAGGATACCCAGAAGCGGGCGGTCGGGGGGATGGATCATGCTCATGCCGACACGCTAGGGGCGGGCGCGGGGAATGGCAATCGGTCGCGCTCTTCCGCGCTGCGCGCCGTCAGTCGCTCAGCTCCGCTTTGCCGCCCGCTCCTGCACCCGCTCGCGGTGAAAGATATACAGCCCCGAGGATGTGATCACCGCCATGCCCGCAAAGGTCATCGCATTGGGCAGGTCGGCAAAGAACAACCAGCCAAAGGCGACCGCGCTCAGGATTTCAAGGTAGTGCAAGGGCGCCACTGTGGCCGAGGGCGCAAAGCGCAGCGCATAGCTGATCATCAGATGCGACAGCGCGGAGGCCGCCCCCACCGCGAAGAGCCATGTCCATTCGATCCCCACCGGCCAGACCGGGCTGATCGTCGGGATCTCGATCCCCATCCCCAGCACCATGAAGGGCAGGCAGATCACCGCCGCAAAGACCGAGGTGTGATATTGCATCGGCACCGGATGCATCTGCCGCGAGAGGCTGCGCGTCACCAGCATGTAGAAGGCAAAGAACAGCGCCGTGCCCAGCGGAAACAGCGCCACCAGACCAAAGGCCGCCAGACTGGGCTGGATCACCAGAAGCGCCCCGGCAAAGCCCACCACGGAGGCCCATAGCCGGCGCGGCCCCACCTCCTCGCCATACATGTATTTGCCCAGCAGCAGCAGGATGAAGGGCTCGACAAAGACGATCACCAGCGCATCGGCAATCGGCATCACCTTGACCGCGGCCACGAAGAAATAGGTGGACAGGATCAGGAACAGCGCCCTGAGCACCAGCCGCCCCGTCACCCCCGGCGGCAGGCGCAGCCCATGCCCCATGATCCAGCACAAGGGCAGCATCAAGGCCCCCTGCACGATGAACCGCGCCGTGGTGATCTGCCCCACCGGAATCGTCGCCGCCGCCAGTTTCGACGCCACGTCGATCAGCGGCGCCGTCAGGCAAAAGCCCAGCATCAGCACCACGCCCAGCACCACGCGGTCGTTCAGATAGGGCAGGGCAGGGGCGCGCGCATCACTCATGTCCCGGCCTTACCGCGCCCCGCGCGCCCCTGCCATGCCAAAAGCGACGCCCGTTTCATCTTGCCGAAAATACTCAAGATCCCCGGCCCGCCGCGCCGATCAACAGTTGGGCACATTGACCGCCAACCCGCCCAGCGAGGTTTCCTTGTACTTCTCGGACATATCCACGCCGGTCTGGCGCATCGTCTCGATGCACACATCCAGCGACACCAGATGTTGCCCATCCCCGCGCATCGCCAGGCTCGCCGCCGAGACCGCCTTGATCGCGCCCAGCCCGTTGCGCTCGATACAGGGCACCTGCACCAGACCTTTGACCGGATCGCAGGTCATGCCCAGATGATGCTCCAGCGCAATCTCGGCGGCATTCTCGATCTGCTCGGGGCTACCGCCCAGCACGGCGCACAGCCCGGCTGCGGCCATGGCGGCGGCACTGCCCACTTCCGCCTGACAGCCCGCTTCCGCCCCCGAGATCGAGGCGTTGTATTTCACCAGCCCCCCGATGGCGGCGGCGGTCAGCAGGAATTCATCCACCCGGCCCGGATTGGCGCCGGGCACATGATCCAGCCAGTAGCGGATCACGGCGGGCATCACCCCCCCGCCGCACCATTGGTGGGCGCGGTCACGACCTGCCCCCCGGCCGCGTTCTCCTCGTTCACGGCCATGGCATAGGTGCTCATCCAGTCGTTGATCACATGGGGGGCGGTCAGGTTCAGCCCGCGTTCGGCCAGCAGCGCCTGATGGATGCCCCGCGCGCGGCGGCGCACGTTCAACCCGCCGGGCAGGATGCCGTCATGCTCCAGCCCCCGGTCGATGCAATCATTCATCACCTGCCAGATGCGTTTGATCCCCTGATCCAACTCCGCGCGCGGCCGCCGCGACAGCTCATTGGCGCGTTTCATCGCCGCGATGCTCAGGCCCGAGGCCTTGGCCATCGCCAGCATCTCATCCGCCGATTTGAACGGATAGGGCACAGGCGCGCCATCATCGCTATCCTTGCCCGCCGCCAGCTCTGCTTCCGTCATTACGAAACCGCCGCCGATGGAATAATAGGTCTCGCGCAGGATCACGTCGCCCTGCCGGTCTGTCGCCATCAGCTTCATCCCATTGGCATGGCCGGGCAGGGCGGGTCCGAAATCGAATACCAGATCGGCCAGCGGATCGAATTGCAACGGCGGCAGACCCGCCACCTCGATCACCTTGGTGTCGCGGATGCGGATCATCAGGGCTTCGGCCTTTTCATGGTCATAGGTGTCGGGCCTGAGCCCCGCCAGCCCCAGGATCGTGGCCCGGTCCGTGGCATGGCCCACGCCGGTAAAGGCCAGCGATCCATGCAGGGACGCGCGCAGCCCATGCGCGGTGAAGGGCTGGCTGCGCAGCAGGTCCAGAAACCGCGCGGCGGCGACCATCGGCCCCATGGTATGCGAGGAGGACGGGCCGATCCCCACCTTGAACATCTCGAAGACGGACAGAAACATTATGTGGCACTTCCCTCAGGCGGGTTCGGATATGCGGGCGCGGTGAAGGGAAATGTCCCCAACCCCTCGGCCTCGGCGACAAGACGGGACGCGGGGCGGGCCTCGACCCGCGCACAGAGCCGCGCCAGATGGGGGGCCTGCGCCCTGTCCCACCATCCCGCCCTATCACGCGGATAAAGCGCGATCCAGCGTAGGCAGGCCGCCAGATAAAGGTCCAGCACCGTGGGGCTGTCGCCCCCCAGCCAGCCATGACCCGCGCCTGCCACATCCTCCAGCCGCGCCAGATGCCCGGTCAGGGATGCGCGCAAACCATCCCGCAAGGCCGCCTGATGCCCCGGATCGGGGCCGGTATATAACTCGGGGTAGAACAGCATCCTGAGTTCGGCATGAAGCGTGTTCGACAGGAAGAACAGCCATTTCAGCGCGTCCCCCCGCTGGGCATGATCAGGGCCGGGGAACAGCGCCCCATGCTCGGCCGTCCGGTGCCGGTCGGCCAGCCAGAGCAGGATCGCCCCCGTCTCGAAAATCGCGCCATCGGGCGTTTCCAGCACCGGGATGCGGCCATGCGGGTTCAGCGCCAGATAGGGCGCGGACCGCTGCGCGCGGGCGCTGCGGTCCACCAGAACCGCCCTGTAAGGCAGGCCCATCTCCTCCAGCGCCAGCCGGATGATCAGGGATGCGTTGTCAGGCGCGTAATGCAGGCGGTAGGGCGTCATCATCTGCCCAATCTGCCGTCAAACGCCCCCTTGCGCATCACCGGAAAACGACGCCTTCCACCGCTTTCGCGCAAATCGCGACGATTGCCCCCTCGCAGGCGGGCCACATCTTTCCTATAACGACCCCGCAACCAGACGGAGTCGCTGCCATGCCCGGAGAATTGTCACCCATCGACAAGGCCAAGTTCGTCGCCGCCAAACGCGCGGTCGATTATGTCGAGGACGGGATGCGCGTGGGCCTTGGCACCGGATCGACCGCCGCCTGGATGGTGCGCTGCCTCGGTGAGCTGGTCCGGCAGGACGGCCTCAAGATCAAGGGCGTGCCCACATCGACCCGCACCGCCGCCCTGGCGCGCGAGGTGGGGATCGAGGTGATCAGTCTGGATGAGGCGAAATGGCTTGATCTGACCATCGACGGCGCGGATGAGTTCGACGGAGAGCTGAACCTGATCAAGGGCGGCGGCGGCGCGCTCTTGCAGGAAAAGATCGTGGCCACCGCCTCGGACCAGATGATCGTGATCGCGGACGTGGGCAAGGAAGTGGAGACACTGGGCGCCTTCCCCTTGCCCATCGAGGTGATCCCCTTCGGCTGGCAGACCACCCGCGCGCTGGTGGAAGAAATGCTGATCTCGATGGATGTGCTGGGCCGCGACGTGACGCT
>JAMWZG010000002.1:0-9940 GCA_024304855.1 Paracoccaceae bacterium
GGTCCGCAACCCCGCCACGGGCGAGCAGATGCAGAAGGACGCCGACAAGGTCGTCAAGATGACCATCGCCAAGGCTCTGAAAGACAGCGTTAACGGCTGATCTTGCATCCCGGACAAAATTCCGAAAGGGTCGCCCCAGTGGCGGCCCTTTTGCTTTGGGGGTCATGAACCCCCGGCAGACAGGCGGACCAGACTTGAATATACGGGCAATCGGGATGGGGCTTCTGTTTGCCCTGATGTGGTCGTCGGCTTTCACCTCGGCCAGGATCATCGTGGCCTATGCCCCGCCACTCGCGTCCCTGTCGCTGCGCTTTCTGTTGTCGGGCCTCATCGGTGTGGCCATCGCGCTGGCATTGGGCCAGACGTTCAAGCTCACCCCGGCACAATGGAAGGCGACGATCATCTTCGGGGTCTGCCAGAATGCCTTGTATCTGGGCCTCAACTTTGTCGCCATGCAAACGGTCGAGGCGTCATTGGCGTCGATCATCGCCTCCTCCATGCCCTTGATGGTGGCATTTGCCGGCTGGGCCATCTTTCGCGAACGTCTGCCGCGTCTCGGCCTGATCGGGCTGGTCCTCGGGTTCCTTGGCGTCGGGCTGATCATGGGCGCACGTCTGGGGGCTGGTGTCGATCTTTACGGGCTGTCGCTCTGTCTGCTTGGCGCCATGGCGCTGACCATTGCGACCCTTTCCGTGCGCGGGGCGTCCTCCGGTGGCAATGTCATGATGATCGTGGGTCTACAGATGTTCGTCGGCGCAGCGGTGCTTGCCGTGGGTTCCGCCATGTTCGAGACGATCGAGGTGACGTGGAGCTGGCAACTGGTCGTGGCTTTCCTCTACACCACCCTGATCCCCGGTCTGGCGGCAACCTGGGTCTGGTTTACGCTTGTGAACCAGATCGGTGCGGTCAAGGCGGCGACATTCCATTTCCTGAACCCCTTCTTCGGCGTCGCGATTGCGGCCGTGCTGCTGGGCGAGGCGTTGGGTGTGCTGGATGTCGTGGGCGTGGTCATCATCGCCGCAGGTATCCTTGCCGTGCAACTCTCCCGTCAGAAGCCCGCGGCCTGACACAGTTCAGCACGTGCTCGTGATGCGGCGATAATTAACGTGAGATGACAGGCGACGCGTGCTGCGGCTAGATCGCGGCCATGGAACTCATCCTTGGATATCTGGCCGGTCTTCTGACCCTGATCAACCCCTGCGTTCTGCCGGTGCTGCCGATCGTGCTTGCAGGGGCATTGCAGGCCAGCCCGCTTGGCCCTCTGGCTCTGGCCGCCGGCATGAGCCTTTCCTTCGTGGTGCTCGGGATCACTGTCTCGGCCTTTGGCTTTGCCTTGGGTCTGACCGAGGATGTCATCGCGCAGGCGGGGGCTCTGCTGATGATCGGTTTTGGTCTGGTTCTGCTGGTTCCACGCTTCAGCATGGCATTCTCGACCGCCACAGCCGGTCTTGCCAGTGGCGCCGACACGCGTATGGACCAGATCGAAACCACCGGATTGAAAGGGCAGTTCACGGGTGGCTTGCTGCTGGGTGCGGTCTGGTCGCCCTGCATCGGCCCAACCTTGGGTGGGGCCATTGCCCTGGCTGCCCAAGGTCAAAGCCTGCTTTGGGCGGGTGCCATCATGTCCGCCTTCGCTCTTGGCGTTTCGACCCTGATCCTCGCTCTTGGCTATGGTGCGCGCGCCGCTTTGCTGCGCCGGCAGGCGGTGATGCGTCGCATCGCCGAACGATCCCGTCCCTTCATGGGTCTGGTCTTCGTCGTCGTGGGGCTGGCCCTCTTCTTCCGTCTTCACCACCTGCTTGACGCTTGGTTATTGGGCATCCTGCCCGCCTGGTTCGTCGATCTGTCCGTATCAATCTGACCCCTCACCCCAAAGGAGCTTTCATGAACCGCCGAGATTTCATCGCCTTGACATCCACCGCCGCCGTGACGCTGGCTTTTCCGCGGGCGGTGCGTGCCGCAGGGCTGCCCTATACGCCCGGACTCTTGGCTGAACGGCTGGCAGCCGGCGACACGGTCTTTCTTGATTTCAAGGCAAGCTGGTGCAGCACATGTGCCGCGCAGGAACGGGTTCTGGCCGCCCTCAAGGCAGAAAATCCCGCCTATGTTGAAAGGATCACTTTCATTGATGTGGATTGGGACCAGTTCGGCAAATCCGCCATCGTGCAGGACTTGAAGATTCCGCGCCGTTCAACGCTTGTCGTCTTGCGGGGCGATCAGGAACTGGGGCGTATCGTGGCCCAGACTGGCCGGGCCGAAATCAAGGCATTGATGGATACCGCATTGCAGGCAGCCAGCGTGTGATCAGGTCAGGATCGCCAGCAACGCGCTGAGGGTCACAAAGGCCCCGGCCGTGGCCCCCAGAAGCGCGATAGAGGCGATCCCCTCATGCCCGTAATCCTGCGCCAGCAGGGTATAAATCCCGAACATCGGCATGGCCGTGGCAAGAATGACCGCCACAGCCATGTCACCGGACAGAGGCGGCATCCCGATCAGGGGCAAGGTGAACAGCACCAGCGCCGTCAGAGCCGGGCTGACCATCAACTTGCCCAGCACGATCTGCGCCGCCAGCGCCCGCTGTCCGACGATGGGCAGTCCCACCAACGAGCCGCCAATCACGAACAGCGCCAGCGCACTGGAAGACGCCGCCAGCACCTCCATCAGCCGTGTGATCATTGCGGGCATGGTCCAGCCCGACAGCATCACCAGCAGTCCCAGCATCAACCCGATCACCATCGGACGCTTCAGCACGCCCAGTATGATCCGCCCCGCGATCCTTAGCAGCGACTTGCCCTGCCTGTCGCGCGACGCCTCCAGCAGCATCAGGCACAAAGGGATCAGCAGGAAATTCTCGACCACCATGTTCAGGGCCAGCACGATCCCGGCCAGATCAGGAAAGACCAGCAGCATCACGGGATAGCCCACAAAACCCGAGTTCGGGCAGGTCGATCCCATCACGGCAATCGCCCGCCGCGCAGGTCCGGTGCCTTGCAGCGTGAACCACACCCACGTGACCACAATGGTCAGCAGGCCGCCAAGGGCAAAAACCAGTATATAGCCAAGGTTCAGGATCTCGCTCAGATCACGGGTGGCGACTGTGTTGAACAACAGCGCCGGCAAGGCGATGTTCAGCACATATTTGCCCAGAACCTTCATATCCGCAGGTGCAAACATCCCCGCCCGCACCGCGCCATAGCCGATCCCGATCAGCGCGAAGATCGGAAAGGTGATGGTCAGGATCGCGCCCAAGGATCAGCCGATACGCCCGCGCGTTTCACCCACGGCGCCACCGATCTGGCCGCGGTGCAACAGGATATGGTCCAGGACCACGCAGGCCATCATGGCCTCTCCCACCGGGACGGCGCGGATGCCAACACAGGGATCGTGCCGCCCTTTGGTGATGATCTCGGCAGCCTGCCCGTCTTTCGTGATGGTCTGGCGAGGCTTGAGGATGGATGACGTCGGCTTGACCGCAAATCGCACCACGATGTCCTGCCCCGTCGAAATGCCGCCCAGAATGCCGCCTGCATGGTTTGATGAATAGACGGGCTTGCCGTCATTCCCGAGAAAGATCTCGTCCGCATTCTCTTCGCCGGTCAGCATTGCAGCGGCCATGCCTTCACCGATCTCGACACCCTTGACGGCGTTGATCGACATCAACGCCGCGGCCAGATCAGTGTCTAACTTGCCGTAAACCGGCGCACCCAGACCGGCCGGCACATTCCGGGCCACCACTTCGATGATCGCCCCGACCGAGTTGCCGGACTTTCGCAATCCATCCAGATACTCTGCCCATTCCTGCGCCGCGACGGCGTCAGGCGTCCAGAACGGGTTCTGCTCAATCTGGTCCCAATCGAACCGATCCCTGTCGATGCCATGCGGGCCGATCTGCGTCATGTAGCCGGTGATCTGCACCTGAGGCGCCAGCATCCCCAGCGCCGCACGCGCCAGACCGCCCGCTGCCACACGCGCCGCAGTTTCGCGGGCCGAGGACCGACCGCCACCGCGATAATCGCGGATGCCGTATTTCTGCCAATAGGTGATGTCCGCATGACCGGGGCGGAACTTTTCGGCGATGTCGCCGTAATCCTTGGAGCGCTGATCCGTATTCTCGATCATCAACTGCACAGGCGTGCCGGTCGTCTGCCCTTCGAATACACCCGAGAGGATACGCACCTCATCGGCTTCGCGCCGTTGAGTGGTATATTTGCTCTGCCCCGGCTTGCGCTTGTCCAGCCACTGTTGGATCATCCTCTCGTCAAGCGGCACACCGGGCGGGCAACCGTCCACGGTGGCACCCAGGGCCGGACCGTGGCTTTCACCCCATGTGGTGACGCGGAAAAGATGGCCAAAGCTGTTCATGCTCATGCGCAGCACTCCTTTCCGGCTGGTCTAGCGGGGTGCTCGTCCTGTCTCAAGCGGTTTTGCCTTGAAGGGGGCAGGATGCGGCACTAGGCTTGCCCTACCTCGGGGTGCCTGGCTTTGCGCCATGCTGAGATGCCTTATGGCGAACCCGTTGAACCTGACCCGGTTAGTCCCGGTGGAGGGAAGGTTGGACAGCCTCCAGACTTGCCTTGACCCGGAATCGTTGGAGGATTGAATGAAGCCGCATCTGATGATGAGCGCCCTGCTGGCCGCCACCCCAGCCTTGGCGCAAACGCCCGTGCTGACGGTCTATACCTATGACAGTTTCGTTTCGGAATGGGGCCCCGGTCCCGCTGTGAAACAGGCGTTCGAGGCGGAATGTGGCTGCGTCCTCAATCTGGTGAGTGCGGGTGACGGCGCCTCGCTTCTGGGTCGGATCAAGCTGGAAGGTGCGCGCAGCGATGCCGACATCGTCCTTGGGCTGGATACGGGTCTGGTGTCAGACGCTCTGGAGACAGGTCTCTTCATGGCCCATACCATCGAGGCTGATCTGGACCTGCCGGTTGAATGGAACGATCCGTTGTTTCTGCCCTATGACTGGGGTTACTTTGCCTTTGTCGGCAACCGGGGCGCGGCGCAGCCCGCCAACTTCCGTGACCTGGCCGCAAGTGATCTGAAGATCGTGATCCAAGATCCTCGCTCCTCGACCCCGGGATTGGGCCTGCTGATGTGGGTCAAATCCGCCTATGGCGAAGAGGCCGCAGCCATCTGGGAGGGGTTGGCCGACAATATTGTCACCGTCACCCCCGGCTGGTCCGAGGCTTATGGCCTTTTTCTCGAAGGCGAGGCCGATCTGGTTCTGTCCTATACGACATCGCCCGCCTATCACCTGATTGCCGAGGAAGATGACAGCAAGGTGGCCTTGCCCTTCTCCGAGGGTCACTACATGCAGATTGAAGTGGCCGGAAAACTGGCTGCCACCGATCAGCCTGAACTGGCGGACCAGTTTTTGCGCTTCATGATCAGCGATGCCTTTCAGTCGATCATCCCGACGACCAACTGGATGTATCCGGCCGCCATCCCGGATGGGGGGCTGCCAGAGGGGTTTTCGACCCTGATACAGCCTGAAAAGGCCATTCTCGCCCCGATTGATCAGGCCGATGCGCTGCGGGATCTGGCATTGGACGAATGGCTGCGCGTCCTCTCCCGCTGAGGCGGTTGACCGTCACTGACACGCTTGGATGGACGGCCGTGGCCTTCGTCCTGGCGTTGATCCTGATGCCGCTCGCGGCTGTGCTCTGGCGCGCGGGCGGGGCCAGTCTTCCAGCACCCGCCGATTGGGCGGCCCTGCACTTCACGGTGCTTCAATCGGTCCTGTCGGCCCTCTTCAGCATTGCATTGGCCGTTCCCGTGGCGCGCGCCCTTGCGCGACGGCAATTTGCCGGACGGGGGGTGATGATCACCCTCATGGGAGCGCCGTTCATCCTGCCGGTGATCGTTGGCGTCCTCGGCCTTCTGGCGGTTTTCGGACGCAGCGGGGTCGTCAATCAGGCGCTGGGGTGGTTCGGCCTGCCGACCCTACAGATCTATGGTCTGCACGGCGTCGTGCTGGCCCATGTGTTCTTCAACCTGCCCCTTGCGACCCGCCTTCTGTTGCAGGGGTGGCAATCCATCCCGGCCGAAAGGTTCCGCCTTGCAGCAAGTCTTGGTCTTGGGCCGCGCGACGTGTTTCGACTGCTCGAATGGCCCATGCTCCGCGCAACCCTGCCCGGTGTGGCCATGGTTGTCTTTGCCATCTGCCTCGGCAGTTTTGCGGTGGCGCTGACCTTGGGGGGCGGGCCCCGCGCGACGACGGTGGAACTGGCGATCTATCAGGCGTTCCGTTTCGATTTCGACCTGGGGCGCGCGGCGGTTCTGGCGGTGATCCAGATTGTCCTTGTCACTTTGGCGGCGATGGTCGCCTTGCGCCTCAGCCTGCTGGACGGGTTTGGTCGTGGTCTGGACCGGACCCCGCGCCGTTGGGAGGCCGAGATCTGGCGGCTGCGCCTGCTCGATCTGTTTGTTCTCGGCGTGGCCGGTCTCTTTCTCCTCGTCCCGCTTGGTGCTGTGATCTGGCGCGGGCTTGCCGGTCTGGACGATCTTCCCCCTCAGGTCTGGCGCGCCACCTGCGTCTCCATCGGTGTGGCGCTGTCGTCCACGGCCGTGACGCTTGGCGTGGCGCTGGCCATGGCGTATCTGGGCCAGAGGCGGCAGGGCGTCGAAGTCCTGGGCCTCCTGGGTATCGCCGCCTCGCCTCTGGTGATCGGGATCGGCCTGTTCCTTCTGATCAATCCGATTGATGATCCTGCACGTTGGGCCTTTGTTCTGACAGCCCTGGTCAACGCGATGGCCGCGCTACCCTTTGCGTTGCGGGTTCTGGCCCCTGCGTTGCGGGATGTGGAGCGGGATTTCGGCCACTTGGCCGATAGTCTGGGCATGACAGGCTTGGCCCGGTTCCGCTGGCTCGTGTTTCCGCGGCTGCGGCGACCCTTGGGCTTTGCGGCGGGGTTGTCCGCGGCGTTGTCCATGGGTGATCTGGGCGTGATCGCTTTGTTCGCCGACCCGGATCGCGCGACGCTTCCCTTGCAGATCCTGCGCTTGATGGGCGCCTATCAGATGGAGGCGGCTGCCGGCGCAGGCCTGGTGCTCTTGACCGTCAGTCTTGGTGTGTTCTGGCTTTTCGACAAGGGAGGTCGCCGCGATGTTGACGCTTGACGGGGTGCTGATCCAGCAGGACGCATTTGTGCTGCGCGCGGACTTCGTTCTGGAGACGGGAACCGTCGCCGCCGTCATTGGCCCGTCCGGGGCGGGCAAATCGACATTGCTCAACGTGATCTCGGGGTTCTTTGCACCCGTGCAGGGGCGTGTGCTGTGGAAGGGGCAGGACATCACTGACCTGCCGCCTGCCAAGCGGCCCGTGGCCGTTCTGTTTCAGGACAATAACCTCTTTCCGCATCTGACAGTGGCGCAGAATGTGGGTTTGGGTATCAGGCCCGATCTGCGTCTGACGTCAGAGGATCATCGCCATGTGGGACAGGCCCTGGCCCGTGTCGGGCTTGAGGGTCTTGACGGGCGCAAGCCAGCGACCCTGTCCGGTGGGCAGAAGGGACGGGTGGCTCTGGCGCGCATTCTGGTGCAGCGCCGCCCCCTGATCCTTCTGGACGAGCCCTTTGCCGCCCTTGGCCCTGCGCTCAAGGTTGAGATGCTGGATTTGGTGGCGGAACTGGCGGCCGAGCTTGGGGCAACCTTGCTGATGGTCAGCCATGACCCACAGGACGCCCGCCGTATCGCGCCGCATGTGATCTTAGTCGCGGATGGCATTGCCATGCCCCCTCAACCGACCGAGGCGCTTCTGAATGACCCGCCACCTGCCCTGGCGGCCTATCTGGGCACGTGAGGGGATGCGCCAAAAAGAAAACCCCGCGCGAGGCGGGGTTCTCCAAATCGTTCTGAGCCCGCAGGATCAGACGTTCTTTTCTTTCCGCTTGACCGGCATCCAGATGCGCTTGTTGGTCAGATAGAGCAGCACAGTCAGCACCGACAGGAAGATCACGGCCACCAGACCAGTCTGCTTGCGCGCCATCATCTTGGGCTCTGCTGTCCACATCAGGAAGGCCGCCACATCCTCGGCAACCGCTTCCATGGAGTTGCTGTGACCGTCTGCGAACTCAAGCTGATCCTCATAGAGAGGGGGAGCCATCGCAATCCAGCCACCGGGGAAGGCAGTGTTCTCGTAAAGCGTGACGCCTGCTTCGGTCTTTTCCTCACCCGTGTAGCCCAGCAGCAGCGAGTAAATATACTCCGGTCCGCCCATGCCCTTGAAAAGCTGGTTGATCCCGGTGCCATAGGGGCCGCTGAAACCAGCGCGCGCCTTCGCCATCAAGGACAGGTCCGGGGCATTTTCGAGGTTCGACATCGGAAAGGGATCAGTTTCCACGCGGGGGCGGAAATCGTCCAACTCGGCGTCAAAAATCTCGAACTGGGCTGCATAGGCACGCACCTGATCTTCCGGCAGATGCGGGCCGCCTTCATCCGCCAATGTGCGCAGCGGCACGTAGCGCAGGCCGTGGCATGCGGCACAGACCTCGGTATAGACCTGAAGCCCGCGCTGAAGCTGGTTCTGATCGAACGAACCAAACGGCCCCTGGAACGAGAAATCGACGTTTTCGACGTGACCCTCTGCGCCGGCAGCCATGGCCACCCCGCCCGAAAGGGTCAGGGCAGCAACTGCGGCAATCGCAATTTTCTTGAACATAGTCCCGTTTCCTTTCTTATTCGGCAGGGGCGCCGGAGGACGCACCATAATGCGCCTTGAAGTCATCCTCGATCGTCGCGGGCGCGGCCTGCGGCTTTTCGATGACGCCCAGCAGCGGCAGGATCACAAGGAAGTAGGCAAACCAATATGCCGAAGCGATCAGAGAGATCGTGGCATAGGGCTCTTCCGCAGGCATTGCGCCCACCCATGCGAGGACGACGAAATCGACGCAGAGCAGGGCGAACCACCACTTGAACATCGGACGATAGCGACCCGAGCGCACGCGGCTGGTGTCCAGCCAGGGCGCCAGCGCCATGACGGCAATCGCGCCGAACATCGCCAGAACACCAAAGAACTTGGCGTCGATCAGGCCGCCAGTGATCCAGTTCGCGAACATCACAACCCAGACATCGGCGGTAAAGGCGCGTAGGATCGCGTAGAAGGGCAGGAAATACCATTCAGGCACGATATGCGACGGCGTCACCAGCGGGTTCGCCTCGATGTAGTTGTCGGGGTGGCCCAGGTAGTTGGGCATGAAGCCGACAATCGCAAAGAAGATGACCAGGATCAGCGACAGGGCGAACAGGTCTTTCATCACGAAATAGGGCCAGAAGGGCAGGGTGTCCTTCTGCGCATCTTCCTTGGACGTGCGGCGCACCTCGACCCCGGTGGGGTTGTTGTTGCCGGTCGTGTGGAACGCCCAGATATGCACCGCGACCAGCGCTGCGATCACGAAGGGCAGCAGATAGTGCAGCGAGAAGAAGCGGTTCAGCGTGGCATTGTCCACGGCCGGCCCGCCCAGAAGCCAGGTCTGCAACGAGTCACCCACAAACGGGATGGCGCCGAACAGGCCGGTGATCACGGTCGCGCCCCAGAAGGACATCTGACCCCAGGGCAGAACATAGCCCATGAATGCAGTGGCCATCATCAGCAGATAGATCAGCATCCCGATGATCCAGGTGATCTCGCGCGGGGCTTTGTAGCTGCCGTAGTAGAGGCCGCGGAAGATGTGCAGATAAACGGCGACAAAGAACAGCGACGCGCCATTCTGATGCAGATAGCGCAGCATATGCCCGCCATTCACGTTCCGCATGATATGCTCGACCGAGGCGAAGGCCAGATCGACATGCGGCGTGTAATGCATCACCAGAATGATGCCGGTCACAATCTGCATCGCCAGACAGAAGGTCAGAACGATACCCCAGATCCACATCCAGTTCAGGTTCTTGGGCGTGGGGATCATGATCGTGTCATAGATCAAACCGAGGATGGGCAGGCGCG
>JAMWZG010000002.1:9950-73018 GCA_024304855.1 Paracoccaceae bacterium
ATCGTGGTTTCGTCTTCGAAGGCGGCGACGGGAATCCACAGGTTTTCAGGTGCGGGCCCGCGGCGGATGCGGCCGGCACTGTCGTAGTGGGAACCGTGGCAGGGGCAGAACCACCCGCCGAAATCACCGGCACCGTCGCCCATGGGAACGCAACCCAGGTGGGTGCAGACGCCGATCATCACCAGCCACTCACCCGCTTCATCCAGCGTGCGGTTCTGGTCCGATGCGTCCAGCGTCATGTCATTGCGGTTCTGCGCGTTCTGATCCGGAAGCTGGCTCACTTCGACGGCGCGCGCTTCCTCGATCTCCGTTTCGGTCCGACGGCGGATGAACACCGGCTTGCCCAGCCATTTCACAGTCAGCTGGGTACCAGGCTCCACGCCCGACACATCGACGCGAATCGATGCGAGCGCCTGAACATCGGCGGACGGGTTCATCTGATTGACCAGCGGCCAGATAGCGGCACCAGCGGTTACGGCACCAGCGCCTGCTGTGGCGTAATAAAGGAAATCTCTGCGGGTGCCTTCGTGATCTTCTGCGTGGGACACGAGGTTTTCTCCATTCCTGGGCCAAAGCTGGCCAAAATACGGGTCTCGGCCGCGACAAGCGCAACCATTCCGAGGGGGTATGTAGCGGGGCAACCCCGACTCGTCCAGCGGACAATGCCGGACTCATGCAAACTGCGACCTTTGGTACATCACAGCCGATATTGTCGTCCACCGACGCCTCGACTATGTTCGGGCTTGTATAATGTCATCAATATGTTTGACACATCGTGAACCGGATCGCACGCGAACCGGCCCCATCATCGAAAGGCACGTCCCATGCTGACCCGCACCCTTGCCGCCTGTGCAGTAATGTCGATGTCTGCCCTGCCCGCGCTGTCCGAGACCGAGATCAGCGTCTACGGCGGCTGGCAGACTGCACCGCACAGCAGTGTCAGTGGCACACGCGCCGATGGCAGCCGGTTTGACGAGAATATCGGCTGGGACGGCAAGTCATTTGACATGCCCCCGTATTACGGTGTGCGCGCGATGTGGTGGCAGCCCAACAACATCGGTTACGGGATCGAAGTGACCCATGCCAAGTTCTATGCCCCCGTGGGCGAGATGCCTGCCGGTTTCTCACGGCTTGAGTTCACGGACGGGCATAACATCGTCACCGCCAACGTGGCCAAGCGTTGGCCCGGACTCTGGGCGGATCGGTTCACCCCCTATGTCGGTGCAGGTCTGGGTATCGCGGTGCCCCATGTTGACGTGACCGAGAATGGCAATCGCACCTATGGCTATCAGTATACCGGCCCGGCCCTGCGCCTGACGGCAGGCGCGTCCTACGAATTGAACGCCCGTTGGTCGGCCTTTGGTGAATATCAGTTCACAGTCTCCGACAACGAGGCCGATCTCGAAGGTGGCGGCACATTGGACACGCGGCTGATCAGCAACGCCCTGAACGTGGGTCTGTCCTTCCGCTTCTGAAGACCGACAAGTCAAAAAAGCCCTGCGTTGGCGCGCAGGGCTTTGTCATGTCAGCGCCACGCGCATGATGATCCACAATCAATCCTTGGGCGCTGTCGCCACCATCGACGGGCGTTGCGAGAAAGCAGCATACCAATCGTCAAGCGCCCCACGATCCTTGCGCCACTGGCGCGCATCATGGCGGAAATCCAGATAGCCCAGAGCACAGCCGATCGCGAGCTGCCCCATGCAGAGCGGCCCTTCCAGATGGCTCATCCAGCGGTCGTTCAACGCATCCAGCGCACGGGAAACCTTGGCCCACTGTGCCTCGATCCAGGGTTCGAAAACCATCTCGGCCGGGCGGATGCGGCGTTCATAGGTCATCGACACGGCAGCATCCATGATCCCGTCAGCCGTGGCTTCAAGCGTCAGCACCTCCCAGATCCGCGCCTCGGGGTAAAGTTTCCCGCCTGCGCGCGCGTCCAGAAAACGGGTGATGACCCGGCTGTCGTATATCGCGGGGGCATCGTCGCGCAGCAAAGCGGGTATCTTCCCCAGCGGGTTCGCGGCGGCCACTTCGGCGGCCGTTGTGATGGGCGTGGTCTTCACGCCGATCACCTCGACATCGGCAAGCTGCCCGGTTTCGTGCAAGAGCACATGCACCTTGCGCACGAAGGGCGACGCTGGCGAAGAAATGAGTTTCATGATTGTCCTCCCTGACATTCCGGCGCGACACTAGGCGCGCGGCGCAGGGCTGTAAACGGCCAAGAGGGGGGGCTGTCTGCCCCCCAGGTCGAACCTTGTTCGACAAAGTCGAACCATGTTCGACGCCCCCCCGAGGATATTTCAGGCAAGAAGAAGCGGCTTGAGGGGTCAGGCCGTAAGCTGCGCGCCAGAGAGGCCGGTGATCCGGGCTGTCACGATGTGCCCCTCGGGTTGCGGGGTGGACAGGATGACTTCGGTGAATTGCTCTGTCCGGCCCATATGCGGGTTTTCCATCAGGATGTGATGATCGCGCCCGACCTGTTGCGCCAGATGGGCGGCGACCTGCCTGTCTCCTGCTGCGCGCAGGCGTGCCGCGCGGTCCTTGATGGCCTGGCCTTTGACCTGCGGCATCCGCGCGGCAGGTGTGCCGGGGCGCGGCGAATAGGGAAAGACATGCAGCCATGTCAGGTTGCAGTCATCGACCAACTTCAGAGAATTCTCGAAATGCGCCTCGGTTTCGGTCGGGAATCCGGCGATGATGTCAGCACCGAAGGTCATGTCGGGCCGCAGATTCAACGCCTCCTCGGTGAAGCGGATGGCATCATCGCGCAGGTGGCGCCGTTTCATGCGTTTCAGGATGAGGTCATCCCCATGTTGCAGAGACAGATGCAGGTGCGGCATCAGCCGAGGCTCGGTGGCGATGGCCTGCATCAGGTTGTCATCCACCTCGATGGAATCGATGGAGCTGATCCGCAGGCGCGGCAGATCTGGCACCAGCCGCAGGATGCGCATCACCAGATCGCCCAGTTTGGGCGCAGCGGGCAGATCGGCCCCCCAACTGGTCAGGTCAACCCCGGTCAGCACCACCTCGTTATAGCCCGCATCGACCAGCCGCTTGATCTGCTCCACCACCACGCCTGCCGGGACCGAGCGGGAATTGCCGCGCCCGAAGGGAATGATGCAGAAGGTGCAACGGTGATCGCAGCCGTTCTGCACCTGCACATAGGCGCGTGAGCGTGTGCCGAAACCGTCGATCAGATGGCCTGCGGTTTCCGTCACGCTCATGATGTCATCGACCTGCACACGCTCGGTCTGGCCGATGAAATCGGGTGACAGCCGCGCCCAGGTCTCGGGCTGCATCTTCTCGGTATTGCCGATGACCAGATCGACCTCGGCCATGGCGGCAAAGGTTTCCGGCTCGGTCTGCGCGGCGCATCCGGTGACAATCAGGCGCGCATCCGGGTTTTCGCGGCGCAGGCGGCGGATTTCCTGCCGGGCCTTGCGCACCGCCTCGGACGTCACGGCGCAGGTATTGACCACGACTGCACCACTCAGCCCGGCCTGCGCCGCCAGCTCCTTCATCGCCTCGGTTTCATAGGCGTTCAGGCGGCATCCCAGCGTGGTGAACTTGGGCGGGTGCAGGGTCATTGCGCGCTGTCCAGAAAGGCCTGCGTGAAATGGCCCGAGGCCACATGCATCGTCGCGCCGGTCATCCAGACGCCATCTGCGCGCCAATCGACCTGCAAGCTGCCACCGTCCAGCGTGATCGTCACACGCCGCCCTGTCAGCCCCCTGCGCGCCGCTGCCACCGCCGTGGCGCAGGAGGAGGAGCCCGAGGCAAGCGTCACGCCCACGCCCCGCTCCCACACCCGCATCCGCAGGTGATCCGGGCCGATGATACTGGCGAACTGCACATTGGTGCGCTGCGGGAATAGCGGATGGTGCTCCATCTGCGCCCCGCGCCCGGCCAGATCCACCGCGTCGGCATCATCAACGAAAAAAGTGCAATGCGGGTTGCCCATTCCCGTCGCGGTGGGCGCCCCCTCAATCGGAAGGGTCAGTGTATCCATCGGCCCGGCCAGCGGGATCTCGGCCCAGTCAAGTTGCGGCTGCCCCATATTGACCGAGGTCAGGCCATCGCCCGCATCCATCGCCTGTAGGATGCCGCGATCCGTGGTCAGTGTCAGGGCCGTCTGACCAGTCTCCTCCATCAGATACCGGGCGATGCAGCGTGTGGCATTGCCACAGGCGGCCGAGGTCGATCCATCCGCGTTGTAGAAGGTCAGATGCGCATCGCTGCTGCCCCTATCTGAAATGACGGCCAACTGGTCGAACCCGATTCCCCGGTGCCGGTCGGCAATGGCGACGATCAAGGCCGCAGACAGACTCACCTTTCGCGCGCGCGCATCCAGCACAACGAAATCGTTGCCCAGCCCGTGCATCTTCATGAAGGGCAGATCCGCCCGCGTTTCCTGTGCCATGGCGCGCATATACGCCGCGTCCGCAGGTTAATCCAGTATGACACCGCAAAAGGTGGATTTTCGGGGTTGACCCTATGCCCGCGTCTTTCTAGAAGCGCGCTCTAGTGGGCCGTTAGCTCAGTTGGTAGAGCAACTGACTTTTAATCAGTGGGTCGCAGGTTCGAATCCTGCACGGCTCACCACTAAATTCAAAGGCTTGGGCAGAAATGCCCAAGCCTTTTGCTTTTGCAGAACGGTTGATGGCAGGCATCCCGCAAAAGATCACGCGAAGGGTTGGCTATCCCGGAACCAGCGCGAGGCGGCTGGAATCAGAGCCGTGGAATCGACCGGGGCCGCAGGGTTGCGATAGAGGCAATTCACGGAACCGATGCAGGTCGCATCCACAACCAGCGGCAGGTTGACAATCATGCTGATTCCCTCTGCCAGGATCGTTGCATGATCGGCGAAATGGGCGCGCAATTCATCCGGGCCACGGCTGATCAGAGCCGGATCAAGATGGTCGGATGCAAACTCCCATGCGGCGCCAGTCAAAGGTTTTTGGCCCGAGGCGGAGAACACCTCGGGCATGGAGGACCACAGGCGGCGCGCCACGCCGTTGTCGCGATCAAACAGCAAAACCGTGACAGCATCGGCCCCGGTCACGGACAGGATCGTGGCGCTGTCAGGCATCTGTCAGCGCCCCGTCAACGTCAGGTCTTCCAGCGTCTCCGGCCCCCATGTTAGCGATGTGACGCCAGTTTCGGTCACAACCATCGTGTCAGAGAAGCGGAAGCCGCCGACACCGGGCAGGTAAATTCCCGGTTCGATGGAAAACACCATGCCGGGGGCGATGATCGTGCTGTCACCATCGGCGATATAGGGGCCTTCATGCGCGGTGACGCCCATGCCATGCCCGGCCCTGTGGATGATATTCTCGCCATAGCCGGCCTTCCTGAAATGCGCGGCTGAGGCGCGGTCCACCTCCTCCAACGGGCGACCCGGCTTCATCCCCTCGATCACGATGCGACGGGCCTCCAGCATGGTCTCAAAGGGGCGGCGCGCGGCTTCGGGCACATGGTTCAGAAAGAAGGTGCGTTCCACCTCGGCACCATAGCCATTCAGGACCGAGTTGAAGACGGTGACATGGGGGCCGCCCTCTTTCATCTTCATGTCCAGATCGGTGAAGTTATGCGGATCATGACTGACATCCGCATTCTGGATCAGTGTCATGATCTTGACGGCATAGGGGTTCACATTGGGGTTGTCGGCCACCATCTTGGCCATCACCTCGCGCCCGATGGTCGCGTTGATCTCGGCCTGCCCCATGCCGGGATGCGCTTCACGCAGCAGACGGTCATGCGCCTCGCATTTCAGGCGACAGCCATAGGCGATACGGCCCAGTTCATAGGCGGACTTCACCTCGCGCGACTGCTCGACAAGATCGGACAACTGCCCGCGCGCGCCCAGCACCGCAAAATAGACCGAAGGCAGGCGGCTATCTGCTCCGATGCGACCGTTTTTCGGCAATGCATCGGCCAGGCGGTCCGCCCATGTATGACCCTGCGGTGCAGGATATTCCGCATAGGGCAGCAGGTCCAACGCGCCGACATGGCGCACGTTCACATGGTCCAGTTCCAGACGGGGCACGACAAAGCGAAGCTGCCCCTGCGCCGGAATCACAAGGATAAAGGGGCGCTCATGGACGAAATTGGCAAAGTTCGTCAGCCACAGGATATTGTCCACATCGGCGGTGACAAAGGCGGCCAGCCCCTCGGCCTCCAACCGTGACTGCACCTTGTGCAGACGGTCAGACATTTCTTCTGTGGTCGGGGGAAGGAAGGTTTCGATAATTTTCACGATACGCTCTCAATTCAACAGGGAGGGAAGCCAAAGGGTGATGGCGGGGAAGGCCACCAGAATAACCAGCGTCACAAGATCCATCGTGATGAACCATGTGACACCGCGAAAGATGGCGGGCATCGGGATTGCACCTTTCATCGTGCTTTGGATGACAAAGATGTTCAGCCCGACGGGTGGCGTGATCAGCCCGATCTCAAGCAGCTTGATCAGGATGATCCCGAACCAGATCAGATCGACACCGGCGGCATTGGCCATCGGCAGGATCAGCGGCGCGGTCAGCAGCAGCAGCCCGATCGAGTCGATGAACATCCCAAGGATGATGTAAAGGATCGACACCAGAATGATCAGGCCGATGGGCCCCAACAGGCTATCGGCAAACAGTTGCGTCAGTGCGGTGTTCAGGCCGGCCACCGCAACAAAGCGCGTCAACAATGCGCCACCGATCACGATGATGAAGATCGAGGTGAAGGTGATCGCCGTCTGCCGCAGCGCCGTCATGAAGACCGGCAACCGGAAGGTTCCCATGAGGAGCGAGATCAGGATCGCCCCAAGGGCACCCAAGGCCCCGGCCTCGGTCGGTGTCGCAAAGCCAAAGGAGATCGAGCCCATGACGATCGCGGCCAGCAGCGGAAGCGGTGTGATGTCGCGCAACACCATCCAGAGTGGCAGGCGTTCCTCGACGAAATCGGTGCCTTCGCCCGCAAGGGACGGGTTCCTGATGCAGCGGATGATGATCATGCCCAGATAGATCACGACCGACAGAATTCCGGGCAGGATACCCGCCAGAAACAGCGCCCCGATCGACACATCGGCATAGACGCCATAAAGCACCATCAGAATGCTTGGCGGAATGAGAGAGCCCAGCGTGCCCGCAGCGGCAACCGCGCCACTGGCCAGACCCTGATCATAACCGCGCCGCAACATCTCGGGGATGGCGATGCGCGCCATGGCCGATGCCGTGGCAACCGATGACCCTGAGGCTGCCGCGAAGAGCGCACTCGCCAGAACGCTGGCACAGGCCAGATTGCCCGGAAGCCGCGCCAGCAAGACCCGCGTGGCCGAGAACAACCCCCGCGTCAGCCCGCTTTCCGAGGCAATGAACCCCATCAGCAGGAACATCGGCACGGCGGAAAAGCTCCAGTTCGTCGCAAGCTCATAGGGCAGACGCGCAACAGACCCCATGGCCGCCCGCAGGTTTGTCTCCAGCGCGATTCCGAAGAAGGCGACGGCGATCAGCGACAGGCCGATCGGCATCCGCAGCGCCAGAAGAAACAGCAGGATGGCAAAACCCCCTACCGTGGGCAGGAACGCCTCAAGCATCGGGGTCATCTCCAAAAACACGTTTGACAAGGACCAGCAGGGCGGTCGCGGTTGCCAGGGTGAAAACAACGGGCATGATCCATCGCACAGGCCAGATCGGCAGCAGGTTGACACCCATGGCCACCTCGCCGCGGGTGGTGGCGCGCAGGGCTTGCTCGAACGTGAACCAGGCCAGCAGACCATAGATTCCGATTGTCAGGACACCGGCGATCAGCCGCGCGATCTTTTTCAGCCGGACAGAAAAATGCTGATAGAACAGATCCGTCTCGATATGACCTTTGGATATTTCCAGAAACATCATCGGCAAGAAGACGGCGGGCACCATCCAGTAGTAGGACACGATCTCGGTCGTGGCGCTGAACGGGGCCTTGAAGATGGAGCGCATCAGCACATCAAGGGAAATCGTCAGCAGAATTCCCAGAACCGCCAGACCCGCAAGATTGGCCTGAAAAGACGCGAGAGCTTCGGCATAACGGGTAAGGCGTTTCATGGCGTGATCCGGTGCTCAGAGGGAATGCAGGTCTGGCTGCCGCATGGGGGCGCGGCAGCCAGCTATGCGCCGGTCAGTTCAACCCGTAGGTTTCCAGATCCAGCTTGTCATAGATTTCTGTGCGGATCAGATTGGCCAATGTCTCGGTATCCTCGACAGGCACGTCGGCCAGCAGGGCGGTCCACTTGTCCACGGTCGCCTGAAAGCGGGCCAGCAACCCCTCGGCATCCGCGATCTTGTATGTGTCGCGCACGATGGCCACGGCGGCTGCGGGCTGCGCCGCACGGAAAGCGTCGATATGCGCGACCAGATCAGCACCGGGCTCGTGGAACGTCACACCCAGAGCTGTCAGCTTCTCGCGGGCGGCCACTTCCTCCTGCAAGGTGCCCTCGACGATCAGAGCAGCCATCGCATCGGCATTCGCATAGAGCAGACCGCGCCGCGCATCGACCGACAGGCTGGCCCATGTGTCGGGGTTGTAGCCATGTCCAAGGCCCGCCCAGAACAGGGTCACTGGCAGGGTCGTGATATGCTTGGCCACTTCATGCAGATTGCGCACGAATGCGTCCGCTGCGGTTGTGGTCGTGCAGGTCAACGCCCCGGTATCAAGCGCGCCATACTGTTCGTTCGTGTTGAAGGACACCGTTGTTGCGCCGGCCTCATTCGCCCATTGCGCAGGTGCGCGTCCGGGCAGGCGAAGGCTGGCGCCCTTCATGTCTTCCAGCGTGACAATCGGCTTGTTGCAGATCAGCACATAGAGGTTGGTGGCATAGGAGCTGGTATAGACCACCCCAAGATCAGCCCACTCGGCCTGCTGCGCCGGGTCCATCGCATTGAATTCCGTCGCGGCGGCGATCATCACTCGCGGATCGGTGAAGGTCATGCCCAGCTCTTCGACGGCATTGGCCACCGGCAGATCAGATGGCGTGTATTGCGCGAAATGCCCCGAGGCATCCACGATACCGTCCGCAATCTCCTGAAGGTTGCCCATGGGTGTGACGCGGGCAGAACCAAGCTCGATCTCGACCTTGACGCTGTCACCTGCGTGCACGGGCACGCGCTCGGCCCAATAGGAATAGAGATAGCGCGAATACTGATGCTGCGGAGGCAGCCAGGTTGCAGCGACAACGGTGTCCTTGGCAAAGACGGCCGAGGCCGGAGCAAGGGTCAACGCGGCAGCAAGGCCAAGTCTTGTGATAGAAAACATGATTATCGTAACTCCATGTTGGTGGGGGTGGTTTCAGGTTGGATTGGCAGCTTTCTTGATGGCTGCTTTGCTCAGGATCAGTTGCTCGAACGCGAGAATGAATTTCTCTCTCGCGTCCGGCTCTACTCCGAAGGTCGATGTGAAGGCGTGGCCACGCAGCAGGTTCGAGGCCATCGCCCAATGGGTGCGCGCCTCTTCCGGCGGCAGGTCCAAGGCGAATGTGTCTGTCCAGAAGGCGTTCAGACCGGCCCGCCAGACATTGACGGAATCAGCCACCAATTCGGACAGGTCCGGTTCGACACGGATCGCCAGTGCGATCTCCATCGAACCGATGAACATGTCGCTGGCAAAGGTTTCAACGACATGCCGAACAAAGGCCGTGCGTCCGATCTCACCTTTGCGCAGCCGGCAGCCGAGATTGCTCAGCTCTTGCTCGAAGGTCCGCAGAAGATCACCGAACGCCGCTGCGATCAGATGGTTCTTCGTCGGAAAGTGATGAAACAAGGCACCCTTGGAAACGCCAGCCTCTGACACGATCCGTTGGATCGACAGACCGGCGAAACCGTTCAGGATCAGCTGACGCGTCGCGGCCTGCTTCAAAAGCTCGACCATCTGGTCTGCATTGCGGGCCTGGGCGCGTGGGGCAATCTTAGCGGGTGTCATTCTTTGGGCCTCCGTCCTGATGCATGATCAACATACCAACTGGTCGGTTTGTCAAGAAAGATTTGCGAAGACCCCAAAATGGCAGAACGGACCTGCCTGCGGGCAAGTCCGTTTTGTCCAGTTCTTGGGCAATTTCAGATGAGATGACTGCGGCCAGCCACAACAGTTTCCCGCGAAGGATCAACCTTCAGTCACACAGAATCACTCTCCGGTCTGGTTCGGGGCCACCCGATCAGCCGCGCTCAACCCAACGCATAGCCCGCACCGCGCACAGTGCGCAGCGGGTCTGTGCCGCCATGCACGGTCAACGCCTTGCGCAGCCGTCCGATGTGAACGTCCACCGTGCGCGTGTCCACATAGATGTCACGCCCCCAGACCCGGTCCAGAAGCTGTTCACGGCTCCAGACACGGCCCGGCTTCTCCATGAAGGTGGAAAGCAGCCGGAACTCGGTCGGGCCCAGCTTCAGGGGTTTCTCGGATCGCGTGACGCGATGGGTTTCGCTGTCCAGAACGATGTCTTCATACTCCAGGCGCCCACCCACCGTAGAGGGCCGCGTCCGCCGCAGTTGGGCACGCACCCGTGCCATCAGCTCCACGACCGAGTAGGGCTTGATCACATAATCATCGGCCCCGGTCTCAAGCCCGCGCACCTTGTCCACCTCCTCGGATCGCGCCGAGAGCATGATGACAGGCACGCCGCGTGTGTCCGACCGCATCTTCAGCTGGCGGCAAACCTCGATCCCCGAAACATTGGGAAGCATCCAGTCCAGAACGATCAGGTCCGGTGCCTCCTCCGAGATCAGGAGCAGTGCCTCCTCGCCATTCTCGGCCCGGCTGACACGAAAGCCTTCCGCCTCCAGATTATAGGCCAGAACCTCACGTTGCGCGGGCTCATCCTCGACAATCAGGACTGTGGGTTGATCGGCGGCCATCGGTTCAGCCTTTCATATCCGGCATGGTGAAGGAGACGTTGTCACCCTTCGGACGCTGATCCTCGGGCATATCGCCCGTCACCAGATAGACCACCTGCTCTGCGATCGAGGTGACATGATCGCCCATCCGCTCGGTGTTCTTGGCGATGAAGTGAAGATGCATACAAGCGGTGATATTGCGCGGATCTTCCATCATGAAGGTCAGGAACTCGCGGAACAGGGCATTATACATCTGATCCACATCGCGGTCGCGCTGGATGACATCCAGAGCCAACTCCGCATCGCGGTGGATATAGGCGTCAAGCGCATCCTTGAGCATCATCTGCACCTCGCGCGCCATCCGGCGCAGGGCGGCGTGACTGCCGTTGATCGGGCTCATCTGCACCAGAACTGACGTGCGCTTGGCCATGTTCTTGGCGTAATCCCCGATGCGTTCCAGATTGGCGCTGATCTTCATCACCGACAACACAACCCGCAGGTCGATGGCCGTCGGCGCGCGCAGGGCAATGACGCGGGCAGCTGTCTCGTTGATCAGCTCTTCCAACTCGTCGATGGCGCGGTCGCCGGCGCGGACCTTCTCGGCCAGCTCCTCGTCCCGGTCGGCCAGCGATTGCGCCGCATCCAGGATGGCGGCCTCGACCAGCCCGCCCATCTTGATGATCTGACCCTGAATACCCTCAAGGTCACGGTCGAAAGCCGAGGCGATGTGTTGCGTGCTGTCTGACATGGGATCGGTTTTCCTGTTCTATGGATTGCTCCACCGCCTCTTGCGAGGCGTGATCGCGGACTCAGCCGATACGGCCGGTGATGTAGCTTTCGGTGCGCGGGTCGCTGGGGTTCGTGAAGATGTGGCTGGTGTCGCCATATTCGACCAGGCTGCCCAGATGGAAGAAGGCGGTCTTCTGGCTGACACGGGCGGCCTGCTGCATCGAATGGGTCACGATCACGACCGAGAAACTGGCCCGCAACTCATCAATCAGCTCCTCGACCTGCGCCGTGGCGATGGGATCAAGCGCCGAGCAGGGCTCGTCCATCAGCAAGACCTCGGGCGAGGTCGCGATGGCGCGCGCGATGCAAAGACGCTGCTGCTGACCGCCAGACAGACCCGTTCCCGCCTCGTTCAGGCGATCCTTGACCTCGTTCCAGAGCGCGGCCTTGCGCAGACTATCTTCGACCACCTGATCCAGCTCTGCTTTCGACCGCGTCAGACCGTGGATCTTGGGCCCATAGGACACGTTGTCATAGATGGATTTGGGAAAGGGGTTCGGCTTCTGGAACACCATCCCCACCTTGGCGCGCAGTTGAACCGGATCAACCCGCTTGTCATAGATATTCTCGCCGTCCAGCATGATCTCGCCCTCTACCCGGGCGCTGGCGACTGTATCATTCATACGGTTCAGGCAGCGCAGGAAGGTGGACTTGCCACAACCCGATGGCCCGATGAATGCCGTGACCGTATTGTCCAGAATATCGACATTCACATCCTTCAGCGCCTGTTTGTCGCCGTAATAGACCTGCACGCCGCGTGCGGTGATTTTCAGGGTGTTCTGGGTCAATCTCGTCTCCGGGGTTGGCGCGTCATACATGGCTGTCTGTCCTGTCCAGCTTGGTTTACCAGCGCCGCTCGAATTTGCGCCGCAGCAGAATGGCGACGATATTCATCACGACGAGGAAGGCCAGCAGGACGATGATCGCACCTGCCGAGCGTTCGATAAAGGCGGGGTCCGAGCGCGAAGCCCAGGAATAGACCTGCACCGGAAGTGCCGTCGCCGGATCAAGCATACCGCCGTCAAGCGGACCTGCGGGATAGTTGGCGACAAAGGCGACCATACCGATCAGCAGCAGCGGCGCGGTTTCCCCCAGCGCCGAGGCAAGGCCCAGGATGGTCCCTGTCAGAATGCCGGGCGCGGCCAGCGGCAGCACATGGTGAAAGACCGTCTGCATCTTGGATGCCCCGACCCCCAGCGCCGCATCGCGGATGGACGGGGGCACAGCGCGGATCGCGGCGCGGGTGGCAATGATGATCGTGGGCAAAGTCATCAGCGTCAGCACCAGCGCGCCGACCAGCGGGCTGGACTGCGGAAACTTGGCAAAGTTGATGAAGATGGCCAGACCGAGGATACCGTAAACAATGGACGGCACAGCCGCGAGGTTCGAGATATTCACCTCGATCAGGTCCGTCCAGCGGTTCTTGGGCGCGAATTCTTCAAGATAGATCGAGGCCGCGACACCAAGGGGCAGAACCATGATCACCACCAGGAACATCATATAGGCCGACCCGATCAATGCCACGCCAAGCCCGGCCGCCTCTGGCCGCTGGTCCGAGGCATCGGGTGCGGTCAGAAAGCTCCAGTTGAAACTGGCCGAGAGGATGCCCTCGCTGATCATGCGGTCGGCCAGATCAAGCTGCGCGACCGAGATATTGGTGTCACGCTCGGCCGTATCACGCGTCACGCGACCCTTGAGATAGCCATCAATCCGCCCGGTGGCGAAACCTTCGAACTGGATCGTCTGTCCCAGAATATCGGGATTCGCCAGAACCATGTCGCGCAGTCTTGCGGGTGTGTCGCGGGAAATGAACGCTGCAATATCCTTGTCGCTGACCCCCTCGGTCGAGATGCCGCGGTCGGCAAGATAGGCGACAAGCTGCTGGTTCAGCAGATTGGTATAACCGATCGTCGTCACGCGCATCATCTCGTCGCGTTCACGATTGCCCCTGGGGTCCAGTTTCTCGGCATCCAGCGTGACGGGAAAACTGAACGTCGCCTGTTTGAACGCAGACACGCCATCGCTGAAGATCGTCCACAGCATGATCGCAAGCACGGACAAGCTCAGGGTAATCGCAGCAATCCCATAGGCCTTGAACCGCGATTCAGCCGCGTTTCGCTTTTTCATCAGGGCGGTCTGGGTCAGCAAGGACGACTTGTGCGGCGCCGGAGCCGAGGTCGGGACATTGGCGGAAGTGGCATCAGTCATTCGTATTGCTCCCGATATTTGCGCACGACCCAGAGGGCAAAGATGTTCAGGCCCAGCGTGATCACGAACAGTGTCATGCCAAGGGCAAAGGCCACCAGCGTCTCGGGCGAGTTGAACTCTGTATCGCCGGTCAACTGGCTGACGATCTTGACGGTGATGGTTGTCATCGCCTCGAACGGGTTGAGGTCCAGTTTCGCGGCGGCACCAGCCCCCATCGTCACGATCATCGTCTCGCCGATGGCGCGGCTGGCGGCCAGAAGAATGGCACCCACAATGCCGGGCAGGGCGGCGGGCAGGATGACTTGCCGGACGGTTTCCGACTTTGTCGCACCCAACCCGTAAGACCCGTCACGCAGCGATTGTGGCACGGCGTTGATGATGTCATCCGCCAGGGACGAGATGAAGGGGATGTTCAGCACCCCGATCACCAGACCCGCCGTCATCACCGACGACCCCGAAGACCCAAGGCCGGTGGGCACGGCAAACCAGTCGCGCAGGAAGGGACCAACCGTCACAAGCGCGAAGAGGCCGAACACCACGGTCGGAATACCCGCGATCACCTCGATCAGCGGCTTGACGATCGACCGCACACGCGGGCTGGCATACTCGGCCAGATATATCGCGGTGAACAGACCCGTCGGCACCGCCACGATCATCGCCACCAGACTGATATAGAGCGTGCCCCACAGCAGCGGGAGCAGCCCAAGTTCGCTATTGCCCTGAAAACTGGGCTGCCATGTCAGGCCAAAGAGGAAGTCCTTGAACGGATACATCGAGGCGAAACGGATCGTCTCGGACAGCATCGACAGAACGATTCCCACAGTCGTCAGGATGGCGATGGTTGACGCCAGAACAAGCACGCCAAGGATCACCGCTTCGACACGGTTGCGGGCGCGGAAATCACCATTCGTGATCCGCAAGGCATAGAATAGGCCCGCGACTGCGATGATTAGGGCCACGATACTGCGCCAGAACGCACCCGTCGCCGCCAGTTTCCGGTAGGCTTGCGACGCTTCCAGAACCTGCGCGGTTACATCGGCCCCAAGCGCAACACCCACCGTCGCCAGCCGGTCACGGATCGTCCCGTCGGCGCTGATGTTCGCCGCGTCGTCATTGCTCAACGCGCCTGCCGCCACCGCAACATCAAGCCCTTCGGCCACGCGCCGGACATCCGCCATCAGAAGGATGCGCTGGCTGTCATTTTCAAACTGCTCTGCCGGGAAAAAGTCGGAAAGCTGGCGCTCGATGATCAATGGCTGTGCGATCAACCAGAGTGTCAGAACGGCCATAGCCGGCAGAAAGGCCATGATGGCCCCGTGCCAGGCGTAATAATTCGGAAGTGAATGAAGGCGGCGGGTATTCCCCTCGACCGAGGCCAGAGCGCGCCTCCGGCCCAAAATGAAACCCGCTATCGCGAGAACTCCAAGAACGATGATCAGCAACAGGATTGGCATGGCGGTTCCCGGAGATGAGATAAATCAAGTTTGCAAGCCCCCGAAGCAATTCCGGGGGCTGACAGGAGTGTGCGATCAGTTCAGCGGACCCATCGGTGTGCGGTTCGCAACCATTTCCTGTGTCGCAGCCAGCTCTGGGTCCGAAACCAGACCATACTGGGCCAGCGGGCCGTCCGGGCCTGCCATGTCATCGGACACGAAGAACTCGACATATTCCTGAAGGCCGGGAATAACGTCCAGATGCGCCATCTTCACATAGAAGAACAGCGGACGGGACACAGGATACTCGCCCGTGGCGATCGATTCGGTCGAGGGGACAACCCCGCCCATCGTGCCGACGCGCAGCTTGTCGGTGTTGTTCTGGTAGAAGGACAGACCGAACACGCCGATGGCTTTCTTGTCGGCTTCAAGACGGGCCAGTGTCTCGGTGTAGTCGCCGTCGATGTCCACATTGCGGCCATCAGTGCGCAGCTTGGTGCATTCGCCATTCGCGGCACGGGACTTGGCACGGTCGTCATCACCCTGCGCCGTCGCGAGGAACAGGTCGTAAGCGCCGGTTTCCTTGCAGCCGGCGATGATCACGCGCTCGTCGAACACTTCGCGGGTGCCATGCTTCGTGCCGGGGGACAGAACCAGAATCTCCTGAGCGGGCATCGCGCTGTTGAAATCAGACCACTGGGCATAGGGATTGGCGACGATCGCGCCATCCACGGCAACCTGCGCGGCCAGCGCGTTGTAGATGTCTGCCGGGGTGAAGGCGAATTCCGGGCCGTTCACGTCAGAGGCAAACACGATGCCATCATAGCCGAAGCGGACTTCCATCACCTCGGTCACGCCATTGGCGGCGCAGGTGTCCAGATCCTTTTGCGTGATGCGCGAGGACGAGTTGGCGATGTCCACGGTGTTGGTGCCGACACCTTCGCACATCTTGGCGCGGCCAGCACCCGAGCCGCCGCCTTCCACGACGGGGGTCGGGAAATCGAAATTCTCGCCGAATGCTTCTGCGACGATCGTCGAATAGGGCAGAACGGTGGACGAACCGGTGACTTGCACGTTGTCGCGTGCCATGGCGGTGGTTGCCGAAACGGCAGCGATGGCCAGCACGGAGGCGGACAGTTTGACGGTCATGGAAAGCTCCTGATACCTTTGGGTTTCGATCACCCGATCGGCGATCTCGAGCCAGTGCCTAGTCATCCGGCACAACGCTTCTATGAACCTTTTGTAAACCTTTTATGACAAAGCGCCTGCGACCCTGAACGCGGCATATGTCTGACAGGGCTTGCCTGTCCTTGCGCAGGCTCTAGGCTCTGCCATCCCTGAAGATACCGCGATCGGTCCCTTATCCATGACAAAATCCCCCTCATCCGCGTGCCTTGCAGTTCCGGGCGACATCACCACGCTGACGGGGGGCTATATCTATGACAGGATTCTTCTGGAAGAATTGCGCGCCGCCGGGCGTGACATGACCTTGTTGCAACTGCCTGACGGCTTTCCCTTTCCCACCGATGCCGCGATGGCCCAAGCCTTGACGGCGCTGCAAGACCTGCCGGGTGATCAGCCGGTGATTATCGACGGCCTTGCCTTCGGCGCATTGACCACCGATGGCGTGGCGCGGATCAAGGCCCCCATCGTTCCTCTCGTCCATCACCCGCTGGCGCTTGAAAGCGGACTGCCGGACCAGGATCAGCAGCACCTGTGGCGCACCGAAAGGGACAACCTGCGCTTTGCGGCCGCTGTCATCGTGCCCAGTCCGCATACACGCGCGATTCTGATCGAGCGGTATGATGTCCCTGCCGACCGCATTCATGTGGCCTTGCCGGGAATCGCACAGCCCGAACAGAATTCCGCACCCAAGACAGCGCCGCATGGACCGCCGCTTATCCTGTCGGTGGGAATCCTTCATCCCCGCAAGGGGCATGACGTGCTGATTGATGCCCTGACCCGAATCGCTGACCTTGACTGGCGGGCCGAGATTGTGGGCAATCCGTGGGAAGACGGTCACTCGGCCGCGTTGCAGCACAGGATCGACAGTTCGGGTCTGTCAGAACGCATCCGGCTTGCCGGTCGTGTGTCATCCGAAGTGTTGAACACACTCTATCGCGACGCCAGCCTTTTCGCTCTCGCAACGCGCTACGAGGGTTATGGCATCGTGTTCAACGAAGCGCTGGTGCATGGCCTGCCCATCGTGTCCTGCCGGACAGGCGCGGTGCCGGATACGGTGCCATCCGACGCCGGTCTGCTGGTCGAACGTGACGATCCGCAGGCCTTTGCAGAGGCGTTGCGAGACCTGCTCTCGGATCATGACAGGCGCGCATCCATGGCGGCAGCGGCGAAAGCCAAGGGTGCATTGCTGGCCTCGTGGTCAGAAACCGCCCGGATTGCCGGGATTGCCCTAGATGCCGCCAAAGGAGCCGTCTGATGGACAACACCCAAGACGCGGCTGATCTGGCACTCGCATTGACGGCCGCCAGTGAGGCCGGCCATGTCCTGATGCGCCATTGGAAAGATCGCGGAAACCTTTCTGTTCAGACAAAGCGCGCCGGCGATTTCCTGTCTCAGGCCGATCTCGACGCCGAAAGATGTCTGAAGTCGATCCTGCTGGAGGCGCGTCCCGATGATGGCTGGCTGGGCGAGGAGACCGGCGCCTCGGCCCCCGCGCGCCGCCGCTGGATCGTCGATCCTCTGGACGGGACGACAAACTTCCTGCGGGGCATCCCGCATTGGGCTGTTTCCGTCGCTTTGGAAGTGGACGGTCATCGCCGTATCGGTGTGGTGCATGACCCGGTAAAGTCCGAGACATTCTCGGCCAGTCTGGGCGCGGGGGCCTTTCTCGACGGTGCGCCGATCCGCGTCTCCGCTCTGGCCGATCTGTCATCGGCTCTGTTCGGCACCGGGATTCCCTTTGGCGGAATGGCCCATATCGACGATCACACCGCAGATATGGCGCGGCTTTTGCCCCATTGCGCCGGGGTGCGCCGGATGGGGGCCGCCGCGCTGGATCTGGCCTATGTGGCGGCAGGGCGTCTGGACGGTTTCTGGGAGCGCCGTCTGCAACAATGGGACATCGCCGCCGGTCTTGTGATTCTGCGCGAAGCGGGCGCGCGGATCACGGCTCTTGATCCCTTGGACCATCCCGAATCCTCCGGCACCGTCGTCACTGCCAATCCGGCCCTGTTTGATGCCTTTGCTCTTATCCTGCGGGATCAGCGATCCAGCCTTGCATAAAGATCACCTGACGGGCCATCGGCAGCCAGACTGCCCAACCAGGCCCGTGTTGCCGCCGCATCCTGCCACCTCTCCCACAGAAAGCGCCCCGATTCGCCGCGCACCGGGTTGAACCTGTAGCGTCCCAGTTCAGTCAGCCGATCAATCACCGAGACCGTAAGATCAGGCAGTCCTGGAAGATATTCGACCGACACCAGATCAACCGGCTGGCCAAGACCGGACAGAACTTCAAGCTCGAACCCTTCGACGTCGATCTTCACATAGCGCGGCACGCCTTCCTCTGCGATCAACCGATCAAGGGTCGTCACCCGCACCTGCTGCACGCGATCCCAGCGGACATGGCCAAAGCCGGGTGCGGCGCCCGCTTCATCCGCGAACCCGGCTTTCAACGACGACACCGTCGGGTGAAGCGACGAGACTGCCATCTCAGCAACCGTTTCAACCTTGCCGGCGGCCGCCTCGATCAGACGAATATCGCGCGGCAGGGTCCATCGCAGGAATGTCGAAAAAGGTTCCTGCGGTTCCAGCGCCACAACACGCGCGCCCGCCGCCCGCATCGCCCGCGCGCGTGTCCCCACATGCGCGCCCACGTCAAAGACAAGGTCGCCGGGTTGCAGCAACTCGCGGTAAAAACGCCGCAACGGCGCCGCCCTCACCGGATTGTGATAGATCACAAGCGAGCGCATCAAACCAAGCCAAGATGTCAGGGCCAAGCCACGTCTCCTGTCATGAGCTGAGAAAAACCAAGAAATTCTTCACATAGTGCAACTTGGCCAAGGTCCAGCCCGTGTAAGCAATAGACCGCGCAAGACCGGACGATAAGCATCCAAATACAACGCGTGGGCTTGTCTGGGCTTATGTAACACTACGTTGACGGTAATATTTGGAACTCTGGTTAAGACATGAATGCACTGAGACCTGCTCGCGTGACGGAAAGCCCTGTCACGTCTCTTCTGGCGCCCAGCGCCATTGAACGCGTGATGCGCTGCAAAAGCGACCTGCGGCTGGGGCTTCCTGTCGTGGTGACGGCGGATGGAAAGGCCTCGCTTGTCGTCCCGCTCGAAACATTGAGCGAGGCCCGCCTTGGCGCTTTGAGAGCCGGTGGCGGCGAGACGCATATCGTCCTGACCCGCAACCGCGCGGTATCTCTGCACCTTGGCGATCTCCCTGACACGGAGGTTGTGGTTCTGGCCATGCCTGCTCAGGCCGGGCTTGACGCCTTGCTGGCGCTGGCAGATCCGGTGCGGACCGTGCCGCAGGGGCAGGCCGCTTTCATGGATCTCTCCCGACACTCTCCCTTGCCCGGTCAGGCTATCCACCACGCATCCATCGCCCTGGTGAAATCGGCCCAGCTTTTGCCCGCAGTTCTTGTCTTTACCGTTCAGGATGGGCTGGCCGAAGCGATGCGCCATGGCCTGTCCCTCATGGATGCAGGTGCGATCCTGACGGAACTCACCCGCGCCCGGGTGCAACATCCTGTGGCGTCTGCCCGCCTGCCGATGGCCGCTCACGAGGCGGGCCGCGTCCATGTCTACCGGCCCGATGATGGCGGGACAGAGCATTACGCGATCGAAATCGGCACGCCGGACCGGGCCGGACCTGTCCTTGTTCGCCTGCATTCCGCCTGTTTCACAGGAGACGTGCTTGGTAGCCTGAAATGCGATTGCGGACCCCAACTGAACGCAGCCACAGCCGCCATGGCCGAGGAGGGCGGTGGCGTTCTGCTCTACCTCAATCAGGAGGGGCGCGGGATCGGTCTTGCCAACAAGATGCGCGCCTACTCTCTTCAGGATCGCGGCTTTGATACGGTCGAGGCCAATCACCACCTTGGGTTCGACGATGATGAACGTGACTTCCGCATCGGCTCTGCGCTTCTGGCGCGGCTTGGGATCGCGTCCGTGCGCCTGTTGACAAACAACCCCGCCAAGGTGGCCATGTTGCAGGCACAGGGCATCACGGTTGCAGAACGGGTGCCGCTGCAAGTGGGACAAACCGCGCAGAACGCACGGTATCTGGCAACCAAAGCCGCCAAATCGGGACATCTGCTGAAATGACCCCGGCAGCGCTCTGGTGCATGGCCCCGGACCGGGTAGAGATCCGACCCGGCCTGATGGGCGAAGGGGTGCTGGTCGAGGCGATGTTCTCCGGCATCAGCCGCGGGACTGAACGCCTTGTTGCTTCTGGCCGCGTGCCGGTATCGGAGCACATCCGGATGCGCGGCCCGTCGATGGAGGGGGATTTTCCCTTTCCGGTGAAATATGGCTATTGCAGCGTGGGTCGCGTGACCGAGGGCAGGCTGAAAGGCCGCGCCGTTTTTGCGCTTTTCCCTCATCAGACCCATTACCGTTTGCCCGAGGAGGCTCTGACGCCCCTGCCCGATGATCTGCCGCCTGATCGGGCCATTCTTGCCGCCAATACAGAGACGGCGCTGACCGTTCTGTGGGACAGCGGCGCGGGTGCAGGTGATCGGATCGCCGTTGTCGGGGCCGGTGTGCTGGGCGCGCTGATCGCGCAGCTTGCCGCCCGCCTGCCCGGAGCAGAGGTCACGTTGATCGACATCAACCCCGACCGCGCGGATCTGGCGCGCGCGCTGGGCCTGTCTTTTGCCCTGCCCGAGGATGCGCCGCAGGATTGCGATGTCGTGATCCACACCAGCGCTTCGCAGGCGGGCCTGTCCCTGTCCCTGTCCCTTGCCGGACAAGAGGCCACGGTGGTCGAAGCAAGCTGGCACGGCGACACGGCCGTTGCTGTTCCGCTGGGTGGAGCGTTCCACAGCCGCAGACTGCGCCTTGTCAGCTCTCAGGTCGGAAACATCCCGGCCACACGCCTGCCGCGCTGGACCTATGCCCGCCGTCTGGCCAAGGCACTGGACCTCCTGCGTGATCCCCGCCTTGACGTTCTCATCTCGGGTGAGACGAATTTCGCTGATTTGCCCACCGAATATGCCTCAATTCTTGCCGCGCCCGGAACTCTCTGTCACCGCATCCGTTATTGACCCAACAACCCGCACGATCCCTCTGAAGGAGCCTCCATGTACGCCGTCGAAGTCCGTGACCATATCATGATTGCCCATTCTTTCCCCTCGCCCCTGTTCGGCCCGGCGCAGGGGATGCATGGCGCAACCTTCACCGTCGATGCGGCCTTCTTCGCTGATGACATCGACGAACACGGGCTGGTCGTGGACATCGGCCTTGCGATCGAGGCTTTGGCCGCAGTTCTGGAGCCTCTGCGCTACAAGAACCTGGATGAGGTGCCGAAATTCAAAGGTATCTTCACCACGACCGAATTCCTCTCCGGGTATATCTTCCGCGAGATGGCCGCCAAGGTCCGTGATGGCGCCCTCAAGGATGCCGGCCGCGTCAAGAAATTGCGCATCACCCTGCACGAAAGCCACATGGCCCGTGGCTGGTTTGAGGGGGAGATCTGATCCATGGGCTTTTCCGCCGACTGGCTGGCCCTGCGCGAACCCGCCGATCACGCGGCGCGGGATGCGGCGTTGCTGTCGGCGGCGGCGCAAGCGGCTGGTCCGCGCCCGGTCATCGTTGATCTGGGTTGTGGCACAGGCTCGACGATCCGGGCTTTCGCAGGTCATCTGCCGGACGCGGCAACATGGCGTCTGGTGGACAACGATCCCGATCTTCTGACCCATGCGGCCCGCGCAGCCGGTGGCAAGGTGACGACCCACCGCATCGACCTGCGCGATCTGGATGCCCTGCCTCTGGACGGGGCCAGCCTTGTCACGGCCTCTGCTCTGCTGGATCTGTGCTCGCGCGACTGGGTTGCAGGGCTGGCGGAACGGCTGGCGGCGCGCAATCTGCCCTTCTATGCTGCGCTGAATTATGACGGGATCATGCAGTGGTCGCCTTCAGACGGTGATGATGCTGCCATCACGCAGGCCTTCAATCACCACCAGCGCGGCGACAAGGGATTTGGCCCTGCTCTTGGTCCGGACGCCGCCTCGGTTATCGCCGAAGTCTTTTCGGCCGCGGGCTATCATCTGCATCAGGCGAACAGCCCGTGGCATCTGGACGAAGCCAGTGCAGACCTTCAGCGCGAACTCGTAGCTGGCATCGCACAAGCCGCCGCCGAAGCCGGAGCCGCGCGGGCATCCGTCTGGGGCGACACGCGCAAGGCGGGTGCGGACCGGACGCTCTGCCAGATCGGACACCGTGATCTCTTGGCCTTGCCGGGTGTGCCGGCATGACCTTTTCCAAGGAGGACAGCGATGGATAATGTGATCGTGACGCCCGAAATATGGGACCGCATCCTTGCCGTCCGTTCAGGGCGAGCCTGTCCCTGCTGTGGCGACTGGTCCGACGGCGAGCGCGCCGCACTTGCCCTTTACGCGCCCCTGGCCCGACGCGATCTTGGTCCCGTGACCGTCGCGCAGATCGGCCAATCGCTTGACGGGCGCGTGGCCACGGTCTCCGGCGATGCCCGCGATGTCTCGGGGCCGGATGGCCTTGCCCATCTGCACCGGATGCGGGCGCTGGTGGATGGGGTGATCATCGGCGTTGGCACGGCGCTGCATGACAAGCCACGCCTGACAGTGCGTCTCTGTAGCGGCCCCAATCCGGCTCGGATCGTGATTGATCCCAAGGGTCGCCTGCCGGATGACGCTCCTGTCCTGCGCGCGGATGGTGCCCGCCGCTTTGTCATTCAGGCCGTTGACCGACCCCGCCCCAAAGGGGTGGAGGTGATCCGCTTGCCGCTGATTGACGGCAGCTTCCGCCCGCGCGCCATCCTGAATGCCCTGCACGATGCGGGCCTCTCGACCCTGCTGGTCGAAGGTGGCGGGATCACAATCGCCACCTTCCTCGAGGCGGGGCTTCTGACACGGATGCAGATCGCCGTCGCTCCGTTGCTGATCGGTGCCGGTCCTGCCGCATTGACCACGGCATCACCGCGCCTCAAACTTGCGGATTGCATCCGCCCTGACATGCGGGTGTTTGCGCTGGGCACAGATGTCCTGTTCGATTGCGGCCTCTCCGCACAGGCCAGTGCCGCCCTGTTGCCCGTGCATGACAGCGCGCAGCCGGTGCCACGCCGCGCCGCGTCCTTTCTGTCCTGACAGCCGGATGACCACCGGGACGGATCCTGCAATCTCTTGTGTCAGTTGGAACATCCATCGCGGCAAGGGCAATGATGGCCGCGTTGACCCAGACCGCACTCGCGATGTCCTGCTGACCGAAGTGGTTCAACCCGACACCGCCGTGCTTGTCCTACAAGAGGCCGATGAGGACTGTCACCCACATCGCGGGTTTCTGGATATCCCCGGGATCGAGGCGGCAACCGGACTGCGTCACGCCCACTCCGACGGCAACCTGCGTTGGGGCGCAGAAAGCCACGGGTTTCTGGGTGTGGTCTTCTTCCTCTCCCCCGAGGTGCTGGTCGAGGATGCGACGCTGCTTGATCTGCCTGGTCATTGCCATCGCGGCGCCGTGGTCCTTGATGCGCAATACCATGGCCGCCATCTCCGCCTCATCGGCACGCATCTGTCACTCGGTCAGCCCGCGCGAATCGCGCAGATGCGGGTGATCGGACAACATCTGCGGCGCCGCACGCCGCGTCAGACCATCCTGATCGGGGATCTGAACGAATGGCGTCCCTGGGGTGGCATGGCCTTCTCGCCGCGGCTGGTCGGCCAGCGGCTTCACGGCCCGGCCCGGTCCAGCTTTCCCGTCGCTCGCCCGTTCCTGCCTTTGGATCGCATCCTGACAACGCCCCCCGGTCGGGTCGAGGATATGCGTGCTCTGGACGGGCCGGGGATACGCATGGCCTCGGATCACAGACCCGTCACCGCCCGCGTCACGCTGAAAGGGGTGCCCGCCGGATCTCCGGTCTGACGGCATCCATCCACCGGATCAGCAGGGGCGCCGCCACCATGGGGCCCGCGACAGGCGCGATCCATACCGCGGCAACCGGGTTCAGGGTGATCACCATCCCCGTCAACGCAACACCCACCAGCAGTTCGAACGAGCCTCGCGGCAGGCTGGCTCCGGGGCGCGGTCCTCGCCCTTTCCAGCCGCAATCCTGTCCAGCCAGAACCGATAGAACCGCTGCCGTGTGATGCAGCATGATGATGGGCGCAAGCAGGCTCGACGTCACCAGCTCTCCCCCGAAGGCCTTGAATGCGATCCGCCGTCGCCATGCCGTGCCAGACGGACCAGCCAGACGGTAGAGACCGCAGATCTTGGGCACCAGAAGCACGCACAGGATCAGAACGAAGGGCAAGCCACCCTCCATCCTGACCAGACCCGACCCCATGAGCATCAGCAGCACCAACCACACCGGCGCCGCCAGAAAGCTGAAAATCCCCGAGGCAATGTGCAGACGGCTCAGCGGATGCAGACCACGCCAGCCAAGCAGCCGGATATGTTGCAGGTTCCCCTGACACCATCGCCTGTTGCGCTTGTGATAGGTGGCAAGGGTCTGTGGCCCGTCTTCATGACTTCCCGCTGGATCAGGGTCGAATTCCACGGTCCAGCCAGCACTGCGGATAACGGCGGCTTCGATGAAATCATGGCTCAATATCTCCCCTCCATAGGGGGCAGGGCCAGACAGTCGCGGCAAACGTGCGGCACTGGCAAAGGCGGCGGTGCGGATCAGCGCATTATGCCCCCAATAGTTTGCCGTATCGGCTGCCCATGCAGACAGTCCGATGGCATAGGGTGGCCCCAGCAGCCGCGATGCCGTGCGTTGCGCCTGCCCGAAGCGACTGTCAGCCGGCACCAATGCCATGCCCGCTTGCAGCAGCCCAAGCGAAGGCGTGCTCTCCATCCGGTAGATCATCGTGGCAATCCGCCGCCCACTCATCCGGCTGTCGGCGTCAAGGACAAGCATCTGACCAAAGGCGTTACCCTGACGGTCAAACCATTCCGCGATGTTCCCGGGTTTCTTCCCCCTGTTATTCGCCCTGCGCCGGTAGTGGATTACGCCATCCCTCACCAGCGGCGCCAGCGCAGCTTCCTCGGCGGCAATGGCATCAGGGCCAAAGGTGTCGGACAAGACAATCAACCGGCAATGTGGCTCTAATCCAGCCTCTTTGAGTTCTCGTAACAGGGCCAGAAGGCGCAAGGCAACGGCCTGCGGTGCCTCGCAGCAGAGCAGAACAAGGATCGCGCTGCGCCGTCGTGGCGTCCATCCGGGTGGTATCGCGGGGGATGATGGCGCAGCACAGATCAACCCCGTCAGGGCCGTCGCTGCCCCTCCCGCAATCCATAGCAGGCTTGGCAGGATCAAACCCATTGCCAGTATTGCCCATCCGCTCCACTCCGCCACAAAGAGAGCCACAGTCAAGGCCGTGACCGCCGTCGTGCCAAGGGTGAGCAGCGCAAAGACAAGACGCGCGTGCGGCAACATCGGGCGCGGCACGGGGGCAAGATCAAGGTGATCCGCGCCTATGCGCTCCGTGGTGCTGGCATGGCTGGTCACGGGCAGGGGCTGTCCTTGTGTTCGGGCGAAAATGGCAAGGCGTCAGTCGCGCGCAGGCCACATCCGCTGAAAGATCCCGTCGCGCTTGATCAGGGCATGTTGCAAAGCCGCTGCAACATGCAGGCCGACCACAACAGCCAACGCCCACGCACCAAGGTAATGCAGGGATTTCGCGGCATTCGCGATGGCATCGGATTTCGGCAGAAGCGTTCCGATCCCGATTGCGTCCAGCATCTCGATCGGAAAGCCACCTGTCCGGACACGCACATAGCCTGACACAGGCATCAGAACGATCAGCCCATACAATACACCATGGGTCCAGGCCGATACCCGTTTCTGCCACAGCGGCAAATTGTTGGGCAGTGGCGGCGGTGGGTTGCGCCAGCGATAGAAGATACGCGCGGCGACCAGCAGCATGACGATCACGCCGGTATTCTTGTGCATCAGGAACAAGGCGTTCTGGAAGGGGCGGCTCAATCCCTCCTGCACCATCAGAAAGCCGACAGGCAACATTCCCAACACCAGAAGCGCCACAAGCCAGTGAAGCCAGCGCGCCGGTGCCTTGTAATGATCCTGTTGCGGTGCCATGGCTCCCCCGATATGACAATCGAAGACCTAGATGGAATGCGGCGGCGGTCAAGTTTTCTCGTGAACCGGACCCAATCCGCAGCGGATCGCTGCCCTTCTCGCACAGCTTGTGCGTGGTGTCCTTGACGCCTCTGGATCAACACTATCTTTGCTGGATGATCCACATGACCCCAGATGCCATGCCTGCCGACCGGACGCGCGCCATGTCGCCGCGGGCGGGCCTATTGCTCTGGGCTATCATGACTGTGGCCGCCATGATGGTGGTGCACTGGGCTGTCTTTCCGTCTTTGGCTCCGGCCTCGGCCTCAATTACCCTGTTTCTGGCCGGTGCCGCCTTTCTCTGGACCGCGTTGCCGCATCACTATCCGCATTCCCTCTTCGGTGCCTGCAACGCCGTCACTCTGTTCCGCGCAGGGCTGGGGGCGACCCTGCTTTCGCCGCTTCTCGCTCCCGGCTTGGCGGATGCTGCGTTGAACGGCTGGTCCATCGCCCTTGTCGCGACCATCGCACTGTCGCTGGACGGGGTGGATGGTTTCCTCGCGCGGCGCAGCGGACTTGCCTCGGCCTTCGGCGCGCGTTTCGACATGGAGGTGGATGCAGCGCTCGCCCTCTTGCTGTCCCTTCTGGCGCTCGGCTCTGGCAAGGCAGGGTATGAGGTGCTGCTGCTGGGCCTGATGCGCTATGCTTTTGTGGCCGCCGCATGGGGACTTCCCTGGATGGCAGAGGGGCTGCCTGACAAGTTCGGCCGCAAGGTTGTCTGCGTGATCCAGATCGCCGCGCTGATCGCCTTGCAGACACCCGTTGTCAGCGGAACACTGGCGCTGATCATCACCTATGGCGCGATAGGGGCGCTGCTTTGGTCCTTCGGGCGCGACGTGTTGTGGCTATGGAGACATCGGTCGTGACTTTGCCATCGCCGCGCGCGGCATGGCGCGCGCTTCTGGCCGCTGCCTTGCTCCATATCGTTCTGATCCAGCCCAATCACCCGGCCGCGATGACCTGGGGTGCCCTCTCGGTTCTCTCACTGGAATGGGTCGTGCTGCTTCTGGCCCTGCCTGTTCTGGGCGATGGGCGCTTGGGCCGCGTCATACGCGCACTTCTGACCGCCGTTCTGACGCTGATCGTGGTCCTCAAATCAGCTGACTTCGCCATGTTCACCTCCTTTACCCGAGGTTTCAATCCCGTAGGCGACTTGCCCCTGTTGGCGGCCGCGTTCCGCCTGCTCTGGGGGTCCGTCGGCCTGTTGGGGGCCATCGGGGCATTGATCGGCACCGTCCTTGCCATCGTTGCCCTTGCCGCAAGCCTCTGGTGGGCCATGGGTGTCTGGGCCAGAGTAGCCCTGCCACGGCCCGCCCTTATCGCCGCAGGGGCGGGTGCCGTTCTGACAATGGGATTGGCAGTGATGGACGTGGGCGCGATCATGGCGCGCTGGCCTGTCCCGTTCAACGCACCCGGCACGGCCTTTACCGCCCGCGTCGGGGTAGAGCGTGTGGCGCTGATCCGCAATACGCTGGCCGATCTGCGGGCTTTCAATGCGCTGGCGCGCACAGATCCTTTCGCCGCCCGGGCAGGGTTGCTGGACAAGATCGACAGGGATGTTCTGGTCATCTTTGTCGAAAGCTATGGCCGCACCAGCCTTGATACGCCCTTCTACGCGCAAGAGCATCGGCCGCTCCTTGCCAATGCAACCCGGCGGCTGGAGCAAGCGGGGCTTGCGGTGCAATCCGCCTATCTCTCCTCTCCGACACGGGGCGGGCAAAGCTGGCTGGCCCACGCCACTTTCGCCAACGGAATGCGCGTCGATGGGCAGGCCCGCTATCAGGCGGCAATCGCCAGCGGTCGCGAAACCCTGTTCCATATCGCGGCGCGGTCCGGGTTCCACACCGCTGCCGTGATGCCTGCCATCACGCTGGACTGGCCCGAGGCCGCATCCATGGGCTTTGACACAATCCTTCCCGCAGCAGACCTCGGCTATCGTGGACTGCCCTTCAACTGGGTCACGATGCCGGATCAGTTCACACTGGCCGCGATGGATCGCCTTGTCCGTGAACCAGTCTCTGATCAACGGGTTTTTGCGCAGGTTGCCCTGATTTCCTCTCATGCGCCCTGGGTGCCCATCCCGCGCATGATTCCGTGGGAAGAGCTCGGCGACGGGTCCATCTTCAATGACATGGCGATGTCCGGTGATCGGCCAGACGTGGTGTGGCGTGACCATGACCGTGTGCGCGACCAGTATCGCATGTCGATCTCCTACGCGCTCGAGGTTGTGGTGGACTATGCCATTCGTCACGCCGACGACCCGCCCCTGATGATCGTTCTGGGCGATCATCAGGCCGCCGGGTTCATCGCGCTGGACGAGCGGAGCGATGTTCCCATCCATCTCATCGGCCCGGCAGACCTTCTGGATCATGTCGCCGACTGGGGATGGACGCGCAGCATGATCCCCGCCGCAACGGCCCCGGTCCTGCCGATGGAAGCCATGCGCGATCTGCTGATCGAGGCGTTCAGCACGACACTTCCCACCGGCGCCTCACTCCCTCGCGACGCCGTGAATGGGGGCTGAAACCATGGTCACGCGCAAGCGGCTCTTCATGATCCTGCGCCTGTCGGTCACACTGATCATTCTGGCGTTGCTCTGGCAGGCTGTGGATGGTCAGGCGGCGCTTGACCTTCTCCTGCGGGCTGATCCTCTCTGGCTTGTCGCGGGCGTGATCACCCTGACCGCGCAAACAGTGCTCTCGGCGCTGCGGTGGCGACTGACAGCCAATCGTCTGGGCCAGACGATCGCGGTGGGGCACGCCCTGCGCGAATATTATCTGTCCCAGATCGTGAACCAGTCCCTGCCGGGCGGCGTTCTGGGCGATGCCGGCCGGGCCGTCCGCGCGCGACACGAGGCAGGGTTGAAGCGGTCAGGTCAGGCCGTGATGTTCGAGCGACTGGCCGGACAGCTTGCACTCTTCGTCGTCACCTGTCTGGCGGTCGCGATCGTCTGGCTTTCCCCCGGCGGCATCACGCTGCCCGATTGGGTGCTGCGTCTGGTGGCTCTAACCGGGCTGGCCATGCTGGTTCTGCTGGGCGGCCTCTCGGCGCTCAGCGGCGGGACGACGGCCACGCAACGTCAGATCGGCGATTGGCTCTCAGCCTTCCGGCTCGCGGTTCTGTCGCCCTCGGTCTTGCCCCGTCAGGCCATGCTCAGCATCGGAACCACGGCGTTGAACCTGTCCGCATTCGCCCTTTGCGCACGGGCGACGGGAACGGTCATGCCTGTGACGGCGGTGCTGATCGTGGTGCCCCTGATCCTCTTCACAATGCTCATCCCCGTCTCCATCAGCGGCTGGGGTCTGCGCGAAGGGGCGGCGGCCACGCTCTTCCCCGTATTCGGGGCCACGGCCACCGAAGGTTTCGCCGCCAGCCTCGCGTTCGGGTTGATGTTCCTGCTCAGCACCTTGCCGGGCCTTCTGGTGCTGCTCGTCAGACAGCCGGCAGACGTGACAAAAACAGACTCTGTATCAGGGTAAATCCGCAGATGGGATCATCTTGAAGAAGCTGTCATCGGACCAGACCCCGAACCACGAGACGCCTTCCACGTCCTGCGCTTCTCCCAGTTCGACAAGGCGATAGAAACTCTTGCGGTCAATCAACGCCTCAAGCCCCGCCCGCACCATCACATAGGGCGAAGGCTCGCCCGTCTCCGGGTCGCGGACAAAGCGCAGCGGGTTGTCCGGCCCTGCGGTCACGCTGTCGCCGACATTGGTGTGAAAGGTCAGACGCTGACTGCGCCCCGCACCGTCCACATCGAAGTCCACGGCAAGAAACGGCGCGTCATCGACCGTGATCCCCACCTTCTCGACAGGTGTGACCAGGAAATACTTGTCACCATCCTTGCGCAGGATCGTGGAAAACAGCCGCACCAGCCCGGGGCGTCCGATGGGGGTTCCCTCATAGAACCATGTGCCATCCCGCGCGATCCGCATGTCCAGATCACCACAGAACGGCGGGTTCCACAGATGCACCGGCGGCAATCCCCGGCCCTTGGCTGCCTTCACAGAGGCAGCGATGCCTTCTGCCGAGGGGGTCACGATCATTTGTCCGCTCATTGCTTTTGCCATTTCTCTTTCGCGCGATACTATCATCATATCGAGGTAGGGTTCAAAGGAGGGATTGCCATGTCCGATCACGCCGATCTGGTTGCCGGTATCGAGGCGCTGGAGGACAAGCTGGCACAGGCCCGCGCCTCGATCACGCGTCGTTTCATCGGTCAGGAGAGAGTTGTTGACCTCACACTCTCGGCTCTGCTCTGCGGTGGGCATGGTCTGCTGATCGGCCTTCCCGGTCTGGGCAAGACCCGTCTGGTCGAGACGCTGTCCACCGTCATGGGCCTGCATGGCAATCGCGTGCAGTTCACGCCTGACCTGATGCCCGCCGATATCCTGGGCTCCGAAGTGCTGGAAACCGATGCGGATGGTCGCCGCGCTTTCCGTTTTGTCGAGGGGCCGATCTTCTGCCAGCTTTTGATGGCGGATGAGATCAACCGCGCCAGCCCGCGCACCCAATCGGCCCTGTTGCAGGCGATGCAGGAACGCCGCGTCACGGTTGCAGGACAGGACCGCGCGCTGGGCAAACCCTTTCACGTTCTGGCGACCCAGAACCCGATCGAGCAGGAAGGCACCTACCCGCTGCCCGAAGCGCAGCTTGACCGCTTTCTTGTGCAGATCGACGTGCAATACCCCGACCGCGCGACCGAGCGTGACATCCTGATTGCCACGACCGGCGTGGCCGAGGAGGAGGCGCATCAAGTCTTCTCGGATGGCGAGCTTCTGGCGGCACAGACGCTTCTGCGCCGGATGCCGGTCGGTGACGCGGTTGTCGAGGCGATCCTTGACCTGGTCCGCGCCTTCCGCCCCGATGACGCCAGCGCCGATGACCGCGTGCGGCAGACCGTCGCCTGGGGGCCGGGTCCGCGCGCGGCGCAGGCTCTGATGCTGACGGTGCGCGCACGCGCCCTGCTGCAAGGGCGGCTTGCCCCCTCGGTCGAGGATGTCGTGGCCATGGCGCGGCCTGTGCTGACGCATCGCATGGCGCTCAACTTCGCGGCGCGCGCCCGTGGCGACACGCTGACCGGCCTGATCACCGACACCGCCGCCCGCATCACGCGGATCGAGGCGGCGGCGTGACACAAACCCAACCCCTGACCCTGCGCGCCAGAGCCGAGGCCGAGGCGGCCCGCTTCCCCCCGCTTCTGGCGCGGGCGGAACACCTGGCAGGCACGGTCCTGCTGGGTGAACACGGCCGTCGCCGCGCGGGGCAGGGGGATGATTTCTGGCAATATCGCCCGGTGCAGCAGGGTGATCCGGTCCGCATGATCGACTGGCGCCGCTCTGCCCGCGGCGACACACAGTTCGTGCGCGAAAGGGAATGGCAGATTGCACAAAGCGTCATGCTCTGGGTCGATCAGGCCGCTTCCATGCGCTTCTCATCAGACCCTAACCTGCCGGAAAAGGCGGATCGCGCGCGTTTGCTGGCCCTCGCAATCGCCGTCCTTCTCGTCCGTGGCGGCGAGAGGGTGGGGCTGACCGGCACAACATTGCCGCCGCGCCGGGGCAATGCCCAACTCCTCAGGCTGGCCGAGATGCTCAGCCGCGATGATGACACCGACTATGGCATCCCCGAATCGCGTGCGATGATTCCGCAGGCGCGGGCCATGTTCGTGTCTGATTTCCTCTCTGACATCGCCCCCATAGAGGCCGCTCTCACCAAGGCCGCAGATCGCGGTGTGCGTGGACTGCTTCTGCAAGTGCTTGATCCTGCGGAGGAGGCTTTTCCCTTTCAGGGGCGCACGATCTTTCAAAGCGTGGGCGGCACATTGGCCCATGAAACACTCAAGGCAGGCGATCTGCGCGGGCGCTATCTGGCACGTCTGGCGGAACGCAAGGCGGCGCTCGCGGATCTCTGCGCCGCGACGGGGTGGCAGTATCAGTGCCATCATACCGATGCGGCGGCGCAGGCGGCGCTCTTGTGGGTCTGGCGCGCTCTGGAACGGGGGGCGGGCACATGATTATCGGCCCCATCGGTTTTGCCGCGCCTTGGTTGCTGCTTGCATTGCTGGCGCTGCCGATCCTCTGGATCATCCTGCGCGCTGTCCCGCCTGCACCCATCCGCCGCCGTTTTCCCGGCGTTGCCCTTCTGCTGGGCCTCAAGGATGATGACAGCGTCACGGATCGCACGCCATGGTGGCTCTTGCTGCTCCGGATGCTGGCCGTGGCCGCCGTGATCATCGGATTGGCCGGCCCCGTCCTCAACCCCCAGCAGGATCGCCAGCCCGGCTCCGGCCCTGTGCTGATCGTCATGGACGGAGGATGGCCGGGGGCGCAGGATTGGACCAGCCGCGCCGAACTCGCAGACCGTTTGTTGGCCGAGGCCGGTCGCGAAGGTCGCCCCACTGCAATCCTGCGCCTGACCGCGCCAGAGGAAGCAGCCTTCCAATCCGCCGATCTGTGGCGCGCGCGCATCGCTGGTCTCGCGCCGCAACCCTGGACACCCACAGCCGACATGATCGCCCGTGCTACGGAGGTTCTGCCCGAAGGCGGGTTCGAGACGCTTTGGTTCACCGACGGGTTGATGATCGACGGCCGTGATGCCCTTCTGGCCGCTCTCGAGGCGCGTGGCCCGGTGCGTGTCTTCGCCTCTGGCCGTAGCCCTGTGGCGCTTTTGCCTGCCGTCTATCAGGATGGTGCGCTGCGTCTCACCGCGCGCCGGGCAGAGGCAGGGGCCGCGCAAGACTTAACGATTGCCGCCCATGGCCTTGACCCATCCGGCACCCCGCGCATCCTTGCCAACCTGCCGCTCCGGTTCGAAACAGGGGAAACAGAGGCGCTGACCGAGGCAAGCCTGCCTGCCGAATTGCGCGCCCGCATCACAAGGTTCGAGATCGAGGGCCTTCGCAGCGCGGGGGCCGTGGCGCTCTCCGATGACAGCCTCAGCCGTCGTGAGGTGGCTCTGGTCGCCGGGCGTGAAGACCGCGAAGGGTTGGAACTGCTCTCGCCCCTGCATTACCTGCGGCAGGCGCTGGCCCCCAATGCCGACCTGCTGGAGGGTGGGATCAGCGATGTCCTGCCCGCAAATCCCGACGTGATCATCCTGGCCGATGTGGCGACGCTGTCCCCATCCGAGGAAGAGGCGCTGCTGGAATGGACCGACGCCGGAGGTCTGTTGTTGCGATTCGCCGGCCCGCGCCTTGCCGCGAGCGAGGTCAGCAGGACCGAGGAGCATCCCCTGATGCCGGTCCGCCTGCGTGCAGGCGGTCGCACCGTGGGGGGCGCAATGAGTTGGGGTGATCCCAAAACCCTTGCAGCCTTCCCCGAGGACAGCCCCTTTTTCGGGCTGCCAATCCCCGATGATGTGACCGTGACCGCACAGGTCATGGCGCAACCGGACCCGACCCTCGCCGATCGCGTGATCGCACAACTGACCGATGGCACGCCTTTGGTCACACGCAAACCCATCGGTCAGGGGCAGGTGGTGTTGATCCATGTGACCGCCAATGCCGAATGGTCCAGCCTGCCCTTGTCGGGCCTCTTTGTGCGGATGCTTGATCGTCTGGCGGTGTCTTCCGCCGGGCAGGGTATAGATGCCGCCGATCTGGAAGGCACGACTTGGCAACCCGTCACGGTCCTCGACGGCATGGGGCGCGTGCAGGATGCGCAGACCCTGCCGGGCGTTGACGGCGCCGCTCTTCTGACGGGCGCGCTTGGCCCCGACCTTCGCCCCGGCCTTTATGATGGTGGAGAGCGCAGGCTGGCGCGCAACACGGTCTCCGCCGACAGCGTCCTGCAACCTGCATCCTGGCCCTCTCGCATTCCGGTCGAAGGGTTGAACCGCCCCGAGGAGACGCCGTTGACAGGATGGCTGCTGGCCGCCGCTCTGGCGCTTTTGCTGGCCGATGTCATTGCCTCTCTGGCCCTGTCGGGTCGCCTGATGGGCGCGCGCGCTGCCGTGATCCTGCTGGTGGCGATGTCAGCCCTGCCCAATGACGCCGCAGCCTCTGATGACTTCGCCATTGCCGCAACCACCGAACTCAAGCTGGGTCATATCGTGACAGGCGATCCGCGACTGGATGAGACGGCCTTGGCTGGCCTGCGTGGCCTGTCCGAGACGCTTTTCTTCCGCACCTCTGTCGAACCCGGCGCGCCCATGTCCGTGAACCTCGAGACGGACGAGATCGGTCTGTTTCCATTTCTCTACTGGCCCGTCACCCCGGATCAGCCAACCCCCTCCGCCGAGGCCTATGAGAAGCTGAACCGCTATCTGCGCTCCGGTGGCATGATCCTGTTCGACACGCGCGATGCCGATGTGGCAGGTTTCGGCGCAGCCAGTCCCAACGGGCGCAAATTGCAACAGCTTGCTGCGCCGCTGGATATTCCTGCCCTCGAGCCGATCCCCGAGGATCACGTCATCACGCGCACTTTCTATCTTCTGCAAGACTTCCCCGGCCGCCATACCGCCCGTGATGTCTGGGTCGAGGCAGCACCCGCTGATGCCGAACAGATCGAGGGGATGCCGTTTCGCAATCTCAATGACGGGGTGACGCCGGTTGTCATCGGCGGCAATGACTGGGCTGCCGCCTGGGCCATGGATGAACGCGGCAACGCGCTCTATCCCGTGGGGCGCGGTTTCGGCGGCGAGCGTCAAAGGGAACTCGCCTTCCGCTTCGGGGTCAATCTTGTGATGCATGTGCTGACCGGCAATTACAAATCCGATCAGGTTCACGTGCCTGCGCTTCTGGACAGGTTGGGTCAATGACGGGACAGATCATCTTTGACCCGCTGCTGCCCTGGGCGGTCCTTGCGCTCTTGGGCGGTGTCGTTCTGGTTGCGGCCATTCTGGCGCTGGTGCGTGGCCTGTCCGGTTGGGCGCTGCGCCTGATGGCCGGGTTGGTCGTGCTGGCCGCCCTGTCCGGCCCCGGCTGGCAGGAGGAAGACCGTGCCCCGCTCTCCGACATCGTGCTGATGCTGGTGGACGAATCCTCCAGCCAGGCGCTGGGCGACCGCGCAGCCCGCACGCTTGACGCAGCTCAGAGCATGGAGGCCACATTGGCCGCCCGCCCCAATACCGAAGTCCGCCGGATCGCGGTGCCGGATGGTGAGGGCGACAGTGGCACCGCGTTGATGACCGCCTTGAACGAGGCGCTGGCCCAAGAGCCGCGCGGCCGCATCGCCGGCATCATTGCCCTCAGCGACGGCCGGATTCATGACATGGACCGCGCGCCCGATCTGCCGGCACCGCTGCATCTGCTGCACTCCGGCTTGCCAGAGGACTGGGACCGCCGCCTGATTGTCGAGAATGCCCCCGCCTTCGCCATCCTGGGTGAGCCGGTGACGCTCTCCCTGCGGATCGAGGATATGGGGGCCGTGCCCGCAGGCATGGCGACCGCCCCGCTGGAAATCTCGGTCGATGGGGGCGAACCGCAGCGCTACGAGGTCGAGATCGGGCGCACATTCGAGTTGCCCGTGACCCTGCCGCATGGCGGGCGCAACGTGATCCAGTTCACCGTCCCCGAGGCCGAGGGAGAGTTGACAGACCGCAACAACACCGCGCTGATCCAGATCAATGGCGTGCGCGACCGTCTGCGCGTTTTGCTGGTGTCCGGTCAGCCTCATGCCGGCGGGCGGACATGGCGCAACCTGCTGAAGTCCGACAGCTCGGTCGATCTGGTGCATTTCACGATCCTGCGTCCACCAGACAAGCAGGACGGCGTGCCGGTGTCCGAACTGTCACTGATCGCCTTTCCCACCCGCGAACTCTTCATGGAGAAGATCGAGGATTTCGATCTGATCATCTTCGACCGCTACAAGCGGCGGGGTATCCTGCCTTCGCTCTATCTTGAGAATGTCGCCAATTACGTCCGCAACGGCGGGGCGGTGCTTGTCGCCGCCGGCCCCGATTTCGCCACCGCTGCGTCGCTCTACCGCTCGCCCCTGTCCACCGTCCTGCCGGCGCGACCCACGGCGCGGGTGATCGAACAGGGCTATGTGCCGCAGATCACCGATCTGGGCGATCGCCACCCGGTGACAGCGGGGCTCGAGGCAGAGGCCGCCGCGCCATGGGGACGCTGGTTGCGCCAGATCGACCTTGAGACAGAGCGCGGCACCGTCGTGATGTCGGGGGTGGAAGATCGCCCCCTGTTGATTCTTGATCGAGTGGATGAAGGCCGCATCGCGCTTCTCGCCTCGGATCAGGCTTGGCTATGGGATCGCGGCTATGAGGGCGGTGGCCCGCAACAGGAATTGCTGCGCCGACTGGCCCATTGGATGATGAAAGAGCCCGAGCTGGAGGAGGAAGCGATCTTTGCCGAACCCACAGGTCAGACGATGCGCATCATCCGCCGCACGCTGGAGGAGAGCGCCGGTCCCGTGATCGTGACCACGCCCAGTGGCGAGGAGATCGAACTGCCGTTGACCGAAGTCAGCCCCGGCCGCTTCGAGGCGATTTACGAGGGCCCGGAGATCGGCCTCTATCGCCTGACGGATGGCGATCAGTCCGCCGTGATCGGCCTTGGCCCCGCCGCTCCGAAAGAGTTCGAGCAGACCATCGCCACAGGAGAGGTCATGCAGCCCGCGATAGACGCTCTGCGCGGCGGTGTCTTGCCCCTGGTCGATGGGCTGCCTGCGATCCGCGAGGTCAGTGCAGGCCGTCCCGCAGCCGGGCGGGGTTGGATCGGCCTGACCCCGCGCGAGGCTTTCGAGACGCGCGACCTGCGGCAAACGCCGCTTTTGCCCGCATGGCTGGTGCTGCTTCTGGCGTCCGGTCTGATTGTGGGGGCATGGCTGCGCGAAGGGCGGCGCTGAGCCGGTCAGCGCGTCAGCGTCACGGAATGCAATCCGCCGACCCACTTGTCCCGGTTGCAGCGGGTGCGAATGAACACCTCGGTCGTGCCGTCCGGGATCATCACATTGCTCAGGCTGCGGGTGAATGGCTGTTCTTCCACATGCGGATGAAACAGCTCGCGATAGCCAAGGCGTTTGCCGTCGGCGTCCACCACCTCCCAGCCTTCGGCAAAGTGATCCCATCCGCTATCCGGGTGCGACAGGGTCACGTCAAACCGCCAGCCCATGCCAGCAAGACTGGTCTGCACATCCACGATCTCCGGCGGATCTGCTCTGACGGGCAAGCAGGCGATCAGAAGGGCGATGGCAGGGCTGGTGCTGCGAAGGATATTCATCCTGAAACCCTAGCAGTCCGATGGCGGCCTGCGCCGTCACGTCTGCGTGTGCCGCGGTCCATCCGTGTCCGAGATCAGAACCGCCCGCGATTGTGACGCAAACTCGCGCCGCCACAGAACGCCCAGCGTGATCCCGGTCGCCACGATCAACGGCCAGGCCCCAAGAACCCAGGCCGCACTTCCCAGCGCGAAATAGACTGACCGCAGACCCCGGTTGAAACTGCGCGCAGCGGAAATGTTCACCTCTGCGGCCTTGGCGGCGCGGGGCCGGGCATGGGGATCGTCCGCCTCGTTCGGAACGGCAGCGATCAACACAGCGCAATAGCCGAACAGACGATGCGCCCAAACGAACTTCAGAAAGGCATTGGCCAGAAAAAGCAACGTGACCAGCAGCTTGACCTCCCAGACAAAAATCGGGTCGCTGGTCATCGTCAGGTCGCTGGCCACACCCTGCAACCGCTCCGCATTGCCGATCAGGGCCAACCCACCCCCGATGGCGATCATCGTGGCCGAGGCAAAGAACGAGGCTCCCTGCCGCAGCGTGCTGAGAACCTGAGCATCGAACATCCGCGTCTGCCGGTCCACCATCATGCGCATCCACTCGCGCCGGTATTCCGCCATCAGAATCGAAACGGACGGCCGCCACCTTCCCTTTGCCTCGATCCGCCAGCCAATCACGATCCAGCCGACAAACAGCAAGACCAGACCGGCAAGATCAAGCGGCCCGAACAATCCAAGACGATCCATCCACGTCATGATGGCCTCCCGGACCGTCAGATGAGCTATTGCCAGATGGCATAAATTGGTTATATTTTCTTACCAATACGCAGGAGGAGCGCCAAGATGGACATGCCGACCCCCAATCCCGTGATTTTGGCCAAGAAATCACGGCTTGTCGAGCGGCTCTTGACCGTTCTGCCCACCGATGCCGTCATCCATCTGGAGGCTGAAACCCGCGCCTATGAATGCGACGCGCTGACAGCCTATCGTTGCCCACCCATGGTGGCGGTGCTGCCTTCGACCACACAGGACGTCTCGGACATTCTGCGCATCTGCCACGAGATGGGCGTGCCTGTCGTGCCGCGCGGCTCGGGCACTTCGCTGGCCGGGGGGGCGCTGCCCACGGCGGATTGCGTCATCCTCGGTGTGGCGCGGATGAATGCGGTGCTGGAAACCGATTACGAAAACCGCTTTGTCCGTGTGCAATCCGGTCGCACCAACCTCAGCGTTACGGGCGCCGTGCAGGAGAATGACTTCTTCTATGCCCCCGACCCGTCCAGCCAACTGGCCTGTGCCATTGCAGGCAATATCGCGATGAATTCAGGCGGGGCGCATTGCCTGAAATATGGCGTCACCACCAACAATCTGATGGGCGTGACGATGGTCCTGATTGATGGCACCGTGGTCGAGATCGGCGGCGCATATCTGGATGCGCCGGGGCTGGACCTGCTGGGGGTGATCTGCGGGTCCGAGGGGCAATTGGGCGTCGTGACCGAAGCCACGCTGCGCATCCTGCGCAAACCCGAAGGCGCGCGGCCGGTGTTGATGGGTTTCGACAGCAACGAGGTTGCTGGGGAATGCGTCTCCGACATCATCAAGGCGGGCGTTCTGCCCGTCGCGATCGAATTCATGGACCGCCCCTGCATCCGCGCGACCGAGGCCTTCGCCAAGGCGGGCTATCCCGATTGCGAGGCGCTGCTGATCGTCGAGGTCGAAGGATCGGATGCCGAGATCGACGAACAGTTGGAGAAGATCGTCGCCATCGCCCGCCGTCACAACCCGGTCGAGCTGCGCGAAAGCAAATCCGCCGATGAAAGCGCGCGCATCTGGCTGGGTCGCAAATCCGCTTTTGGCGCGATGGGGCAGATCAACGACTACATGTGCCTTGATGGCACGATCCCGGTCAGTCAGCTTCCTTACGTGCTGCGCCGGATCGGCGAGATGAGCAAGGAATACGGGCTGGATGTGGGCAATGTGTTCCACGCCGGCGATGGCAACATGCACCCGCTGATCCTGTTCGATGCCAACAAGCCCGGCGATCTGGAGCTGTGCGAGGCATTCGGTGCCGACATCCTGCGCCTCTGTGTCGAGGTCGGCGGGTGCCTGACCGGCGAACATGGTGTCGGGATCGAAAAGCGTGACCTGATGGTGAACCAGTTCGCCCCCGAAGATCTGGACATCCAGATGGCGGTCAAGGATGTGTTCGATCCGCAATGGTTGCTGAACCCGGCCAAGGTCTTTCCGCTGGCCGCATCCGAGGCGCGCCGCGCGGCCTGAACCCGTGCCGGGGGCGCGGCCCCCGGACCCCCGGAGTATTTGTGGAACAATGAAAATGATCACACCACGCAGCGAGGCCGAACTGGCCGAGGTGATTGCCGCGACCAGGGAACCTTTGCGGGTCATCGGGGGGGGCACGCGATCTGTGGTGCCGATGGGCAATGCCTCGGTTCTGACAGCCTCGGGCCTCTCCGGTATCACGCTGCATGAACCGGGGTCGCTGACGCTGGTGGCACAGGCCGGCACACCGGTGGAGCAGATCGAGGCGGCGCTTGCCGCCGAAGGACAGCGCCTGCCATTCGAGCCGATGGATCATCGCGGGCTCTTGGGCACGCAGGGCACACCGACGATCGGCGGGGTGGTGGCGGCCAATGTCAGTGGTCCGCGCCGGATACAGGTGGGCGCGGCGCGGGATTTCCTGCTGGGCGTGCGCTTTGTCGATGGGGCAGGGCGCATCCTCAAGAACGGCGGACGCGTGATGAAGAATGTCACCGGCTATGATCTGGTCAAGCTGATGGCCGGATCGCGCGGGCGTCTGGGTGTGCTGAGCGAGGTGTCCTTCAAGGTGCTGCCCATGCCCGAGGTGACGGTGACGCTGGTCTTGCAGGGCTTGGATGACGCAGCAGCGGTGCGCGCCATGGCGCAGGGCCTGGCCTCGCCCTTCGAGGTGACGGGTGCCGCGCATTGGCCGGGGAAAGGCACGTTCCTCCGGATCGAAGGTTTCGCAGGTTCCGTCGCCTATCGCGCAGGTCAACTCCGCGCGATGCTGGGCGGTGAGATCGAGGAGAGCGCGCAGCGCTGGACCGAGATCCGGGATGTCGCCCCCTTTCACGCGGCCGAAGGTGACATCTGGCGTCTCTCCGTCAAGCCAAGCGATGCGCCGGGACTGGTCGCCCGCGCCGGGGCCGAGGCGGTGCTCTACGATTGGGGCGGCGGGCTGGTCTGGCTGCGCATGGCCCCGGGCACCGATCTGCGCGCGCGCATCGCTCCGTTTCAGGGTCATGCCACCCTCGTGCGGGCGGATGCCGAGACGCTGGCACGTCTGCCGCTCGAGCAGCCAGAGCCTGCGCCTCTTGCTGCCCTCTCCTCCGGTCTGCGCGACAAATTCGATCCGCGCGGTATCTTCGCGACCGAAACAGACCCGGTCCGGGCTGTTGCATCATGATCGTCCTGCTCATCGTGCCGCTGGTTGTGGCGGTCTCGCTGTGCCTTTTGCCGCCCGGACGACAGGCGGCGGTCGGTATCGCGATTGCCGCGGCCTTTCTGGCCCTTCTCTGGGTCGCCTCGGGCGGTGCCCAGGATGAAGGTCTGACCAGCACCTATGCCATGATGGCCGCCCCCGGTGTTGCCTTGGCCGCTCTGGCTCATCTGACCCATCGCATCCTCGGCCCGCGTCTGCCCGTCTGGGGCTATGCCCTGGCCGCAGTGATCCTTCTTGTCGCACTTTCAGCCGTGTTGCGCGCTTTCGCAGGGAATTGACATGCAAACGACCTTTACACCCCAACAGTTGCAAGATCCCGCGATCCAACGGTCGAACCAGATCCTGCGATCCTGTGTGCATTGCGGCTTCTGCACCGCGACCTGCCCCACATATCAGGTGCTGGGCGACGAGTTGGACAGCCCCCGTGGCCGCATCTACCTGATCAAGGACATGCTGGAAAACGAACGCGTGCCCGATGAAAAGACGGTCAAGCATATCGACCGCTGCCTGTCCTGTCTGGCCTGCATGACCACCTGCCCCTCGGGTGTGCATTACATGCATCTGGTCGATCACGCCCGCGCCTATATCGAGGACCGCTACAAGCGCCCCCTGTCGGATCGCCTGCTGCGCTGGGTGCTGGCGCGGATTCTGCCTCATCCGATGCGCTTTCGTGTGGCACTTCTGGGCGCAAAGATTGGCCGCCCCTTCGCCTTCCTGATGCCGGATGCCCGGCTGCGCGCCATGCTGGACATGGCCCCGAAGGACATCCCCCCCGTCAGTCGCAACGATGATCCGCAGACGTTCCCTGCGGCGGGGCCACGGCGCAAGCGTGTGGCTTTGATGACGGGCTGCGCGCAGCGGGCGCTGAACACAGACATCAACGATGCCACGATCCGCCTGCTGCAAAGGCATGGCTGCGATGTGGTGATTGCCGAAGGGCAGGGCTGCTGCGGGGCGCTGACGCATCACATGGGCAAGGAAAAGGAAAGCCACGCCACGGCCGCCCGCAACATCCGCGCCTGGGTGGCCGAGATGGATCATGGCGGTCTGGATGCCATCGTGATCAACACCAGCGGCTGTGGCACCACCGTCAAGGATTACGGGCACATGTTCCGCAACACCGATCTGGCTGCGGATGCCGCGCGGGTATCGGCCATCGCCAAGGACGTGTCCGAGGTGCTGATGACCCTGGATCTGCCCAAGGGCGAGGACAAGGGCCTGACCGTCGCCTATCACGCCGCCTGTTCGTTGCAGCACGGCCAGCAGATCAAGACCTTCCCCAAGGATCTGTTGAAACGCGCGGGCTTTACCGTGGTCGAACCGGCGGACAGCCATCTGTGCTGTGGGTCGGCAGGGACGTATAACCTGATGCAGCCCGAGATTTCGAAACAGCTCAAGACCCGCAAGATCCAGACGCTCGAGGCGCGCAATCCCGATGTGATCGCTGCCGGCAATATCGGCTGCTTGATGCAGATCGGTTCGGGCACGCAGGTGCCGATTGTCCACACGGTCGAGCTTCTGGACTGGGCCACGGGTGGACCGCAGCCACCCGCGCTGACCGCTGCCGGAAAAAGATCACCTGACATCCCGATTCTGCGCTGACCTCTGACGCATTTTGGCCGTAATCTGCGCCTATCTCTGGCGGCGACTATAGGGGACTTGCGATGCGACGCGGACTGACACTGGCCACCGGCCTGATCTGTGCTGTTCTGGTGGGTGTGGTCGGCGCGGCAACGGCGCAGGATGCGCGTCTGACCCGTCTGGATACCGGCGATCAGACTCGCGGTTGGGAAGCCGTCGGACGGCTGGACATCGACGGGCGCGGTTTCTGCACCGGCGCCTTGATCGCGCCGGATCTGGTCCTGACGGCGGCGCATTGCCTTTTTGACAAGACCACCGGCGAACGCATCGACCATGGCAAGATCGAGTTCCGCGCCGGGTGGCGCAACGGCAGGGCCGAGGCCTATCGCTGGGTGCGCCGCGCCGTGATCGACCCCGACTACTCCTTTGACGGCGATGTCGTCTCCAACCGGGTGCGCAACGATGTGGCCCTGCTGGAGTTGCAGCAACCCATCCGCACGACCTCGGTCGTGCCGTTCGAGACCGACGTGCGCCCGCGCACAGGGGACCGCGTCGGAGTGGTCTCCTATGCCTATGACCGCGCCGATGCCCCCTCGTTGCAGGAAATGTGCGGCGTGATGGGGCAGCAGGAAGGTGTGCTCATCATGTCCTGCTCCGTTGATTTCGGCTCCTCCGGTGCGCCGATCTTTTCGTTCGGGCCGAATGGGGTGCGGATCGTTTCGGTCGTCTCCGCCAAGGCCGAGGTGCGGGGAACCAAGGTTGCTCTTGGCACGCAGCTGCAAGAGCCGCTCAACCGCCTCAAGGCCCAGCTGGCCGCCGGCGACGGGGTGTTCCTGCACGCCTCGCCCGAGGTGAATCGCGTGACCCCCGGCGGGGCGCAGCGCGACACCGGCGCGAAATTCGTCCGGCCCTGACAGATGACTGAAACCGCTTTTCACCCATCTTGAAAGCGGCACATATCCTTCCCACATCTGAAAAAGCGAGGTGCCAATCACGGGCCTCGCACAACCGCCTGTCCCGGATGGGAAGGCACATCGTTATCGCTCAGATGGAGGATGACCCATGCGAAACTTTGACCTTGCACCGCTGTACCGTGCAACCGTCGGCTTTGACCAGATTGCAGACCTGATGGACCGCGTGTTCGCCAGCGACCTGCCGCAGCCAACCTACCCGCCCTATAACATCGAAAAAACGGCCGAGAATGCCTATCGCATCTCGATTGCCGTGGCTGGCTTCGCCGCGGATGACCTCACCGTCGAGGTCAAGGAGAACGCGCTGGTCGTGGCCGCCCGCAAGGCCGACGAGGCCGAGGAGACGCGCAGCTATCTGCATCGCGGCATCGCCACACGCGCGTTCGAGCGGCGCTTCACACTGGCCGATCATGTCCGCGTGACCGAGGCATCTCATGCTGATGGAATGCTGCACATCGACCTTGTGCGCGAAATCCCCGAGGTTCTGAAACCGCGCCGCATCCAGATCGCAAGCGTGGCAAGCCGCGCGCAAGACAAGGATCTGGTAGACGCGAAAGCCGTCAACTGATCCGGCATCAGCCCTTTTGCAACATCGGCCCGCAGGTATGGCCCTGCGGGCCTTTGTGTCAGTCTTTGTGTCACGCGGCCAGAAACGTATAGCTTCCTGCGACGAACACATAGCGCCCCAATTTTCCCAGACCGACCAGAACCACCACCAGCAAAACCCGTGTCCGCATCGCACCCGCTACCACCGTCAGCGGATCGCCCACCAGCGGCACCCAGGCAAAGAACAATGACCACCAGCCGTATTTGGCATACCACGCCTCGGCCTTGGCGAATTGCGCCGGGCTGACCGGGAACCAGCGGCGATCCTTGAACTGCGTCGCATAGCGCCCCATGATATAGGACAGGACCGACCCCAGAAGGTTGCCCGCCAGCGCCACCAGAACCAGCGTCGTGGGATTGCCGATGTCGGCCACCAAAAACCCCAGCAGAACCGCCTCGGACGAGCCGGGAAGCACCGTGGCCGACGAAAAGGCGCTGATGAACAGCGTGACATATGCGGAAAGGGGCGTCATCGAAACCTGTGCGCAAGCGGCCCCTCCCGTCACGGGCCAGAGCTTCATCCCGTCCAGATAGTGTTGCAGCCTCATCAGTGCAATCCTTCACAATTCATGTCAGGTTTGCTGTCCTAGATTGACGATCCGACCCCGCCACGCCAGCCTGCGCCGTGACGAGGCAGGAGAACCCGATGTCGCTGACCCAGATTTTCGCCACCCGTTCCGCGCGCATGAAAGCATCCGAGATCCGCGAGTTGCTCAAGCTGCTGGATCAACCCGGCATCATCTCTTTCGCGGGGGGCATCCCTGACCCTTCGCTCTTTCCGGCGGCGGAATTCGCGGCGGCCTTGACCCGCGCCCTGTTGGATGGTCGTGCGGCGCAATCGCTGCAATATTCGGCCAGCGAAGGCCATGCGGGACTGCGCGACTGGATCGTCGGGCAGATGGCGGCGCTCGGTGTGCCCTGCACGCGTGACAATATCCTGATCACCTCAGGCTCGCAGCAGGCGCTGGATTATCTGGGCAAGCTGTTCCTGTCGCCCGGCGATACGGCGCTGGTGGGGTGGCCCACCTATCTGGGCGCTTTGGGCGCCTTCAACGCCTATGAGCCGCGCTATGACCGGCTGGACGCAGGCAGCAACCGCGCCCCTGCCGATTATGCGCAGGCGGCTGCGGCGGGCGGGGGGCGGGTCAAGTTCGCCTACCTTTCCCCCGACTTCGCCAATCCCACCGGAGTCACCCTTGACCGCGCGGGGCGCGAGGGGCTGCTGGACCTGACCGATGCATTGGATTGCGCCGTGATCGAAGATGCCGCCTATCAGGCGCTGCGCTATGACGGTGATCCGATCCCCCCGATCCTTGCGCTGGAGATTGCCCGCAAGGGGGATATCGAGGCCTGTCGGACGATCTATTGCGGCAGTTTCTCGAAGACCCTGTCGCCCGGTCTGCGGCTGGGGTGGGTCTGCGCAGCCTCGCCGGTGATCCGGCAGATGGTTCTTCTCAAACAGGCCGGTGATCTGCATAGCGCGACGCTCAATCAGATCGCGATGCTGGATGTGGCGCAGGGCTTTGATGGCCATGTGACCTGCGTGCGCGCCCTTTATCGCGGGCGGCGTGATGCGATGCTGGCGGCGTTGGGGCGGCACATGCCTGCGGGGGTGACATGGACGCGGCCGGAAGGTGGGATGTTCGTCTGGGTGACACTGCCCGAGGGGATGGATGGGGCCGCACTTCTGGAGCGGTCGCTGGCGCAGGACAAGGTGGCCTTTGTGCCCGGTGCCGCCTTCTTTCCGGACGGATCGGGGCGCAATACGATCCGCCTCAACTTCTCGAGCCCGACCGAGGCGATGATCGAGGAGGGGCTGTCCCGGCTGGGGCGCCTGATCGCGGGCACCTGAGCCATATGGGCGGGCCAGCGCGGCCGGGTGGTTTTCTTGTGTCCCACGGTGGGACATTTTTCAGGTCTTGCAATATCAACGGGTTACGCGCCCGCGTTTACCTTTGGTTAACGCTTTGACCCGGCGCGCGGCAGTTGAGTATGTGTGGAACGATGACGGGGCAGGTGCTGCGCAACGCGACCTGCCCCCTTTCTTGGCCCTGCCTGGCGGGACGGTCAGACCGCCATGCAGATGTATTTCATCTCGAGGTAATCCTCGATCCCGTGGCGGCTGCCTTCGCGGCCAAGACCGGATTGCTTGACCCCGCCGAAGGGGGCCACCTCGGTCGAGATGATGCCGGTGTTCACACCCACGATCCCGTATTCCAACGCCTCGGCCACCTTGTAGACGCGGCTGAGGTCGCGGGCATAGAAATAGGCGGCCAGACCAAAGATCGTGTCATTGGCCAGATCAATCACCTCATCCACATCGGTGAATTTGAACAGCGGCGCGAAGGGGCCAAAGGTTTCCTCGGTCGCGACCAGCATCTCGCGGGTCGCCCCGGTCACGATGGTCGGCGTCAGGAAATTGCCGGGGCCTTGCAGCGCCTCGCCGCCCATGATGACGGTGCCACCTTTTTCGGTCGCATCGGCCACATGGGTTTGCACCTTCTTGATGGCGGCTGCGTTGATCAGCGGGCCCAGGGTTGTGCCCGCCTCCAGCCCGTCGCCGACCTTGAGCTTGGCCACGGCGTCTTTCAGCTTGGCGGCGAAGGCGTCATAGATCCCGGCCTGCACATAGATGCGGTTGGCGCAGACGCAGGTCTGCCCGTTGTTGCGGAACTTGCACATGATGGCACCTTCGACGGCGGCATCCAGATCGGCATCGTCGAACACAATGAACGGCGCGTTGCCGCCCAGTTCCATCGAACATTTCATCACCTGATCGGCGGCCTGACGCAACAGGATGCGCCCCACATTGGTTGATCCGGTGAAGCTGAGCTTGCGCACGGTGGGGTTTTCGCAGAATTCCTTGCCGGTTTCCGAGGCATCGGTCGTGGTCACGATGTTCAGCACCCCGGCAGGAATCCCCGCCCGTTCTGCCAGAACACCCATGGCCAGCGCAGACAGCGGCGTCAGTTCGGACGGGCGCACGACAAAGCCGCACCCGGCGGCCAGCGCGGGCGCGACCTTGCGCGTGATCATCGCGGTCGGAAAGTTCCACGGCGTGATGGACGCGGCCACACCGATGGGCTGCTTGATCACGGTGATGCGCTTGTCGCGCTGATGGCCGGGGATCGTCTCGCCATAGATGCGCTTGGCCTCTTCGGCGAAGAATTCGATGAAGGCGGCGCCATAGGCAATCTCACCCTTCGCCTCGGCCAGCGGTTTGCCCTGTTCGGCGGTCAGGATCGTGGCCAGATCATCGGTATTCTCGACCATCAGATCGAACCAGCGGCGCAGGATCGCGGCGCGTTCCTTGCCGGTGTGTTTGGCCCATTCCTTCTGGGCCTTCTCGGCCGCCTTGATCGCCTGAGCCACCTGGGCGCGGGTCAGGTCTGCCACATGGGCGATGACATCGCCGCGCGCGGGGTTCGTCACGTCGAATGTGGCGCCATTCGCGCTGTCGATCCACTGACCGCCGATATAGGCCTGTTCGGCCAGCAGCGACGGGTCCTTGAGCAGGGATTTCAGGTCTGTCTTGCTGTCCAGCATGGCGTATCCTCCGATTTGCATATGGTATAGGCAAAGCATCTGGGGCTAGTCTTGTCCAGAGCAGGAGGGGAGAATACCGATGGCCGAACTGGACGATGCCTATGCCAATGCCGCCTATATTCCGGGTGCGGCGGATTATCCGCCCCGGTGGGAGCGTGCCGCTGCCGCCCTGCGCGAGGGGTTGCTGGAGCAGGGGTTGGCCGATCTGGACCAGCCTTACGGCGAGAGTGCGCGCCAGAGGTTCGACCTGTTCCATCCGGGCGGCACGGCCAAGGGGTTGATGATCTTTGTCCATGGCGGCTATTGGCTGCGGTTCGACAAAAGCGTCTGGTCGCATCTGGCGGCAGGGGCCCTGACCCGGGGTTGGGCCGTGGCGATGCCGTCTTACGATCTGTGCCCGCAGGTGCGGATCGCTGACATCACACGCCAGATCGCCGCAGCGGTGACGGCCGCCGCCGAGATGGTGGCGGGGCCGATCGCGCTGGCGGGCCATTCCGCTGGCGGGCATCTTGTGGCGCGGATGTTGCAGCCGGGCCTGCTGGGCGATGCGGTGGCGGATCGTCTGCATCATGTCATGCCGATTTCGCCGGTGTCCGATCTGCACCCGCTGCTGCGCACCAGCATGAACGCGGAGTTCAAGCTGGACGCGGCCGCCGCGCGCGCCGAGAGCCCCGCCTTGATGACCGAGCGCCTGCCCGTGCCTGTGACCGTCTGGGTTGGCGCGGATGAGCGCCCGGTCTTTCTGGATCAGGCCCGCTGGCTGGCCGAGGCCTGGGGATGCGCGCATGTGGTGGATCAGGGCAAGCATCATTTCGATGTGATCGACGCCTTGGCAGATGCGCAGAGCGATATGATCGGCCGTCTTCTGGGGTGAAGCGCGGTATTTCGCGTATTCGGGGAAGGATGAAAGGGCCGGCGCGCGGCTAGCCGTAGACATCCTGCCAGCCGGGTTTCACATCGCCGGGCAGGGTCGTGGCGGCGAACATCGCGCGGGCGATGGCGCGCGCCATGCAGGTCGCGGCGGCATGGCCGAGGTCGAGCGTGTCGATCACCGGATGCCCCAGGGGGCGTGCCCCGGTCGAGACGGCGAAGATCAGATCGCCATCCATCGGCGTATGCGCCGGCACCAAGGCGCGGGCAAAGCCGTCATGGGCGGCCGTCGCCATGCGGGTGCATTGCGCCTGTGTCAGATCCGCGTCGGTGGCGACGATCCCGATGGTCGTGTTGGCGTGGCTGGCAATCTTGGTCACGGCGATATGCGGATCGGGATAGCGTTGCGCCACGCCCAGACCGCCGAACTCATCGCCCATCTCGAAGGGGGCGGCCCAGAAATGCGCGCTATCGCCCACGGTGGCCGACCCCAGCGCGTTGACGGCGACCAGTGCTCCGACCGTGTGGCCCGAGGGCAGGATGACCGAGGCCGACCCCAGCCCGCCGCGCAGATTGGCGGTGATCGCCCCTGTGCCGGCACCGAGGCTGCCGATGTCGAACCGGGTTGCTGCGGCCTCCAGCGCGGCGCGGCCCAGCGGTTTGTAGGGATTGTCGGGCCAGTCCTTGTCACCGCCATTGTTCAGATCGAAGAGGATTGCGGCGGGCACGATGGGCACGCGCTGCGCCCCTACGCCGAAGCCGCGCCCCATGCGCCGCAGCGCATCCGCCACGCCCGAGGCGGCATCGAGGCCGAAGGCCGAGCCGCCTGAGAGGACCAGGGCATCGACCTGTTGCACTGTCTTGTCCGGGGCCAGCAGATCGGTTTCCCGCGTGCCGGGCGCGCCGCCCATGACATGCACACCGGCGGTGAAGGGGGCATCGGCCACCAGCACGGTTGCGCCTGTCTTGACGGTCAGATCGGTGGCATTCCCGACCCTGAGGCCAGCCACATCGGTGATCAGGTTCAAAGGGCCGGTGCGGGTGGTCGTGGTCATGGTGGTCTTTCCGGGTGTTGGGGCCGTTTCGGGCTGGATCAGTCTCTGATCAAAGGCGGATCACGAAATCCTTGCGGGTGGTTTCGACCACCTGCCAGATCCCGCGAAATCCGGGGCGCAGCACGAAACTGTCGCCTGCGCGCAGGGTCACGGGGGGGCCGCCCTCTTCGGTCAGGATGCTGACGCCGGACAGGATGCGGCAATATTCCCATTCGTCATAGGACACGCGCCATGTGCCGGGGGTGGATTCCCAAAGGCCGCAGTAGAGCCCGTCACGATCCTCGAGCAGCCATGTGGTGAAGACGGGATCGCCCGCGATCACGCGGTCGGGGGCAGGGCGTTCCACCTCGGGCGCTGCGGAGGGGGAGACGGGGAAGAACAGATCGGACATCAAAGCCTCCGGCGTGGGTTCGTCGCAGGCTAATCCTTCGGCTTTGCCATCCGCAAGGGCGAAGCGGCAATCAATCCAAAGGCTTGAAACATCCTGTCGGCACCCACATTTTCGAATGACAGGTGCAAGACCCGCCCGGATGACGCATGATGGCCGCATAGCAAGGAGAGTTCGGGCATGGTTCTGGCATTGGCACGGCTGATCATCGTGGGCTTCATCGTCCTGACCGTGATCTATGTGTCGCTGTCGTTCTATTCCCGCTCTGTCCGTCGCGGCAAGTTGCAGCGCAAATGGGACGAGGACATCCGCCGCGGCGACCGGGAGGCTTTCGTCAGCCGCGGATTGAAGATCTATGACCGCTCGCTCAGGCGCAAGCTGCTTTGGGGTGTCTATATCGTGCCTGTTGTGGGCATCGCCGTGGTGATCTATCTGGTGAATTTCCACTGACCGTGAAGGGGATGGGGCTATGACCTATGTGAAATGGACGTTGATCAGTGTCTTCTGGCTGCTTGTCGCGTCTTTCCTGCACTATACCCTGCCACAGCACGATGTGGTGCGGATCACCGACACCTATCTGGAGCGGATCGACTTTGGCGAGAATTCGATCTTCTGGGCCAATGCGCCCACAGGTGATGCCGTGAACACGCAGAACCGCGACGTGTTCTTCATCCAGACCTTCCGCACCAATGACCGCCCGATGATCTATCGGAACGAGGATACGGGCTGGGGCTGGCCACCCTATTTCAAATTCAACACCTCGAACCTGCAAGCGCAGGCGGCGGATCTGGAAAGCCGCTCGACCAGCGGGCAGCAGGCGCAATGGGTGGCGGTCCGCCATTATGGCTGGCGCAATGAATTCCTGTCGATCTATCCCAATGCGATCAAGATCTGGCGCGTGGACAGCCCCGATGTGACGATCATCCCCTGGATGAACATCACCATCCTGACCCTGCTTGCCGCCTTTTCCTGGGCGATCTGGGTCCGCTGGCGGCGGTTCCGGGCCGCGCGGATTGATCCGGTGCTGGAGGATATCGGAGACAGTCTTGAAGCGGCGACAGATCATGTCGTGGACCGTCGCGGCAAGGTCCGCCGCTGGTGGGATGGGGTGCGGGGCAAAACCCCGGCACGGTGATCACCCGCTGCACCCTGGGATTCGAGTATTTCAGGCAAGATGAACGGGGGCGTTACCGTTTGCCATAGTAGAGGCCGACGACATGCTCGGCCTCGGCAAAGAAGAGCCATCGCGCGGCAAGGATGCCCGCGACATGGCTGATGACTGCGAGCGCGCCCATCACATGGCTGAAAGGGATCAGCAGCAGCACGACAGGCAGGACATAGCCCATCCCGAAGGCCATGATGCGCAGCTTGCGCGCGTGTTTGCGCCCGATCACATGCACCATCTCGCGCAGCAGGTAATTTGGTCCGGTGTGGGGCGGCTCGAAAGCGCGGATCTGCCCGGCGGCGCCCAGACCCGTGGCGCTGGCCATCGTGGTGCAGGATGCGGCAAAGGCGCGGTCGCCCTGCCACCACCAGGCCAGTTGCAGCGCCCCGGCCACCACCAGCAGGATCAGCGCCCAAGTGACCTGCCCCGCCAGCAGCGCGCCCCCCCCCAGCGACAGCGAGAGAAACAGCGCGGGTGTCAGGATGCTGCGCCAACGGGGCACGGTTTTCATCTGGGCATAGATCATCGCGGTCGCCAGAACCGTGCCCTGCGCCAGCGCAGCCCCCAACCAGCCCAGCGGCACCCATGTCGTGCCAAGGAAAATGCGCCCGATGGCGTAAAGCCCCATCACCGCAAGCGTGGCCACAGCCAGCACCGCCTCGCGGCTGAGCCAGCTTGACCGCCACTGTGTAAAGGCCAGCAGCCCTCTTTCCGGGTGCCCCAGGTGAAAGGCCGAGGCGATCAGCCCGCCCCCTGCCAGCGCAAAGGCGATGGCAAAGAACACGAAGGCCACCATTCCGGTCGATCCGGGCATCCCGATCCCCAGCCAGAAGAACAGGCCAAAGCCAAGGCCCGAGAGCGTGGTGAAGGCGATGATGGAGGGTGCCGGATGCATGTCAGAGCCTGTCCAGCGCCTTGTCCAGCCAGCCAAGGAATCCCTTGGGCTGATCCGTCACCGGCGCCAGAAAAGGGGCCAGGATGTCGATCTGATCGCTCTGGTCCAGCCGGTCCTTGATCCGGGGGGGCAGATATTTGTTCACAGGCGCCGTGCCCTGTTCGGGCATCAGGTCCATGCCGCCACGGGCCGCGACCAACTGGCTGACCGCGCTACCCGGATCGGCCAGATCGCCGAAATGGCGGGCATTGCTGGGGCAGGTGCGCACGCAGGCGGGGACGCGGTCCACCTCGGGGAGGTTTTCGTTATAGATCCGGTCCACGCAGAGGGTGCATTTCTTCATCACCTTGGCGGCCATATCCATCTCGCGCGCGCCGTAAGGGCAGGCCCAGGCGCAGAGGCCGCAGCCGATGCAGGCATCCTCGTTGACCAGAACGATCCCGTCCTCCTGCCGCTTGTAGCTGGCCCCGGTGGGGCAGACCGTCACGCAGGGGGCGTTGTCGCAATGCAGGCAGGATTTCGGGAAATGCACCAGTTGTGCCGCGCCATCTGTGGGCTGCACCTCGTAGCTGTGCACCCGGTTCAGGAAGGTGCCGGATGGTTCGGCACCATAGGGGTCTTGATCCGACAGCGGCGCGCCGTAATTCTCGGTATTCCAGCCTTTGCAGGATACCACGCAGGCATGACAGCCCACGCAGGTATCGAGGTCGATCACGAGGCCCAGCTTGCGCTGGGTATGGGTGGGCAGGCTGGTCATGCGCGCAGCACCGGCGTGAGCGGGGCAGAGATCTGCGAAACCGGCTGTTCCCGCGCCGCGTCCCATGTGGCAATGAACCAGATGAAGGAGCCGACGATCAGCGCCACGAAAACCGCGATCACCAGAAGCGTGCGTTGCATCGGGGTCATTGTCCCACCTTCCATGTCAGCTTGCCCGGCCCCTTGCCCACGGGCGAGGCGATGGGCGGATAGGCCGGTTGGCTTTGCGCCGGGGCGGGCACTTTCTCGATCTTCACGCGCAGGTCGAACCAGGCCGCCTGTCCCGTGACCGGATCGGCATTCGACCAGCGCAGCCCATCGCCGCGCGGGGGCAGCAATTCGTGGATCAGGTGATTGAGAAGAAAGCCCATCTCGGCTTCCTGTGCCTGTTCATCGAGCGCCCAGGCCCCCTTGCGTTTGCCGATGGCGTTCCATGTCCAGACCGTGTTTTCGTTCAGCGCGGCCATATGCGCGACAGGCACGGTGATCGTGCCGTGCATGGATGTCACCTGCGCCCAGTCGCCTTCGGCAAACCCATGGCTGCGCCAGAGCGCGGTCGGCACATAGAGCGGGTTCACCCCGTGGATCTGGCGCAGCCAGGCGTTCTGCGTGCCCCAGGAATGATACATCGCCATGGGGCGCTGGGTCAGGGCGTGGATCGGGAATTCCTCGGGGTCGGCATGGCCATCCTCGAACGGGGCATACCAGACCGGCAGGGGATCGAGCGTTGTCTTGATCCGTTCGCGCAGGTGATCGGGGGGCTGGCGCGTGCCATGCCCTTCGGCCGCCAGCTGGAACCGGCGCAGGGGTTCGACGTAAAGCTGGAAGAGATAGGGTTCTGGCTTGTCGTAAAAACCCATGCTGACCGCCCAATCCTGATAGGCGCGGTTCCAGGGTTTGAAATAGGCGGCATTGTCGGGCACATGGGCCACGAAGAAGCCGCCGTTGGCGATATATTCATCAAGCTGCGCCGCATTGGGCAGGCCGCGCCCATGGGTCAGGCCCTTGTCCCCGGTGCGCCATCCGGCCAGGGGGCCGATGCCGGGCTTGCGTTCGTGGTTCACGATGTAATCGGCGTAATCGGCATAGCGGGCGCTGCCATCCGCGTTCACCATCCCCGGCAGGCCCAGCCGCGCCCCCAGATCCAGCAGCACCGATTGAAAGCCACGCACGTCGCGGTCGGGTTGCACCACGGGCCAGCGGATCGCGTCGCCTGCGCCATCCGCCTCGGAGATCGGGCGGTCCAGCAGGCTGATGCAATCGTGCCGTTCCAGATAGGTGGTGTCGGGCAGGATCAGATCGGCATAGGCCACCATTTCCGAGCTATAGGCATCGGAGTAGATGATCCGGGGGATCACATAGTCGCCGTTCGCGTCGGTATCGGTCAGCATCTTCATGACGCCGCCGGTGTTCATCGAGGAATTCCACGACATGTTCGCCATATAGAGAAACAGCGTGTCGATCCGGTAGGGATCGCCGGCATGGGCATTGCTGATGACCATATGCATCAGGCCATGGGCCGACATCGGGTTGTCCCAGGTGAAGGCCTTGTCGATCCGGGCTGCTGTGCCATCGTCCCGCAGGCACAGGTCATCCGGCCCCTGCACATAGCCCAGATGTGGGCCATCGAGCGGTGCGCCGGGCGTGACCTTGCAATGGGGTTTGGGATGGGCGGTCGCGGGTTTGGGATAGGGCGGCTTGAAGCGCATCCCGCCGGGGGTTTCCACCGCGCCCAGCAGGATTTGCAGCAGATGCAGGGCGCGCGCGGTCTGGAACCCGTTGGAATGGGCCGAAATCCCGCGCATCGCGTGAAAGGCGACGGGGCGGCCGGTCATGGTCTTGTGCAGCTCTCCGCGAAAATCGGTCCATTCGCGTTCCAGCACGACGGGCGCGTCAAAGGCGGTGTGGGCAATCTCGGCGGCCAGCGCGCGGATCTTGGCGGCGGGGATGCCGCAGCGATCCGCCACCGCTTCGGGCGCGTATTGCGGATCGAGATACCGTTCGGCCAGCAGATGCATCACGGGGCGGTGGGTCACACCGGCATGGCGGTGGCTGGCGGCCAGATCGGGGCGCAGGCCGGGTTGATCGAAGGGGGCCAGCTTGCCCGTGGCGCGGTCGATCACCAGGGGCTTGCCCGCGTCATCGCGCAGGAAAAGCCCGTAGTCCGGCGATTTGGGATCGCCATTCACCAGAACCGGCGCGTTGGTATAGCGCGACAGGTAATCCACGTCGATCTTGCCCGCGCCCAGCAGCACATGCACCAGCGACAGGATCAGCAGGCCATCCGTGCCCGGCGTGATCCCCAGCCAGTCATCCGCCACCGCGTTATAGCCGGACCGGATCGGGTTCACCCCCACGATCCGTGCCCCCCGCGCCTTGAGCCGGCCAATGCCCATCTTGATCGGGTTGCTGTCATGATCCTCGGCCACGCCGAAGAGGATGAACAGTTTGGCATGATCCCAATCGGGCTGCCCGAATTCCCAGAAGGCGCCGCCCATCGTATAGATGCCCGCCGCCGCCATGTTGACGCTGCAAAACCCGCCATGCGCGGCGAAATTGGGCGTGCCGAATTGCTGCGCCCACCAGCCGGTGAAACTCTGCGACTGATCGCGCCCGGTGAAGAAGGCCAGCTTTTCCGGGGCCGTCTCGCGCAGCGGTTTCAACCAGGATACGGCGGTCGCCAAGGCCTCGTCCCAGGTGATCTCCTCAAACTCACCCGAACCACGCGGCCCCACCCGTTTGAGCGGCGCGCGAAGCCGCGAGGGGGCGTTGACCTGCATGATCCCCGCCGAGCCCTTGGCGCAGAGCACCCCCTTGTTGACCGGATGATCCCGGTTGCCTTCGATATAGGCGACCTTGCCACCCTTCAGATGCACATTGATCCCGCAGCGGCAGGCGCACATGTAGCAGGTGGTCTTGCGCACCTCGTCCGAGACGGGCGGGGATGTGTCCAGATGCGGTTGGCTCATGCTGCCACCCCCTGCATCAAGGACAGCGCATCGCGCGCGATCTGCCGCTCCTCATCAGCCGGAACGACATGAACCGGAACAGCGCCGAAACAGGCCAGATGCGCGACGATCCGGTCACGGACCGGGGCCGCATTCTCGCCTATGCCGCCTGTGAACGCGATGGCATCCAGCCCGCCCATGGCGACAATCGCAGATCCCGCCTGACGGGCCGCCCAATAGCAGAAATGATCCACCGCAAAGCGCGCCTGCTCGGTCTGCGTCGCCAGCAATTGCGCCATGTCATTGGTGCCACCCAGGGCGCGCAGCCCGCTCTCGTGGTTCAGCAGATGCGACGCTTGCGTGATGCCGTGATCCGCCGCCAGCCGCAGCACCGCCATCCCGTCAATGCTGCCCGACCGACTGCCCATCACCAAGCCATCCAGCGGCGAATAGCCCATCGAGGTCGCGACAGAGCGCCCCTCGAGGATTGCGCAAAGACTGGCGCCATTGCCCAGATGCAGCGCCAGCAGGCGGCGCGGCAGGGCAGGGCGCAGATGCTCCACCAGCCCGGCATAGCTCAACCCATGGAAACCGTAGCGCCGGATACCCTTGTCACGTTCGACCTGCGGAAGGGCATAGGTCACGGCCAGCGCGGGATTCGTTGCGTGAAACGCCGTGTCGAAGCTGCCGTATTGCGGAAGATCCGGTGCCAGCCGCATCAACGCCGCGATTCCCGACAGGTTATGCGGGTTGTGCAGCGGGGCCAGATCGTTGCAGGCGGCGATGGTCCGCATGACCGCTGCCGTCAGCCGCACAGGCGCTGTCAACGTGGCCCCGCCGTGCACGATCCGGTGCGCGGCCGCTGTCAAACGGTCCAGCGTAACGCCCTGCTCGGCCAGCCCTGCCAGCAAATGACCCAGCGCCTCTGCATGATCCTGCGCGGCGACGGGTTGCACCTTGTCACCGAACCGCAGTCGCGCGGTGGTGCCGCCGATTTCGGACAATGCACCGCCGGTGATCGGCGTCAGCGCCTTGTCGAATACCTCGACCTTGATCGAGCTGGACCCGGCATTGACGACCAGGATCATCGCCGCACCCCCGCCGCGATCACGCCAAGCGCGGCAGATGCGATCCGCGCCGGAGCCGCCTGCGCCCGCGAGGTCAGCAGGACCGGCACCTTGAGGCCCAGAACGACACCGGCAGCACAGCAGCCCATCCCCAGCGCCATCAGCTTGAAGAGTGCATTTCCCGTGGTGATGTTCGGCGTCAGGATGATGTCCGCATCCCCCGCGACGGGCGAGATGTAGTTCTTGGCCGCTGCCGCTTCGGCCGAGAAGATCAGATCCAGCGCCATCGGCCCTGCCACATCCGCCTGCGGCAGAGCGGTCTTGGCCCAGGCGGCGATCACGGCGGCATCCATGGAATTCTGGAGCGAGGGCAGAGGGTCTTCATTGGCCGACAATATCCCTGCCTTGGGCCGTTCGATCCCCAGTTGCTGCGCGAGGTGCACCGCATGGGTCAGGCAAGCCTGACGGCAGGCGATATCCGGGTCCACGTTCAGCGCCCCGTCTGTCAGCAACAAGGGGCGGTCGGAATGAGGCGCGGTGATGTGGAACACATGGCCGCAGCGGGTATCGGCATCACGCAGCCCGGCGGCGCGCGGCAACAACCCCTTGAGGAACACGGACGTGTGCACCTGCCCTTTCATGATCGCGTCCACCTCGCCCTGACGGGCCAGCGTGGCTGCGCGGTGGCTCGCCTCGGCGCCCGGTGCATGGATCAGGCGCAGCGCGGCAATGTCCCAGCCGATCTGTTCAGCCATCTGGCGGATCTTCGGCGCATCACCGATCAGAACGGGATGGGCGAGACCAGCCTCGGCGGCCTCGCGGATCCCTTCCAGCGCATTGACGCTGCCTGCGTTGACCAGCGCCACGCGCGGCACCGGCAGGCCACGCGCCTGCGCCAGCAGGCGTTGCGGCGCTTCGGCCGTGACGGGGGACAGAAAAGGAAAGGGTTCTCTCATTGCGGGATCAATCGACCACGGGTGCGGGCATTAGGCAAGGGTGAAGGATCAGCGTTCCATGGGGAACGCATCGGCAGGGCAATCCTCCCCGGCAGATGCGCTCCGCGCGGGGATATTTGATGCAAGAAGAAACACGGCAGGCGCGGCAGGTCCACCGGGTGTCAGATCGGGTGCTGGGGGCGCATGTCCGCAGCCGAGATGCCAGCGACCGCGACGGGTTTCTTCATGGCGTCGCGGCGGAAGGGCTCTCCCAGTTCCTGATTGATCAGGGCCTCGATCAAGGTGGTCTTGCCCTGCTGCATCTGATCCTCGATCGCGGTGGAGAGGGCGGCGCGCAGCTCCTCCATCGTGCGGGCCTGCACCCCTTGAAGGCCGCAGGCGCGGGCGATGCCGGCATAGCTGACCTGTTCATCCAGCTCGGTGCCCACGAAATTGTCATCATACCAGAGGGTCGAATTGCGCTTTTCCGCGCCCCACTGGTAGTTGCGGAACACGACCATGGTGATGGCGGGCCATTCCGGGCGGCCGATGGCGGTCAGTTCCGTGACCGCGATGCCGAAGGCGCCGTCACCGGCAAAGCCCACCACGGGCGTGTCGGGGCAGCCGATCTTGGCCCCGATGATCGCGGGCAAGCCATAGCCGCAGGGGCCGAACAGGCCGGGGGCGAGGTATTTGCGCCCGGCTTCGAAGCTGGGATAGGCGTTGCCGATGGCGCAGTTGTTGCCGATATCCGAGCTGATGATCGCATCGCGCGGCAGGGCGGACTGGATCGCGCGCCAGGCCATGCGGGGGCTCATCCAGTCGGGCTTGTCGGCGCGGGCGCGCTGGTTCCAGGTGGTGCCGGGATCGTCTTCCTCGTGATCCATCGAGGAGAGTTGCTGCGCCCATTGCGATTTCGTCTGCGCGATCAGGGATTTCCGTTCGATCCGACCGGCATCGCCCGCGGTCGGGGACAGCTTTTCCAGGATCGAGGTTGCGACCTTTTTCGCATCGCCCACGATGCCCACCGTCACCTTCTTGGTCAGGCCGATCCTGTCGGGGTTGATATCGACCTGGATGATCCGTGCCTCTTTCGGCCAGTAGTCGATGCCATAGCCCGGCAGGGTCGAGAAGGGGTTGAGCCGCGTGCCAAGGCAGAGCACCACATCGGCCCGCGCGATCAGCTCCATCGCCGCCTTGGAGCCGTTGTAGCCCAGAGGCCCCGCGAACAGCGGATGCGAGCCGGGGAAGGCGTCGTTATGCTGATAGCCCACGCAGACCGGCGCATCCAGACGTTCGGCCAGCGCCATGGACGCAGGGATCGCGCCGCCCAGCACCACGCCTGCGCCGTTCAGGATGACCGGGAAACGCGCGGAGGAGAGCAGGTCTGCCGCCTTCTGCACCGCCTCCTCGCCGCCGCCGGGGCGTTCGAAGGTGACCATTTCGGGCAACTCGATGTCGATCACCTGCGTCCAGTAATCGCGCGGCATGTTGATCTGTGCGGGCGCCGACATGCGCCGCGCGTTCAGGATCACGCGGTTCAGCACCTCGGCCACGCGGGAGGGATCGCGCACCTCCTCCTGATAGGCGACCATGTCCTTGAAGAGGGCCATCTGCTCGACCTCCTGGAAACCGCCCATGCCGATGGTCTTGTTGGCGGCCTGGGGCGTGACCAGCAGCAGCGGTGTGTGGTTCCAGTAGGCGGTTTTGACGGCGGTCACGAAATTGGTGATGCCGGGGCCGTTCTGGGCGATCATCATCGCCATCTTGCCGGTGGCGCGGGTATAGCCGTCGGCCATCATCCCGCCCGATCCTTCATGCGCGCAATCCCAGAAGGTGATGCCCGCGCGGGGGAACAGGTCGGAAATCGGCATGAAGGCCGATCCGATGATCCCGAAGGCATGTTCGATCCCGTGCATCTGCAGGGTTTTCACAAAGGCTTCTTCGGTGGTCATCTTCATGGGACATGCTCCGGTCATGGGGGAGAGGCGGGCCACGGGGCCTTGCCGCAGATTAGGGGCGGCCAGAGGCTGGCGATAGGGCCAGTTGATGCGTTGCTTTAAGGCCAAGGAGCCTTATCCTATCGCCTCGGCCACAAGGCGGACCCCTTCGCCGATCCGCGCCGAGGGGATCGAGGAATAGGCCAGACGGTAATATTCGAGGGGCGGTGCCTCGCCCGCGAAGAAGGGCGCGCCCGGTTCGATCAGCACGCCTTTACCGCGCAGATCCAGCGCCACCTGACCCATGTCCACGCCCGCGCGTGCCCGCATCCAGATGCTTGACCCGCCAAAGGTGCCCTGACCGGCGATCTGCAATCCGTGCTGCCGGATTGCCTTTTCCAGCACTTGCCGCCGTTCGGCCAGCGTGCGCGCCATGCGGCGGATCTGCGCGTCGTAATGGCCGAGCGACAGGAAATAGGCTGCCGTGCGCTGCACATGCCCCGGCGGATGGCGCAGCACGCTGGCGCGCAGGGCGCGCGCCTCGCGGATGAAGGCCTCGGACCCGACAAGGTAGCCAAGCCGCAGCCCCGGAAACAGGGATTTCGAGAAACTGCCCACGTAGATCACGCGCCCATCCGCATCCAGCGACTTGAGCGCGGGCGAGGGGGGCGACAGATAGGACATCTCGAACTCGTAATCATCCTCGACGATGATCGCCTCCAGCGCGCGGGCCCGGTCCAGCAGCGCGCGCCTGCGGTCCATCGGCATGGTGGCCGAGGTGGGGCATTGATGGCTGGGGGTGGTAAAGATCACATCGGTGCCATCGGGGATCGCCTCGGGCGGCAGGCCGTCCGCATCCACCGGAACAGGCGCAAGACGACAGCGCGATTGCATGAGGATGTCGCGCAGCGCGTGATAGCAAGGATCTTCGATCGCGGCCAACCGGCGCTGCGTCAGCAGAACCTGCGCCGTCAGCCAGAGGGCATTCTGCGCGCCCAATGTCACCAGAATCTCGGACGGGCGCGCCGTGATGCCGCGCCGGGGCAGGGTATGGCGGGCGATGAATTCGATCAGCTGCGGGTCATCCTGATCGTAGTAATCGGTGGTCAGCGCCGTGAAATCCCGCGCACCCAGAGCCTGCACCGCGCAAAGCCGCCAGTTGGCGTGATCGAAGAGCGTGGGGTCCGCCTGACCATAGATGAAAGGATAGCGGAAACTGGCCCAGTCCTGCGGTTTGACGGGCGTTGATCCGCCCGTGAACCGCTGCCCTATCGCCCGTGTCCAATCCACCGCATCCTGCCGCGTGACAGCGGCCGGTCCGGGCGGCGGTTCCGGCGCATTATCCGACACATAGTAGCCGGACCTGCCCTTGGCCGAGAGGTAGTCATTCGCCAGCAATTCCGTATAGGCCAGCGTCACCGTGATCCGGCTGATCCCCAGATGCAGCGCAAGCCGGCGCGTTGACGGCAGCTTCTCTCCGCGCCGGAACCGGCCCGACAGGATGCCGCCCGCGATCATCTGCTGGATGCGCGCCTGCAACGTGCCCTGTGCTGTGGGATCAAGGAAAAAGGTCTCGACGGGTATGGCCATGGATGCAGTCTATGCTGGACCTAAAGGCGGCGTAAACTGGTCTTGTCGCGCGCCCGGCACGCCACGCCATCCGCCCTGCGCCTTGGGGCCGCGCAGCCCGAGGGCCAGAGATGAGAAAGGGGCGCGACCCCGGAGTCGCGCCCCCTTCAATTGCGATGCGGCTGTTCAGCCAAAGACGCGGGTCAGCGCGCCATCGACACCTTCGATGATCTGGTCGATGTCATCCTTGGTGGCGATCAGCGCGGGGCTGAAGCAGAGCGTGTTGTTCAATCCCGGAAGCGAACGGTTCGTAGCCCCGATGATGAGGCCCTGCGCCATGCAATCGGCTGTGACCATTTGCACTTTCTTCTCAGCCATCGGCTCGCGCGTTGTGCGATCCGCCACCAGCTCTGCCCCAAGGAACAGACCCTTGCCGCGCACATCGCCAATGACGGCGTGCTTGTCTTTCAGCTCGGCCAGACGGTCCAGCATGTAATGGCCCATCTTTGTGGTGTTCTCGAGCAGACCTTCCTCCTCGATGATCGCCATATTCTCCAGCGCGGCAGCAGGACCGGCCGTGCAGCCGCCGAAGGTCGAGATGTCGCGGAAATAGTTCAAGGGATCGGTCGCGTCATCCTTGAACATGTCGAACACGGACTCGGTCGTGACAAGGCAGGCGATGGCGGCATAGCCCGAGGCCACGCCCTTGGCCATTGTCACCATGTCGGGCTGGACGCCATATTGCTGATAGCCGAACCATGTGCCGGTCCGACCGACGCCGCAGACCACCTCGTCGATATGCAGCAGCACATCGTATTTGCGGCAGATTTCCTGCACCCGCTGCCAATAGCCCTCGGGCGGGGTGATGACGCCGCCGCCGGCCGTCACCGGCTCAAGGCAGATGCCTCCGACGGTTTCGGGGCCTTCGGCCAGAATCACCGCTTCGATCTGGTTGGCGGCCCATTCGCCGTAATTCTCGACCGGGGCGCCCTGATCGGCGGCGCGGTATTCAAGGCAATGGGGCACACGCACGAAGCCGGGTGCGAAGGGGCCATATTGCGCGTTCCGCTCGTCCTGGCCGCCTGCCGAGAGGCAGCCGATGGTCGTGCCGTGATAGTCGCGGTCGCGATAGAGGATCTTGTGCTTCTTGCCGCCGTAACGCTTGTGCGCGATCTGGCGGATCATCTTGAAGGCTTTCTCATTCGCCTCGGAACCCGAGTTGCAGTAATAGACGCGGGACATGCCCGGCATCTTCTCGATCAGCCGTTCCGAGAACATGGCGCCGGGGATCGACCCGGCGGAGCCTGCGAAATAGTTGAGCTTGATCAACTGGTCGCGCACGGCATTGGCGATCCGCTCGCGGCCATAGCCGACGTTGACGGTCCAGACTCCACCCGAGACGGCATCCAGATGTTCCTTGCCCTTCTGGTCCCAGACGCGCATCCCCTTGCCCTCGACGATGATGCGGGGGTCGGTCGTCTCATAGGGTTTGTGCTGGCTCAGGTGGTGCCAGACATGGGCGCGGTCGGCGT